>DATJQO010000018.1:0-8319 GCA_035505695.1 Mycobacterium sp.
GGCCCGGTTCGAGTCCCGATCGTATGGGTTTCGACCGGGCCGTAGCTGTCAGGACGCGATGCAGGCGATCTTCGTGACCGCTCGCGGCGCGACCTGCAAACGCCTGTGGGCGCTAGACGCCGACTTGGCCGCCGCGTTCGACCGCATCGATCATGCCCATCTTCTCGCGCAGCTCGGCTCATTTCCCGCGAGGGGAATGATCGCGGCCTGGCTACGCGCGGGAGTGATCGATCAAGGTCGGTTCGCACCGACCGAGGCAGGCAGCCCACAAGGCGGGGTGATCAGCCCGTTGCTGATGAACGTTGCCCTGCACGGAATGGAACAAGCCGCCGGAGTCCGCTACATCCGCACCGGCACCAACGCCGGAACGGCGCGGTCGGGCTCCCCGGTGCTGATCAGGTACGCCGACGATCTGCTAACCCTGTGCCACTCGCGGGAACAGGCCCAGCAGTCAAGGCGCGGCTCACGGAATGGCTGCGACCTCGGGGTCTGGTCTTCAACGAGGACAAGACCCGTATCGTGCACCTCGATGACGGGGTGGACTTTTTGGGGTTCAACATCCGCCGCTACCGCGGCAAGCTGCTGATCAAACCGAGCAAGGCGGCCGTGAAACGGATCCGGGCATGGCTGACCGCCGAGATGCGAACACTGCGGGGCCACAACGCCCAGATGGTGCTCATCCGGCTCAACCCGATTATCCGGGGATGGTCAGCCTTTTACCGGCATTGTGTGTCGGCCCGGGTGTTCAATGCGCTGGACCATCGCGTGTGGAAGCTCACCGACAAGTGGGCCAGATTCACCCATCCGCACAAGGGACGACGTTGGATCGTGTCCCGCTACTTCGGCGCGTTCCACCCGTCCCGGCGCGACCGCTGGGTATTCGGTGACCGCGACAGCGGCGCCTACCTGGTCAAGTTCGCCTGGACGGCGATCACCCGGCACACCCTGGTCAAGGGCTGGGCGTCCCCGGACGACCCTGCCTTGGCCGACTACTGGGCGGCCCGGCGCCGCCGCGGGAGACCCCCGCTGGGCCGGGCCCGCGCGCGACTGATCCGCCTGCAGCGCGGACGCTGCCCGCTCTGCGGCCAGCTACTGCTGCATGCCGAGGTCGAGCCGCAACACCCCGACGAGTGGGAGCAGTGGATCACCGCCACCGCCAAGGCGATCCGCCACCAGGCGATCATCGTCGACTCGGGGCCAGAGTCATTGGGTTACACCGCGTTCCGTCTCATCCACACACACTGCCGAGGCCGTCACCCAGACCGCATTGGCGTGCACCAGCATTCTGCTATCCCAACTGAGGAGCCTTCGGGGCTTGCTTGAGCCGGTTGCCTGGAAAGCGGGCACGGCCGGTTCTTAGGGGGCTCCGGCGCGGCGACGCGCTGGAGCTACCCGACTATTGGGCGGTGGACGTGCTGCAAGCCTGCGGGGCTCGAGTGCATTTGGCGCATCCCTTGGGAGTCAAAGGTTTTCGGTATCGCCGGGTGAAAAACGACCTGTTGACCGAACTATCGGCCTCGTCTCGGCGGGGGTGCGTGCGACGCCGGGTGCGGCTGGCTAGGTTCGCAGCTCGTGAGCAGCGATGCGGATGTGCCGCGGGAGTTGGCCGGGCTGGTGGTGCCGCGGCGGGGTTCACTCGAGGCGACGGGAGATCTGTTCCAGCCGTATCGGCTGGTTGATGGTGACGGCGCGGTGGTCGCGCCGGTCGCAGGATTCTTCGCCGAGTTGGCGGCGTGTGGGCGGCCCGCGACGACGCAGCGGTCCTACGGGATGGATCTGCTGCGCTGGTTTCGGTTCTTGTGGGCGCTCGGGGTGGGCTGGGATCAGGCGACTCGGGTCGAGGCCCGGGATTTCTGCCGCTGGCTGCAGGTAGCGGTCAAGCCGACTCGTCCGCATTGGCGCCACCCCGACGATGACCTCGCGCGCTCGGGTCGGTCGTGTCCGGCGCCGGTGAATGCGGTGACCGGCAAGGCGGGTCGGGGTGAGCACTACGAGGCCTCGACTGTGGCGCATTGCGTATTAGTTACGTGGAATCTGGCTGCAGCGGAGACACTCTCTCTGCGGTACGACCACGGACTGAGGAGACTCGTTGGGCACGGGAGCGTTGGAGGAGAAGTGGCCGGTGTTGGGCCGGCACGAGAGGGCGGCCGTCTGGCTTCGCGTCTGGGCTGATCTCGGGCGTGCGGCCCGGACGTTGGACGCTTACGCGCGGGGGCTGGCCGAGTATCTGCAGATGTGCGAGCGGGTGGGAGTCGAGCCGCTCGGCGCCGACCGGGCCCATATCGCAAGCTACGTAAGGGAATTGACCGAGCGGCCCAGTCGCCGGGGTGCCAACGTGGTGTCGATCGACTCGGGCGTGGGTCTGGCCAATGCCACCCTGCAGCAGCGGATGGTTCCTGTGCGGCTGTTTTACGACTTCCTGGTCGAGGAGGGTCTTCGCGAGTCTAACCCGGTCGGCCGAGGCCGCTACACGTCGCGCAACCGCGGCGGCGGTCATCAGCGTGGCCTGATCCCGCGCCTGACCAAGCTGCCGTGGATTCCCACCGAGTCGCAATGGTTGGACTTCCTGGCGGTGGCCGCCGAGGAACCGGTCCGTAACCGGGTGATGCTCGCCCTCGCCTATGACGCGGCGTTGCGGAGAGAGGAGCTGTGCTCGCTGCGCAGCGACGATATCGATCCGGCCCGCCGGATGCTGCGGATCAGGGCGGAGACGACGAAGAACCGGCTGGAGCGGGTGGTGCCCTACTCCGCGCCCACGGGGGTGCTGCTGTCGGGTTACCTCGCTCACCGGGCGACGATCAGCCGTGCTCGGGGGCCGTTGTTCTTGTCCGAGTCACGGCGCAACCATGGTGAACCGCTGAGCTTGTGGACCTGGTCGAAGGTGGTGCGGCGGCTGGCGTTGGCGGCCGAGCTGCCGCAGTTCTCCACGCACACCACCCGGCACCTGTGCCTGACCGACCTGGCCCGCATGGGTTGGGAACTGCACGCGATCGCCAGATTTGCAGGTCATCGTTCGACCGATTCCACACTCGCCTACATCCACCTGTCCGGCCGGGATCTAGCCGAAAAGCTCAGCCGCGGCATGGAACAGATCCATGGCTGGCGGGTTCGGACGCTGGCGCGGCTCGCAGAGCCAGAACCGGGGGCGGTCACCCCATGACCATTGTGGCTTCGGCGGTCGTCGTCGGGACGGCCGCGGCTCCCGCGCGATCCCGGCCGCTGCGGGCCGCGCAATACGACCGCTCCGCGGCGTTGTCGGTCGCCGAGCGGGCCGCGCTTGAGACCCTCGGCTGGGACGTGCGCTGTTGGCCGGACCGATGGGAAGACCCTGGACTGCCGCAGTGGCATGCGCTTCGCCGCCTAGTGCTTCCGCTGGTCCGGGCGGTGGAAAGCCTTGAAGTGGTGGAGGATTGGTTCCATCGCCGCTCGGCCACAGACGCGGTCGGGGTGCTTTTGCACGGTTGCGCCACCCACGGGGTGAGTTTCTGGGCCTGGGACGCGGCGGCCTGGACAGATGTCCTGGGAGCGAGCGGAAACGCTTTCCTGACAACGTATCCACGGTGGGCTCACACGTCGGCGAGGTCCTACGCCATCGCCCTGGCGTACCTGTTCGGGTTCACCGAACTGCACCTTCTGGGCAACGTCGGCCGCGGCGCGGTCGCGCGAAAAGTGTTCGGCAGGGCCGCCGTCGATCAAGCAGTCGACCAAGTCACTGGTGTGCTGCACGGCTGGGGCCAGCGGTCCCCGCAGGTCACCGCGCGGACCGCGAGCCTGGTCAGTCATGCACTGCTGCTCAACCGCAGTCCGCGGCTGGCCGATCTGTCCGAGGACGCGCTGCAGGGGCTGCGGGCGAACATGTCGATCCCCTACTCGCTGCGCCAGAACGTGCACAGCCTACATCGGGCGCTGGCCGCGCTCGGGCATGTCAGCTCTCCACGACCACCGGCGCGATTGACCCTGGCGCCAGCGCAGGGCGTGGACCCGGCCTGGGCCGACTGGGTGCAGCGCTGGCACGACACCTCGACCCTCCCGGTCTCGGGCAGAAAGGGCAGACGCAACCAGATGCTGCGGATGGGGCGTTGGCTGGCCGCCGAGCACCCCGACATTCGGGAGCCAAGCCAGTGGACCCGAGAACTGTGCGCGGCCTGGGTCGCCGCCGTCGACCGCCTACGCATCGGCGACTACACCCAAAATGACGACTCCCTGCGCGGGCGCATCGGCGAGCCGCTGATGCCACGCACGAAAAGTGGCCTGCTGGCCGGGGCCCGCCAGTTCTTCCGGGACTGCCAAGAGTGGGACTGGATTCCCCGCCGGTTCGATCCCGCCCGCGCGCTGGCCACCCCGCGCAGCATCGGCGCCCTCATCGGCCCCGACCCACGCGTGATCGCCGACGACGTCTGGGCCAAGCTGCTATGGGCCGGGCTCAACTTGGAGCACAGCGACGTCTACACCAGCGCGGTCGGTCGCAAGCACCCCATCGAGCTGCTCAGGGCAGTGGCGCTGACCTGGCTGTTCGGCGGGCTGCGCAGCGACGAGATCGTCCGCCTGCGGGTCGGGTGTATACGCTGGCAGCGCGACGACGTCGCCCTCCCCGGCGATACCGACGAAACGCTCAACAAGGACGCGGTCTGCTTGCTCGACGTTCCGGTGCACAAGACCGGCACCGCTTTCACCAAACCGGTAGACCCGATCGTGGGGCAGGCCATCGCCACCTGGGAGGCCGTACGGCCAACCCAACCCGCCGTCTGCGACCGCAAGACCAGCGAACGGGTCCACCTGCTGTTTTCCTACCGGGCGCAGGGCATCGGCAGGCAGTACTTGAACATCCGCATTATCCCCGCCCTTTGCGCAAAGGCAGGTGTGCCGACCGCGGATGTCCGCGGCAACATCACCAGCCACCGGGCTCGATCCACCATAGCCAGCCAGCTCTACAACGCTAAGGAGCCGATGACGCTGTTCGAGTTGCAGGCATGGCTCGGTCACCGAAGTCCGTCGGCGACACAGCATTACGCCACGATCGCCCCAATCACATTGGCGAAGGCATACAGCGACGCCGGATACTTCGCACGCAACGCCCGCACCATCGAAGTGCTCGTCGACCGCGACGCCGTCACCTCCGGAGCCGCGGCATCAGGCCGGCCGTGGCAATACTACGACCTCGGCCACGGATACTGCACATACAGTTTTTTCGAGCAATGCCCGCACCGGATGGCTTGCGCCCGTTGCGATTTCTACACTCCGAAGGAATCCAGCAAGGCACAACTATTGGAGGCCAAGGAGAACCTCCAGCGCATGCTCGCCAACATCCCGCTCACCGACGACGAACAAGCGGCGGTAGACGACGGGCAGGCCGCCCTCGACCGCCTGCTGCAACGACTGATCGACGTCCCCACCCCCGACGGTGCAACCCCACGTGAGATCGGTGCCCCCGCGACCGCCACCCTGCTGCCTATCATCGCGGTCAACCAGGGCAAATAGGGCACGGACTTGACAAATCAGATTCCACATAAAGACCGTGGTGCGCGGGTTCTACGACTTTCATCTGGAGGCGGGCACCGGGCCGATGGTCAACCCGTTCCCGCTGTCTCGGCATCGCAGCGGCGGGCGCGCGCATGCCCACCACAATCCGATGGAGCCCTTCGCCGGGCAACGCAGCGGCCGATATCGGCCGAAGCTGGTGAGCCGGGCGCCGCGGTGCATCCCGGACGAGAGGTTCGATCAGCTGTTCGCGCAGCTGGGTTCGCACCGTGACCGGGCATTGGTCGCGTTGTGGGTCTCGACCGGGGCGCGGGCCTCGGAATTGTTGGGCGCCACGGTGGCCGATGCCGACCCTGGACAGCAGTTGATCACGGTGATCCGCAAGGGAACTCGCGCGTTGCAGCCGTTGCCGGCCGCACCGGACGCGTTCGTGTGGTTACGGTTGTATCGGTTGTATCAGGCGCAGCTGGCCGGTCTGGTGCCGGCCGGGCGGGACGAGCCGTTGTGGTGGACGTTGCGGCGCCCGTTTCGGCCGCTGTGCTATGACGCGGCGCGGGCGATGTTTACCCGAGCCAACGCCGCGTTGGGGTCGAACTGGTCGTTGCACGATCTGCGGCATACCGCGGCGTATCGGATGGCTCGAGACCCGCTGATGCCGCTGACCGATGTGCAGTGGGTGATGGGTCACGCCCATCTGTCCACCACGCAGCGCTACTTGAACCCGGTCACCGAGGACGTGATCGCCGGTCTGCTGGCCTTCCATGCCCGCCAACGCGACCGCGACCCGGCCGCGCCGCCGGCGGCGGGCTACCGCGCGGAGAGCCTGGCGATCCTCTTCGGCGAGGACCGGTCGTGACCGCCGACGCGCAGGTGCTCTCGACGCGAGCCGCCGATGCCGCGCCCGCGGTGACCGGATCGGCGAACCCGACTGGGGCGCAACTGGCGGCGTCGTTTCCACCCCGACCGGTCCCATCGTCGTGGCCAGCGACCGAGGCGACCCGCTCCGAGGTGCTCGCCCGGGTGCTGTGCGCGCCGTTCGCGTTGGACAACCGGCTCAGTCAGCAGACCAGGCGGCTGGGGGTGCTGGCGGTGCTGAACTGGCTGCGCATCCAGCCCGGCGATAGTTGGCTGCAGCGGTGGCGGGCCGGCGGCGCCGAAGATCAGCCGGACTGGCGCCGGCTGGTCGGCACCGACCCGGCGAAGCCGCTGCCGCACCTGAGCCCCGGGCTGCTGGTGTTGATCTGCGCCGATGTGATCCGGCCCAGCCTGGACTGGCTGCTGCGGTTCGCGCCGGCGCGGCACAACCTTGCCGTCGAGATGGCCCGCACGCGTGATCCCTCGGGTGCGTTCAGCGCGCTCACCGCGTTGTGTCGCAGCGGCCGGGTCGGATTGCAGAGCCAGCAGCAGGCACTGACCAATGTTGGGATCATCATGGCGGCCAAGGGCGGCCCAGTCGAGCAGGTGCGGGTCGGCGACTGCGTCGAGCTGATCGCTACCGCCGCCGGCACCCGGGCCACGACCCCCAGACATCTCAACAGCCCGCTGTTCTATCAACTGCTGCGCGCGCACGGCGACCTCGGTCCCGATGCGCCCGCCGCGATCGAGATGTTCTCCGGCCGTGGACAGCCCAGCTGCGAGGCGCTGATCGACCGCTACCGGATCGCGTGTCGGCCGGTGCGCGACGTGCTCGTGGGCTACCTGCAGGAACGTCAGCCATCGATGGACTTCTCCTCGCTGCAACGCCATGCTTACCTGCTGGGCAAACTGTTTTGGGCCGATCTGGAGGCCCACCACCCCGGTATCGATTCGCTTCAACTGTCCCGCGATGTCGCTGCGGCGTGGAAGCAACGGGTGATGTTTCGGACCCGCACCACGACCACCACACCCGACCGCGAACAGGTCACGATGACCGCGCCGCGATTGGACGGGCGCAGCGTGCTCACCGCCGTCCGAGCTTTCTACCTCGATATCGCCGAGTGGGCCGACGACGACCCGGCCCGATGGGGCCCCTGGGCGGTGCGCTGCCCGGTCAGCGCCAGCGACGCCTCGCACAAGAAGGACCGCTCACACCGCAAGTCCCGCATGGACGCGCGCACCCGCGAACGGCTTGCGGTGCTGCCGGCGCTGGTCTCCTGGGTAGCAGCCGAACGCACCCGCACCGAAGAGCTGCTCGCCGCCGCCGAGCAAGCCCGGCCCGGTGAACCGTTCACCTCCGCCGGGGTGATCTTGCGCCGGTCGGTGATGCGGACCCAGACGACTGGGCGCCTGTGGGCCGAGGATCCCGACACCGGTCGGCGCCGCGACCTCAGCTTCGAAGAACACCGCGGGTTCTGGACCTGGGCCGTGGTAGAAGTACTGCGCCACACCGGGATTCGGATAGAGGAACTGACCGAGCTGTCACACCACAGCCTCATTCAATACCGGCTGCCGACCACCGGGGAGCTGATCCCGCTGCTACAGATCACCCCGTCGAAGACCGACGCCGAGAGGCTGCTGGTGATTTCACCGGAGCTGGCGGACGTGTTGTCCACCATCGTCGCCCGCATCCGCGGTGACCGTCCCGACGTGCCGCTGGTGGTCTCCTACGACAAAAACGAACGCGTCTACAACCCACCCCTGCCGCTGCTGTTCCAATGGCATCGCCGGCTGGAGAACCGCCCGGTGTCCGAGCGGGCGCTCCGCAAATACCTCGACCACGCCCTCACCGCGATCGGTGTCAAGGACGCCGCCGGGCGCGCCCTGCGCTACACCTTCCACGATTTCCGCAGGCTGTTCATCACCGACGCAATCGTGCACGGCATGCCACCACACATCGCCCAACTTGTCGCCGGCCACCGCGAC
>DATJQO010000019.1:0-10483 GCA_035505695.1 Mycobacterium sp.
ACGACGCGATGACCCAGGACCATTCTGCCCTGCTTGCCCAGCTTGACGCTTTGAAGTCTGCTGATGTCGGCGCGGTGTTCGCCGAGTTAATCCGCGCCGGACTGCAGGCGCTGATCGAGGCCGAGGCCACTGAGGCGATCGGCGCCGGCCGCTACCAGCGCAGCGGTGAGCGCACGGTGCACCGCAACGGGCACCGACCCAAGACGGTGTCGACGACCGCCGGGGATATCGAGGTGCAGATCCCCAAGCTGCGGGCTGGTTCGTTCTTCCCGTCGCTGCTGGAGCGCCGCCGCCGCATCGACAGGGCGTTGCACGCGGTGATCATGGAGGCCTACGTGCACGGCGTGTCGACGCGCAGTGTCGATGACCTGGTCGCGGCGATGGGCGTCGAATCCGGTGTCTCCAAGTCGGAGGTTTCCCGGATCTGCACCGGCTTGGACAAGGAGGTCGAGGCGTTCCGCACCCGCAGCCTGTCTCACACGCAATTTCCGTACGTGTTCTGCGATGCGACGTTCTGCAAGGTCCGTATCGGGGCGCACGTGGTCTCCCAGGCCCTGGTGGTGGCCACCGGGGTGTCCATCGACGGCACCCGCGAAGTGCTGGGCACCGCCGTCGGGGACAGCGAGTCCTACGAGTTCTGGCGCGAATTCCTCGCCTCGCTGAAAGCGCGCGGGCTGAGCGGGGTGCATCTGGTCATCTCCGATGCCCATGCCGGGTTGAAAGCTGCTGTGGCACACCAGTTCACTGGCTCGTCGTGGCAGCGGTGCCGGGTGCATTTCATGCGCAACTTGCACACCGCGGTGGCGGCCAAACACGCCCCGGCGGTCACCGCGGCGGTCAAGACCATCTTCGCCCACACCGACCCAGCCGAGGTGGCCGCGCAGTGGGACCGGGTCGCTGACACCCTGGCCGGCTCGTTTCCGAAGGTGGCCGCGATGATGGCTGACGCCAAGACCGACGTGCTGGCGTTCACGGCGTTCCCGAAGGCCCATTGGCAGAAGATCTGGTCGAACAATCCGATCGAGCGGTTAAACAAGGAGATCAAGCGCCGGGCCGATGTCGTGGAGATCTTCCCCAACCCGGCGGCGTTCCTGCGACTGGCCACCGCGGTGGTCATCGAAGCCCATGACGAGTGGCAGGTCACCCGCCGCTATCTCTCCGATGTCTCCCTGGACGAACTGCGGGCCGTTATCGCCCGAGAAACACGCCGCGGCAGCGCTTGCCAAACAACACCAAATCGCCTAGCGTTCAACATGACTCGTTGATCGCAACGCGTAAACCACGCCAGATCCGAAGTCCACCACTCCCCGGGACGCTATCGTTGTGAGTTCCCGGCAGGATGGCGGAGGGCGTCAGCCTGTACATATCGAGATGCGAGAGGTGTATGTCCCATGGACACAGGCCGGATCCAGGCAGCCTTGCAGCGGTTCGAAGATCATCCCGGTGCGGCGATCGAGGAGATGCCAAAAAAGATGCGCGCCGACCATCGGCCTCCGTCGGCGGCGCCCTTCGACACCCAGGCGATCGAGGACGGCAGCTTCGTGGCGAAAAAGAAATCGCTTCGCACCCAGCTGCATGTCGTCGGCGACGGCGGGCAGGTCTCCGTCGAGGACCAGCTGCTCGCCCCCATCGAGGAGAATGACCGCCCCGAACGGCTCGTCGATGAACTTGTCTACACCAAGCCGAAGGAGATCGACAAGGCCGGCCTGCAGCGGGCAGCCCTGGCGGAGGCTCCTTGGTCAGACGACTACTGGCCGATCTACCGGGGGATGCTCGGCTGCCGGTATGCCGACCCGAAGTTCCCCGGACGCGACGCCGAGTGGCAGGACGGCTACGACTACGTCAAGCAGCATCCCGCTCCCGCCATCGTGGCGGGTGGCGACGCCGATGCGATCGACCGGCTCTCCCCATCTGAGAAGTACGACCTGCTCGTGGGCGATGCCGCCGGCACGCTTACCGAATCGATGTGGATGACGGGGCAGGGGTACGCCGAGGGTACGGGCACCGTGGAGAAGTGGATGGGCATCTGCCACGGGTGGGCACCCGCCTCCTTCATGCTCCCTTGCCCGCAGCATGTCGTGACCGCGGTGTCCCCGGACGGCGTCGAGATCCGCTTCTTCCCCTCGGACATCAAGTCCCTGGCGTCGCTGCTGTGGGCGAACGCAGCCCCGGCGATGCGGTTCATCGGCAGCCGCGCCGACGACAAGAACCCCGCAGTGGACGAGAACGGGCGGATCATCTCCCAACCCGCCTTCGACACCAACCCGGGGACGTGGCACCTGTCGGTGGTCAACCAGCTCGCCGGGAAGCGAAGCTTCGTGTTGGATGCGCAATTCGACTACGAGGTGTGGAACCAGCCGGTGTACTCCTACGAGTACGCCTACTTCAACGAGCAGGAGTACCGGCTGGCCAACGACCTGGAGGATGGCACCGTAAACCGTGGGGCATTCACGGAGGACCGGTTCCGCAAGTACCGCAGCAAAAAAATGGCTGCGGTCGTCGGCGTGGCGATGCAGCTCGGCTACATCGTGGAGAGCTCCCCAAGCCACACCGCCTCGCACACCCCCGAAGCAAACAACGTCACTTTAGTGCAGTACCTCTACGACCTCGAGCTCGACGCCGAGGGGACGATCATCGGAGGGGAGTGGCTGCACCAGGCGCATCCCGACTTCCTCTGGACCCCGCCGCCCAAGTCGCGGGCGCTGACCGACGCCGATCAGCAGGCCTCCGGCGCCTGGTCGATCCCGGGACCGCTCCCGAAGTCCTGGCAGAGCGCGGCCCGCCTAGCGTCGAGCTACCAGCGGCCGCTGGCCAAGATCGTGGAAGCCCTGATCACCGCCGCACGGGGCTGACACGCGGCGGGCAGGGCACCACGCGGGACCGACGTCAACGGAGCAGGGGAGAAAGGCGATGTCTACCACGCGCACCGAGGGAGCCACCGGGGTCCGGCCGATAGGCCAACCCCACGCCCGGCCGCCCGCAACGGTCGGACCATTGAGGATCACGGTGGTCTGGGGGAACATCGTCGAGGCCCAGGCGGACCTCCACGTCGTCGGCCACTACCGGGGCGTGATGCCCTCGGGTACCGAGCGCAGTGATCGACCAGGCCATCTCACCTCCCGGGTCGGACGGGATCATCTACCGGCACGCCCGCCGCCGGTGGCTGGTCGGTTCGCTCGGCGAGGTCACGTACTTCCCCAGCCCGGCGGGGCCCGCCACCGGGAACACGGTGGCGCTAGCCGCGGTGATAGGCATGGGCCGCGTCGGCACCTTCAACGAGGAAAACGCCGGCAGCCTATTCCGGACGCTGCCCCGCAGGTTCTCGAGCTCGGGGACGTCCGCCGCCTTGCCACGGTCCTGATCGGTGCCGGGGCGGACAACCTATCGATCCCCAGCGTGGCCCGGGCGCGGGCGACCGGGTTCGCCGACGGGCTGGGGGCGGCGCCCGCCCCGGGGGGCAGCGTCGTCCCGGAGGTTTTCGTCGTCGAGCAGGACCGGCTCGGTGCGGACCTTGCCCTCCACGCGTTGCGGCAGGCCGCCGAGGCCGAGCCTGCGATCGCAGTCAGCCCGGACATCGTCGCGGACAGCGGCGGGCAGGTGAGTGCCGCCGCAGCCGCCGTCGACACGATCAGGGGCCTCCTCGAGCACCTGTGCGCGGAGCCGCCGGGGCCCGCGGGCAATGGTGCGCGACGAGCGATCCCCGGAGCGATCCCCGACGAACTGCGCGACCAGGTGTCGGCGCGCCTCGCCGAGATCGCCCGGCGCCCGGCGGACGTGATCGGGCTCACCCTGCAGGGCGCCGACGGCGCTCCTTCACCTGCCGAGGAGGAGCCTCCTCCCGTTCGGGTCACCGCCCAAAGCAGCCCGAACGGCTTCCTCTGGTCCGCCGTCACCGGTCGGTCCACCGTCCCCACTCGTGAGGTGCAGCTCGATCCGGCACTCGTAAAAGAGCTCCTACGGCGGCTCACCCCGCCCTCGAAGGACGACCAGCGGCGTCTCCGCGCCTTCCTCAGCCGCTACGTCGTACCGCTGGACCTGCAGCCTCATCTCGACGGGCACGCTCCTGTGATCATCGAGGTGGACACGACGACCGCCGTGGCGCCCTGGGAACTGCTGAACGGGGCACTTCGTCGGCGCCTCCTGGAGACTGCCGGCCGAGTCCGCGCGGACCTTCGCCACGACCTTGTACCGGGCGGTGCTGGGCGGTGGCGGCAACGCACCGGTGTCGGTGGGCGAGGCGATCCTGGCGGGCCGCCGCGCGCTGTGGAGGGAGATCGAGGAGGTCAAGGATGCTGCCGACCTTTCGCCCGAGCGCCGCTGGGCATGGGCCGCCTACCAGCACTACGGGATCCCGGAGACCGGCTGATCCCCGACCGGGCTGGGGAGCAGGCTCCCTAGCCCGCCGGCCGGTGTCTAGCTTGACAGCAAGGGGTGACGGTCCGAACGGATCGTATGACTTAAGGGATCCAGCGACGTAAGAATGACGTAAGAATCCAGTGACATAAGGAGGTAGGAGACGATGCGCGAAGAGCTCTATCGATCGATGAAGGTGACGGGCACTGGCCGGGTGTCCGCCCGGCCGGATATTCTCTCGTTGAGCCTTGCAGTGGAAACCCAGGGCCCGACCGTGGCGCAGGCCCTCGCGGACAACAACCAGCGGATGACCGCGGTGATGTCAGCCCTCAAAGAGCACGGCGTGCAGAAACGAGATCTCGAGACGACGCAGTTCACCGTCGATGTCGTCTGGCAGACCCACGAGCACCAGCCGGCCACCATCGAAGCCTACCGGGCGTCGAACGCGGTGACCGCCAAGCTGCGCTTCCTTGAGAAGCCGGGAAACCTGGAGGCGGCGGGCGCTACGATCGACGCCGCGGTCAAAGCAGGAGGCGACGCCAGCCGCCTGCAAGGCATCTCGTTTTCGATCGAGGACCCGGCCCCCCTGCTTACCAAGGCACGCGCCCAGGCCGTCGAGGACGCGCAGGCGAAGGCGCGGCAACTGACCGACGGGGCGGGGATCAAGCTGGGCGAGGTCATTACAATCTCGGAATCGCAGGTGAGCGCTCCCGAGTCCCGGCTGATGCGCACCGAAGACGCGGCAGCCCCGATCGCTCCGGGGGAACAGGAAGTCATGGTGATGGTCACCATCGACTACGAACTGCTGACACGCAAATAGGGCCGTTGCGTTCCCTGGCGGCGTGGACGGCAACGACACTACCGGCGTTCCGGTCGCGGCGCTCCGCCGATCCTGGCGGGCCGACGCTGACTCGGTCGAGCATGTATTCCACCTTCGTGTGAGTGTCCCGTGCCGGGCGATCCCGGGAGTGGCGGTCCCTACCTGCCGCACCAGCACCCACCGCCAAGGCGCGTCCTGTCACTTATTGGTGACAGGGGTCTAGTGGTGTGTCTCCAAAATAATAGACTGGTTTTGCAATAGACTTTGTGGGTGATGACACCAGCGGCTGCTTTGGTCATGTCGGACGGTCAACGAGAAGCGTTGCAGGCTTTGTCGCGGTCGCAGACCGCGCCGCATCGGCAGGTTCAGCGGGCCAAGGTGCTGTTGCTGGCGGCCGATGGCGTGGCGAACATGAGGATCGCCGCGCAGGTAGGGGTGAAGCCGGCGACGGTTCGGGCGTGGCGGGCCCGGTTCGCGGAGGAGGGCTTGGCGAAGCTGGGGAAGGTCCGGGCCGGGCGTGGCCGGAAGTCCACGATCCCGCAGGACAAGATCGACGAGATCGTGCACCTGACAAGGCATTCCACACCGGACGGCCAGACCCACTGGTCGTGCCGGACGATGGCGGCGAAGGCGGGGGTGTCGGCGGCGACCGTGCAGCGGGTGTGGGCCGCGCGCGGTTTGAAACCGCACCTGGTCAAGACATTCAAGCTGTCCAACGACCCGAAGTTCGAGGAGAAACTGATCGACGTGGTCGGTCTGTACCTCAGTCCTCCCGAGAAGGCGATCGTGCTGTGCATGGACGAGAAGTCCTCCGTGCAGGCGCTGGACCGGACCCAGCCGTCGCTGCCCATGAAGCCGGGGCGAGCGCAGACGATGACCCACGATTACCAGCGCAACGGCACCGCCACGTTGTTCGCGGCGCTGGACGTGCTGACCGGCAAGGTTATCGGGCAATGCCTGCCCCGGCACCGCCATACCGAGTTTCTGAAGTTCCTGCGCACGATCGACCGCGAGGTCCCCGAAGAACTTGCGGTGCACCTGATCTGCGACAACTACGCCACCCACAAGCACGAAAGCGTGCGGGCCTGGCTCGACAAACATCCCCGATTCCAACTGCATTTCACCCCGACCTCCTCGTCGTGGCTCAACCTGGTCGAACGCTGGTTTCGGGAACTGACCGACAAGGCGCTGCGCCGCGGCGTGTTCCACTCCGTACCCGACCTCATCGCCAAGATCGAGGACTACCTCGCCGCGCACAACAACGACCCCAAACCATTCATATGGACCGCCACCGCCGACGACATCCTCGCCAAGGTCGCCCGCGGACGCGTCGCGCTCCAAGCGGTCAACCAATGACGAGACATACCACTAGTACACGTCGTTCGCCTCCCCGATCTTGTTGTTCACAATCGTGATTCGCCTCGACGCATTGGTGAAGGTACTCGAAGCCGGACTCGTCGCCACGGACTGAACGCAGGCCACGAATCCGACTTTCTGCTTCGGTTGTCGCTTGCCGCGCGGTGTACGGATCATGACTGCTCGTTTCCAGCTGGCCCCGCCGCTTCATGCGTAAGGCGACTTTGCGCACGGGGTAACGTGTACGCTCCGGACGCATGCTCCCCGCGCGAGTCGGCGGAATTCTGTATGAAACACTGGCAGACCCTTCGCGTAACGCTGCGGGATGATTCGAGCAGATCGACCAGGGCGATGCGGCCGTTTACTCCGATGATCGGGGCCGCTGAGAGCCAGGAAGGCTGTCCGTGGCCAAGTTGAGGTCCCCGCTTGTGGCCAGGAAAAGTCCCCACTCCCTTACGAGGATTGAGGTTAGTTCAGGGGCGCTCACCTCGCTTATGTCGGGCGTGGCGCATGCGGAACGAGTCACCGTCGGTGATGACGACGCTGGCGTGGTGGAGGAGCCGGTCCAGGATGCTGGCCGCGGTGGTGTGCTCGGGCAGAAACCGGCCCCATTGTTCGAAGGGCCAATGGGAGCCGACCGCTAATGAGCGGCGTTCGTAGGCACCGGCAACGAGCCGAAACAGCAGTTGGGTGCCGGTGTCATCGAGCGGGGCGAACCCGACCTCGTCGACAATCACCAGATCGGCGCGGAGCAGGGTGTCGATGATTTTGCCCACGGTGTTATCGGCCAGGCCCCGGTAGAGCGTGTCGACGAGGTCGGCGGCGGTGAAGTAACGCACCTTGTGACCGGCATGTACCGCGGCGTGACCTACGCCGATCAGGACGTGGCTCTTGCCGGTACCCGTCGGGGCTGGTTAACATTGCGCATTTCTCCTATCAGCTGTGTCGAACAGTCCATTTTGGTCGGGTTTTACCTGGATACGCAGGCCTTTGCGGCGTCCGCGGTTGACGTGGACGGCTTGGAGTTCGCCGCGTTGGACCTTGTGCAACACGGTTTGTCGGGCGACGCCGAGGGCCTTGGCCGCGCCGTCGAGCCCGAGCCAACCCTCGGGTGCTTCGGGTTGGATTCTGTCGCGGAGGGCTTGGTCGATGCGGATGCGCCATGGCGCGCCGGGGGTGATCTGTTCGGCGGTGATGAAGCCGTCACGGATCCACCGGTAGATGGTGACTCTGCTGATCCGGAGGATCTTTTCGGCTTCGGTGATGGTGACCACGACGACATCCTCGTTGAGGGGTCTGACATCGGGCTGGGCGGGCGGCTGGTAGACGGGGATGGCGTGGTTGGCGCGCAGGATCGCCACGCGTGCCCGGGTGAAGGGCAGCCCGGTGGCGGTGCGGCGTTTTTGTTTGGCCAGGATCGCCGCGATGGTGCGGTCGTCGTAGTGCTGGGCGAGGCGGCGGACCAGGGCGATGGTGTCCTCGTCGGTGACGCGTAGGTGTCTACCGGGCTTGGTCATGGGCATCGCGACGTCGGTGACGGCCCCGCCCTGCCAGATGATGCGCAGGTCGGCGATGCGCCGCTGTGGGTGCACGGTGAGGCCGACCTCGGTGATCACGGCGCGGATGAGTTGTTTGCGTTCGCGCACTGTGGTGGTGGGTGCGTTGAAGATCGCGCGGATGTTGGCGCCGGCAGTGGTGACCCAGGCCAGTTCTTGGTCGGTCAACGCGACCGGGCGACGGGCGCGTTGGGCGACCAGATCGTTCTCGGCGGCGCGGACCGCGGCCAGCTTGGCTTCCAACTTCTTCTCTAAAGTCCTTGCTACCAAACGGTTTTCCGGTTCGACATTGTCGAACTGGCGCAGCGCACGGTCGGCTTCGTAGCGGGCGCGTTCAACGGCCAGCTCGAACACCGCCAAATCGCGCCGATAGTTGGCCTCGGCCTCGGCCAAGGCTTGGGCGGTGGCGGTCAGCGCCGCAGGTGCCAGCACGTCGAACATCTCGTCAAGGACAGTGTTTTCTAGCCGGATGCCGCCGATGCTCTGGCAGACATGCTCGCCGGCATAGAGCTGTTTGGCGCGGCCGCACACGTAGCGCGGACAGTTGCCCGTGGTGCCCGAGTAGCCGGTTTGCATGATCCGCCCGCAGCGCCCGCAGCGCAGCAGACCCTGCAACAGGGCCCGGCCTTCGCGCACCGCGCCGCCGGCCAGTTCTCGGGGTCGGCGCCAGTTGCCGCGCAGCCGTGCGGCGTTGGCCTCATAGGTCTCCCAGCTGATGTATCCGGGATGGTGATCGGGGATGAGCACCTCCCACTGCTCGCGCGGCAGCAGTCGAACCCGTGAGTGCACCGCCCCGGCGCCCGGGCCGACGCGTTTTTCGGTGCGGGTGCGGCCGAACACAAACGCCCCGGCGTAGGCGGGGTTGGTCAGCAGGTCGTGCACCGCCGGGTAGGTCGCTGGCGCCCAGGTAATGCGCGCAGAGCCGTTGCGCCGGCGCGGCAACAGCACCCCGTCTTCGCGCAACCGGATCAGCACCTGGCGCGCCGAACCGAGTTCGTCGAATCGGCGAAACACAGTGACGATCGCCTCCCGCACAGCCTCATCCGGAGCCAGTATCACCCGGTCGTCCTCGTCATAGTCCAGGCCGACCGGAAGCCCCTGTCGCAGTTCGCCTTTGGCTGCCTTGTGTTTCAACCCCGCAGTCAGGCGGGATTTGATCAGGTGCAGCTCTGCCTCTTATGCGGACCACGCCGTTATGCCGACCGGTTCGGGTGGGCTCGTGGTGGCGAGCGTTGTCGGCGTTGGGTGTTCGGCATAATCACAGTCCGTCGAGGAAGGCCAGGACGGCGTCCGGGGGTTGGTAGCGGCCGGGTGGGGCGTCTTGTGGTGCGGTGCGGGCCAGTGCCCGTTCCTTGAGCGCCAGGTCGGCGTGGATGTAAATCTGGCAGGTTGCGATGTTCTCGTGGCCCATCCATAGCGCGATCACGGAGACGTCGATACCGGCGCTGAGCAACCTCATGGCCGCGGAGTGACGCAAGACGTGGGGCGAAACTTTCTTCTCCTGCAGAGTCGGACACGACGCTGCGGCGATAGCCGCGTATCGGGCGACACGTCGTTGCAGAGCGTCCCGGCTCAGCGGGGTGCCGCGCCGGGTGACGAACAGCGGATCGTTGGGCAGGCCGGCGCGTTCGGCGAGCCAGGCGTGCAGGACCGTGCCGGTGGCGGCGGTCAGTGGGGTGATCCGCCGCTTCCGGCCTTTACCGAGGCAGCTGACGTGCCGCCCGCTGCCCAGGTGCACGTCGCCCACGGTCAAGCCGGTGAGTTCGGTGGCGCGTAGCCCTGTCTGGCAGGCCAGCAGCAGCAGGGCGTGGTCGCGTCGCCCGGTCCAGGTGCTGCGGTCGGGCGCCGCCAACAGCGCGGTGATCTCTTCCTCGGTGAGGTAGGTGATCACGGCCCGGTCGAAGCGTTTGGGTGGGATCGCCAGCACCCGCGCGATGACCGCGGCATCCTGCGGGTGGTGCAACGCGCAGTAGCGGAACAGCGAGTGAATGGCCGCCAGCCGGGCGTTGCGGGTCCGGACGCTATTGCCGCGGTCGGTTTCCAGATGGTTGAGGAACGCGCCGATCAGTGGTGCATCCAGATCGGTGATGTCCATAGCGGAGGGAGACTTGCCGGTCCGTTGTTCGGCGAAGACCAGCAGCAGCTTGACCGTGTCCCGGTAGGCGGCGATGGTGTGGGGGCTGGCTTGTCGCTGCTGGGTCAGCCGGTCGGTGAAGAACGCCTGCAGGGTGGGGGCCAGCGTGCTCATGACCGCCCTCCTAATCGTTTTGTAGGAATGGGTTGCTGGTCGTAGGGCCGCGTCTGTTCCGTGGGTCTGCTGTCAGGCGATGCCCGGCGCTCCCTGGCGTTCGACGCCTTCTGGCAGAACGGCGCGCCTGACGGTAGATCCGCTGGTGTG
>DATJQO010000020.1:0-6696 GCA_035505695.1 Mycobacterium sp.
AGGTTCGAATCCTGCCGGGGGCACGTCAGAGGCCATTTTTCGCCGCGCCCCGCTCGAATCCATCGTTTATTCATCGTTTATGGTCCGGTCCAACAGCTTCGCTACCTGCGGATGTACGCGTCCGCGTGCCATGTAGGTGTCTTGCGTCTCCGACACGCGGCTATGGCCCAGGTGGTCGGCGCCGATTCGCGCCGACAGTCCCTCGTCGTCGATCAGCGTCGCCAGCGTCTTGCGGAATGAATGACTGGTCACGTCGGGCACACCGAGGGCTTCGCGCGCCTTGCGCCACCGCGCATTGAAGTTGTCCGGATCGCGCAGCGTGCCCGCAGTCGACGGGAAGATCACCGATTGCTCGCCAAGGAACGGCTTTGTACGCCGCTCGGCCAGTGCGACGACCGCGAACGACGGCAGCGGCACTGTGCGCCGACCAGCCGCCGTCTTCGTCTCATCGACCCGTACCAGACCCTTACCCGATGCCCTGATGACCTTGCCGGTGATGGCCACCGTCCCGGCCTTCTCGTCGAAATCGGTCCAGCGGAGTAGTTCCGAGCGGCGCAACCCGGTTGCGATGAAGATCGTGATCGGGTCGACAAGGTCGTTCTTCTGGCAATACTCCGAAGCGCGCAGCTTGCTAGCCACCACCCGGGTATCGCGTTCGGAGTAGTACTCCCCCAACCCGCCGCCGGCGGCTTGGCGATCCATCGCCGCGGCTTGGGCCTGATGGGCGGTGTCGTTGTAGTAGTTGATGCTCCACCGCGATAGCCGCGAGATCGTCAACACGGGCGACCACCTCACAAGCATGACGAGCGAAACAAGCTGTAGCGACTGGGATTTGGGGCGCGTGACGCGCGCCCCAAATCAGTATTGCACCGCTTGTGCCAATGTGCCTTTGGGGACAGTCGGGAAGGTTGAAGCGGTCAGGGGGTGGTGTTGGGAGGGTTGGGATTGATTGGGAAGTGTTGGCGGATAGGGTGTTTGGTGGGCTTGTGATTGGGTCTGGTCGCCGTGTTCGGGGGCGACTACACGAGCCATACTTCGCGAATGACCGCTAGGGCATCGGCGTCGTCGACGCTGAGCCGAGTTTGGCTGAACCGCCTGCCGAAGCCCGGGGACGTTAGGTAATAGTGCGTGCGTTGACGTCGGGCAGCTCGCTGAATCGCGCGTGCCGGTCAGTGGTGAGGATGGTGCGGCCGGTGGCGCGGCCGGTGGCGGCAACGATGAGGTCATGGGGCCCTCGGCGTTGGCCTTGTCGGGCGGTGTAGGCCAGCAGGGCTGCATGGTGCTCAGCCACAGACCTGTCGTATGCGTGCACCGGTATGACGGCGAGGACCTCATCGAGGAAAGCTCGTTGAGCCGCCTGCCGTCCAGCGTCCCGATCGAGGTGCACCCCGGCAAGATATTCGGCGATGACAATTGCCGGGATGGCGACGTCGGCATCATCGGGAACGGTGGCTCGTCCTCGCACGGCAGCCACGAGCACGCCGGTGTCGAGGATCAGGCGGTCCACGGGTCGCGGTCATCCTCGGTCGATGCGGTGGCTCGTGCGGTGTCGATGGACTCGGCGAAGTCGTCGTCAAGAGCCGCGGCACCGCGCCAACGTGTCAGCACCGCATTCAGTGCCGCACCGGTCGCCGCGGGCGTTGGTGCGATTGACGCGACGCGTCGACCCGCGCGTGTCACCACGATGATTTCACCCCGCTCGACGGAATCGAGCACCGCCGAGAAGTTCCTCGACGCCTCGGACGCTGTGACTTCGCGCATGCAATCAGAATATCACAATCTGAATTTCAGATCCCAATTATCCCAGCTCTCGGATCGTTGCGGTACCCTCATGCCACCCAGCGGACCCACGCGCGCACCGATCCCGACCCCGCACGCGATCAGACGGCAGATCGGTGAGGAATTCCGTAGTAGGCCTGGGCTGCTACATCTACTACTCCACCCACCGTGGACAGCACCGCTAACTTGCGCGGCTGACCACACGGCGTTCACCGTTGGGTCACTCCGGGAGCCCATCGTTTATTCATCACTTATGACCGAGAATGCATGAGAATCGTCGGTTGCTAACAAGACCGCTGAGCACACGATGCCGTTGTCCTGCAACAGCAATCGCGACCTAACGGCAATCGTTGAGATTGCCTGGCTGCAAAAGCCGGTGTCGCAGGTTCGAATCCTGCCGGGGGCACAGGCGAAATGCCTGTTCAGAGCTATTTTTGGCGGTAGCCGGAATGGGCCACTCGATCTGCCACACCATACGGTTGCCCGAGATCAGCGCCGCCAGGCCGGTCGGCAGCCGCTCCCAGGCCGCCCCGTCAGGCCCAGCGCCAGAAGAAAGTCGTGAAGCTTACCGTGGAGTGATGGCATCTCGAAACATGTTGTTCCGTGCGATGTACCGAGTCGGTTTCACACCGTGGGATGGCCATCCGCAGCCGAAAAGTCTGCACGACCTGGTCGAAGGCAACGACTCGCCCGCCCTCCCGGCGGCCACTGCACTCGATATTGGGTGCGGTACCGGCGACACGTCCATCTATTTGGCACAGCACGGGTGGCAGGTCACCGGCGTGGACTTCGTGCCGAGGGCGCTGGCCAAGGCGCGCGCCAAGGCGCAAGCCCGCCAGGTCTCCGTCAACTTCGTTCAGGCCGATGTCACCCACCTCAGCTCGGCCCGGGGCGTGGGGACCGGGTTTACGTTGATCGTCGACAACGGCTGCTTGCATAACCTGACCGATAAGGACCGCGACGCGTATGTCCGCGAGGTCAGCGCGGTGGCAGCGCCGCACGCGCGGCTGTTGATCGGCGGGCTTGATCCTGGTGAGCAATTTGGCGTCCAGGGCATCACTCGGGCCGAAATCGAACGCCGCTTCACTCCCGCGTGGACGCTGCTGTCCGCTGGCGACGCACCGGAAATGGCCCGCTTTGGCAAGGGCCACTACTCCCTCTTACAGCCCCGCCAGTAAGCCACCAGACGCAGAATCGCATCCACGCTTGAGGCCCGTTCCCGGCCCCCAGAGCCACGCTGAGCCACCAGGCAGGCCCAGAGCGGGATTCGGGGGGCCGCGCCGACTCCATAATCGGTCTATGGCATGGGAGTGGGTCGCCCCGGTAGCGACAGCAACCGCGTCGACTGCGGTCGGCGTGGCCGGAATCTTCTTCACCTGGCTCTCCGGCAAGCAGGGCCGTGACCATGCCGAGACGATCTCCGGGCAGCAGTTCGCCCATGCGCGACTGCTCGCCAAAGAGGCACGAGACCAGCAGCGGCTGGAAAGTGCCTACGTCGCCCTTCTTGAGATGGCCGAGCGCGCCGGGCAGTGGGCGCAGTTGGTGCTTCCGATGATGGACACGAATCCGCCGCAGCCGGTTCCTCCATTGCCATCCCTTGACGAGCAAGCTCACGCCGAAGCGTTCGTCAGGGCATTCGGGTCTAACGACGTGCGAGAGCGGATGGACAAGTGGGAAGCCGTTCTCAGACAGGTGGTTTCGACAGTCGAGCAGATCCAATGGGAGGAAGCCGACCCGAGGCGAGCCTCAGAGCGAAGCCCACGGCTCACCCTTCAACAGCTAAGGCCCCAAGAGCGAGCGGCGCGCCAGACCCTCGCCGAGCAAGTGTCGGCTGAACTGCGACCTGAGCCATCTGTGCAGCGCCCGGCCTGCGCCGCCGAGGTCCACGCTGAGCCGGTACAGGACTAAGGGGGACTAAGGGCGGACTAAGGGCACTTCTCACCGGGTCGGTCCAGAACTAAAACTGACGGATGGCGTTCTCCTATCCGCCGTCGTACCCGAGTGTGAGATGAGCGCACCGACACCGTTGCCGCCGGGTTGGTACCCGGACCCGAGCGGTAAGGCGGGAAAGTTGTACTGGGACGGCCAACAGTGGCACACCGCGCCTCCACCCGTGCCCCCATCCGCGCAGAAGAAGCCGGGGTGCCTTCCGGGCCTGGTGTTGTTCCTGGTGCTGTTCGCCGCGTTGTGGTTCTTGTTTGCCACCTGTGGTCATTCGTCCCACACGTCCTCGCCGTCGACGACAACTGCGGTCCTGTCGGCAACCGACACGGCTTTCCTCCATGACCTCGACTTGTGGGGAGTCACCTACACGACACGCGAGCACGCGATATCTGTTGGGCGTCACTTTTGATGACGATGATGGCGTCATCGGGTTTGACGACGATCAGGTGATGGGAACGGCCCCGCTCGGTGTGGTGAGCGGGGCCGTGGTGGGCGTGGTGGCGGGGTTGTCGCCACGCTGGCGCGGTCTTGGTTGAGTTGATGCCAGTTCGCTTCAATCCGTGGCGGTTTCAGCGATAGCGATCCGGGTGGCCTTCTCGTCGACGATGGCGTGGCTGGCGGCGAAGGCAGCGGTCAGGGCGTGTAGGGCCAGGTTGTTGACCGCGCGGGGGTGACCTCGGGAGGCGTTGTGGATCAGCCCGATCGCATCGTCGGAGAACAGGGTGTCTGTTCGGCCGGCGATTTTGCAGTGATGCCCGATGTAGTGGGCGGTCTCGTCGCTGCTCATCCCGGCGATGGTGTAGCGCACGGCGATGCGCTGATCGAGTGCGGCCAGGACACCGAGCCGCAGGCGGTGGCGTAGGCTGGGCTGGCCGACCAGGATGACCGCGAATGGGGATCCGGAATCCATGTCGTGGTTGGTCAGCAGGCGGATCGCTTCGAGTTGGTGGTTGTCCAGCAGGTGGGCTTCGTCGACTACCAGCACGGGGCTGCGGCCTCGTTCGGCGTGTTCGCTGGCCAGTGCCGCGGCGGCCTGGGGTGCCAGGGTGGCGGTGTGATACGCCGGGGTGTGTCCGAGGGTGGCCGTGATGTGGGTGAGCATGCCGCGCACCCCGATGGTGGGGTTGGCTAGGTAGATGAACACGTGCCGGGATGGGTCCAGTGCGGCGGTGGCCGCGCGAACGGCGACGGTTTTGCCGGCGCCGACTTCGCCGGTGATTACCCCGATCGCGTGCTGGTCCACACACCAGCCGATGCGGGCGAGGGCTTCGCCGTGGCCGGTGTGGCGGTGCAGCATGGACGGGGCCAGGTCGCGGCCGAACGGCATCCGGCTAAATCCCCAGTGTGATTGCAGCCGTTGGATACTCATGCGCTCACCTCACCGGCATCGTCGATGTCGGTGACGTCGTCGATGGACAGTTGGCCGGGAATCTGGTCGTCGGCGCCGTAGAGGGCGTGATAGCCGATGCGTTCGTCACGCTGTAGCTGCTCATGATGGGCGGCGGCGGTCAGCGTCAGGTAGTCGATCCCGGTTGCCGGCGGCGGCTCGGGTGCGGGTGTTTCCGGTTTGGCTTTGGGGTGGGCGTGGCGGGAGATGGTGTGCGGCACCGCTTTGCCGAAGGATTTGTCGTGGTAGCGGACCTCGATGGTTTCTAGGTCGAACGGGCAGAACACCAGCTCGACTTTCCGCCCGACCAGACTGGTGTCGACTTGGTAGGTGTTGGCGTGCAAGCTCACGGTGGCCGTCTTGGTCACCACCCGGTATTCCGACCATAAGAACGCCTCGGTCAGCTGGTCAGCGGTCGGCATGGCCGGAGTGCGACCCAGCCGGTCGAAGCCGGCGTCCCAGCGGGCCAGCGGGGATTGACCGGTCTCGCTGTGGGTGCGGCGGTGATATTCAGTCTCCACCCAGGCCATAAACAGCCGATTGAGCTCCAACAACGCACCTGTGTGGTCAACCCCGGCGGCGGTCAGATCTTCGCTGGTGGTGTCGGTGACCTCGACGAGGAACTGTTCGCGCACGGTGCGGAAAAATCTCTCGACCTTGCCCCGTCCTTGCGGGCGGCCTGGCTGCGAATGCACCAGGCGCACACCGAGTTTCGCGCAGGCTCGCAACAACCACGCATCGACGAACGCACTACCGTTGTCCACGTAAATCCCGGCCGGGACACCGCGGGCGGCCAATGCCGGGCGTAACGCGGCGGCCAGCCGCACGGTGTCTTCGGAGAACCCGAACCGGTAACCCACCAATAGCCGGGAATGATCATCCAAGAAGCCGAACAGGTAGGTCTTGCGGTCACCGACCCGCGGTCCGTGCAGGGCGTCGCCGACCCACAGCTCGTTGGGGTATTCGGCTTCGAACCGGCCGAACACCGCCGAGACCTCCCCGCTGGTCGGGCCCATCAGCTCGCACCGGTGGAAGTGGCGTAGCAGGGTCGACTCTGAGGGTGCCCACCCGGTGGCGGTGCGCAGGATGCGGGCCACCTGCGCCACCGTGCGGGTGGGGTTTTCCCGCTTGAGTGAGGCCGCCAGCTCCAACGCCTGGGCGTCGGTGCGGGCCGAGAGCATCCGTGGCGCAGGAACCAGCGCCTCGAAACCGCCGGAGCGGTAGCGCCGGATCCAACGGTCCAGCGTGCCCCGCGAGATGGCGACGGTGTTGCCGAACGGGTCGCTATGGGCGCCGGCGGCGATCTGGCGGACCAGTTTGCCGCGCTGCTTGGTCGACAACCCCTCCTCCAGGACCGGGCAGATCAACTGATAGCGGAACAACCCAATCGCTTGGGCCCGCTCACGGCGCTTGTGCTCCTCCAACGACATCGTCTCGGTTCTCCTCTTAGCACGCGCGACAAAATAATCTAGGTGGTTTTCGGGCGTGTCGGATACACGGTGTAGTTCCACTCGCCGTGGAAGTCGTGGCGTGTGATCGGCAGGGCATCAACGTCTTTGGCGGTGTAGTTGATGCCGGTGGGGTAC
>DATJQO010000021.1:0-136385 GCA_035505695.1 Mycobacterium sp.
CAGCTGGCCGATTGTCGGCCATTGGCCGACGTCGACCGCCATGCGCTGATACACGGCGTGCTCGTTGACGGTGGGCCCGTTGATCACGCCGGCGATGGTGACGAATTGCTCACCGGTCGCGTCCGGTCGCGGGCTGACCCCGGTCACCAGCAGCGTGCCGCTCTGCAGCTCACCGCGGGGACCGCGACGAATGAACCGCTGGGCGAGGAACACAGCCAAAACGGCCACCAACAGGAGCAGCACCCCGAATTCCCACACGTCGCCATAGTAGGGCCGTGATAGGACTGCTGACATGAGTCAGGACGATCTGACGCTGGCGCTGCGGCTGGCCGACCGCGCAGACACGCTGTCTTCCGCCCGGTTCGGCGCGCTGGACCTGCGCATCGATACCAAACCGGACCTGACCCCGGTAACCGACGCCGACCGCGCGGTCGAACTTGAGCTGCGGGAAATGCTCGCAAGCGAGCGACCCGGCGAGGACGTCCTCGGCGAAGAATTCGGCGGAACCACCAGCCACACCGGACGGCAGTGGATCATCGACCCCATCGACGGCACCAAGAACTTCGTGCGCGGAGTGCCGGTATGGGCCAGTTTGATCGCACTGCTCGACGATGGTGTCCCCGTGGTGGGGGCCGTCAGCGCACCAGCGCTGCGGCGGCGATGGTGGGCCGCTGCTGGCCAGGGCGCCTTCGGCGCGGTCGACGGCGACACTCCGCGCCGGCTCTCGGTTTCCTCTGTGGCACAACTGGATTCGGCCAGCCTTTCGTTCTCCAGCCTGTCCGGATGGGCGCAGCGGGGTTTGCGGGAACGCTTCATCACGCTGACCGACGCGGTGTGGCGGGTACGCGCCTTCGGCGACTTTCTCTCCTACTGCCTGGTGGCCGAAGGGGCGGTCGACATCGCCGCCGAACCCGAGGTGTCGGTGTGGGATCTCGCGGCCCTCGACATCTTGGTGCGTGAAGCCGGCGGGACGCTGACGGGCCTGGACGGCATCGCGGGACCGCACCGCGGCAGCGCCGTCGCGACGAACGGCTTGCTACACGACGAGGTACTCGGCAGCCTGCGGGCGCTGTGAATTAGTTACAACTGTTCTCGGTGATCTTACTCCGGAGTAAGATAGGCTTATCCGCATCGCCCCAACGATCGAGGCTGCTGAAAATGACCGATACTCTTTCCGGTTCAGAACAGACTTCCAAAACTTCCCGTTCACGCGCTAAGCGGCGCAATCGCAAGACGACCGGGGTCGGGTTGCAACCGCACAAACGTACGGCCATCGACGTCGCCCTGGCGCTGCTCACCCCGCTGGTGGGTCAGGAGTTCCTGGACAAATACCACCTGCGCGATCCGCTGAACCGGGGCCTGCGCTACGGCACCAAGGCCGTCTTCTCCACCGCCGGCGCCAGTTCCCGGCAGTTCAAGCGGATCCACAATCTGCGCGGTGGGCCAACCCGGCTCAAGTCGAGCGGCAAGGACTACTTCGATCTGACGCCCGACGACGACCAGAAGATGATCATCGAGACCCTCGATGAGTTCGCCGCAGAAGTGCTGCGCCCCGCCGCACACGATGCCGACGAGGCGGCCACCTATCCGCCTGACCTGATCGCCAAGGCGGCCGAGTTGGGCATCACCACGATCAATATTCCCGAGGACTTCGACGGCATCGCCGCGCATCGCTCCAGCGTCACCAACGTGCTGGCGGCCGAGGCGTTGGCCTACGGCGATATGGGTCTGGCGCTGCCGATTTTGGCTCCCGGAGGCATGGCGGCGGCGCTGACGCACTGGGGCAGCGCCGACCAGCAGGCCACTTACCTGCCGGAGTTCGCGGGCGAGAACGTCCCGCAAGCCTGTGTAGCCATCGCCGAGCCGCAGCCGCTGTTCGATCCCACCCGGCTGAAGACCACCGCGGTGCGCACTCCCAGCGGATATCGCCTCGACGGCGTGAAGTCATTGGTCCCGGCGGCGGCCGACGCAGAGCTGTTCATCGTCGGCGCCCAGCTGGACGGCAAGCCGGCACTGTTCATCGTCGAGTCGTCCACCAAAGGCCTGACCGTCAAGGCGGATCCGAGCATGGGCATCCGCGCGGCGGCCCTGGGCCAGGTCGAATTGTCCGGTGTGTCAATCCCGTTGAGTGCCCGGTTGGGCGAAGACCAAGCGTCGCGCGACGACTACTCGGAGGCGATCGCGCTGGCTCGGCTGGGCTGGGCGGCGCTGGCGGTCGGCACCTCGCACGCGGTGCTCGACTACGTCGTGCCGTACGTGAAAGAACGCGAGGCCTTCGGCGAGCCGATCGCTCGTCGCCAGGCCGTCGCGTTCATGTGCGCCAACATCGCCATCGAGCTCGACGGGCTGCGGCTGATCACCTGGCGCGGCGCGGCCCGTGCCGAACAGGGCCTGCCCTTCACCCGCGAAGGCGCCCTGGCCAAGCGGCTCGGCACCGACAAGGGCATGCAAATCGGCCTGGACGGCGTCCAACTGCTGGGTGGCCACGGCTACACGAAAGAACACCCGGTCGAGCGCTGGTATCGCGACCTGCGGGCCATCGGTGTCGCCGAGGGCGTTGTCGTTATCTAAGTCGTTATCGAAGACGAGCTGAAAGTCGGATCGTGGCAATCAATTTGGAACTGCCCCGCAAGCTGCAAGCGGTGGTCGTCAAAACCCATCAAGGTGCCGCGGAGATGATGCGGCCGATCGCCCGCAAGTACGACCTGAAGGAACACGCCTATCCGGTCGAACTCGACACGCTGATCAACCTGTTCGAGGGAGCCTCGGAGTCCGTTGAATTCGCCGGGGCCGAAGCGCTGCGTGACGAAGACGAAGACCGGGACAAGAACCACAACGGCGCCAACATGGCGGCGCTGCTGCAGAGCCTGGAGGCCAGCTGGGGCGACGTCGCCATGATGCTGTCGGTCCCGTATCAGGGGCTGGGCAACGCGGCAATCTCCGCCGTCGCCACCGACGAACAGCTGCAGCGGCTAGGCAAGGTGTGGGCGGCGATGGCCATCACCGAACCGGGCTTCGGCTCAGACTCGGCGGCGGTGTCGACCACCGCCAAACTAGATGGCGACGAGTACGTCATCAAGGGCGAAAAAATCTACGTCACCGCCGGTTCGCGCGCCACCCACATCGTGGTGTGGGCCACCCTGGACAAGTCGCGGGGCCGGGCGGCCATCAAGTCGTTCATCGTTCCGCGCGAGCACCCCGGCGTCACGGTCGAGCGGCTGGAGCGCAAGCTCGGCATCAAGGGTTCGGACACCGCGGCGATCCGGTTCGACAACGTCCGCATCCCGAAGGAGAATCTACTCGGCAACCCCGAAATCGAAGAGGGCAAAGGGTTTTCGGGCGTGATGGAGACGTTCGACAACACCCGGCCGATCGTAGCGGCCATGGCCATCGGTGTCGGCCGGGCCGCGCTGGAGGAGATCCGCAAGATCCTCACCGAAGCCGGGGTAGACATCTGCTACGACCGACCGTCGCATGCCCAGAGCGCCGCCGCGGCGGAGTTCCTGCGAATGGAAGCCGACTGGGAGGCCGCCTACCTGCTGGCGCTGCGCGCGGCCTGGCAGGCGGACAACAAGATCCCCAACTCCAAAGAGGCCTCCATGAGTAAAGCCAAGGCCGGCCGAATGGCCAGCGATGTCACCCTCAAGACGGTCGAATTAGCTGGCACCGCAGGCTATTCCGAGCAGTCGCTGCTGGAGAAGTGGGCGCGCGACTCCAAGATCCTGGACATCTTCGAAGGCACCCAGCAGATCCAGCAGCTGGTGGTCGCCCGCCGGCTGCTGGGCCTGTCGTCGTCCGAGCTCAAGTAGCGGCCCTGGGTGACTATTCGCCCCCACTCGGCGGCAGCCGCAGGCCCTGCACCAAAAGGGTTGACACCAGGTGCGCATGCTCCTCGATCGCGGCCGGCTCGAACGGCGAAGCGGCGTCGAACTTCGTCGCCAGCGGCACCAGCGCATGCGGCGCGGTGGCGCCGTGGGCCAGCAGAAAATGGAAGCTGCGCAACGGGATTCGGCGGATCAGCCCTTCGTCGGCCAGGTGGTCGAGCAGCCGGCCGACATCGGCAAGCATGGGTTCGATGTAGGTCTCGTAAACATAGCTCAGACGGTCGCTGTCCTGGCGGCCCTCGATGTTCATCAACGCGACCAGCTCGGGATGCTCGGCCGAGTAGACCACAAATCGATGCACCGCCAGCCGCAGTTGCTCGAGCGGTTCGCTGACGGTCGGGTCGAACAGGCCCTGCAGGTGGCGCATCAGACGGCCGAAGCCGAAGTCGACCGCCGCCCGCCACAGCTGGTCTTTGGTGCCGAAGCGCTGATAGATCAGGTTGTGACTGACCCCTAGGTCGCGGTTCAGGGTCCGCAGCGACATGCCGTCGTACCCGACGGTGGCGAACATCGTCAACGCCTTGTCGAGGATCTCTTCGACGGGCATCGCGTCCGACGCCTTGGGACGGCCACGCGCCCGCTCGAGCTTGGTTGACATGGATCGATCATGCCATGGCAGTCGTCAATTTATAATTTGACGCTCAGCAATTTATGACCTAGGTTGGTAACCCACAGACGCGGAGCGCCAGGAGTGATCGCAATGAGCCAACCGCTGCGTGTCCCCGTCCTGATCGCAGGAGGGGGACCCACCGGCCTGGTGCTGGCGGCCGAGCTGTCCCGCCATGGGGTCCCCAGTCTGGTGGCCGAGCGCAATGAGTACACCACGCTGTTCCCGAAGATGGACATCACCAACGGCGCCAGCATGGAACTGTTGCGACGCCTGGGTGCGGACGCCGAACTACGGGCTCTCGGCGTGCCCGCCGAGTACTCCTTCGACGTCATCTTCGCCGCTTCGCTCAACGGGCCGGTGCACGGCCGCTGGCGGCTGCCGTCAGTCGACGAACAACGCGCCATCATCACCGCGACCGCCGATGGCAGCCTGCCGGGCCAACCCTGGCAACGCTGCTCGCAGGCGATCTTCGAGGCGATGATGATGCGACGCGCTCAGCGCGACCCGCTGGTCGGCGTCCGGCAGGGCTGGCGACTGGAAAGCTGCCGCCAAACGGGCGACATGGTGATCGCCCAACTGGTCGACCGCGCCGGCGCCATCCTGACCGTGCACGCCGATTACCTCATCGGCTGCGACGGCGCCTCCAGCCGGGTCCGCAGCGAACTGGGCATCGAAATGCAGGGGCTGAAGGACTTCGCCAGTTTCGGCCTGGTGCACTTCCGCTCCACCGATTTGGCGAATCTTCATGCCCAGGGCCAGTTCTGGCATCTGTTCACCTCCACCGGCGGGGCGCTGATCGCCCAGAACGAAGTAGACACCTGGACGCTGCACCAAGATCTGGGCGCCCAGGCCCGCGACCCCGATCCGATCGGCGATCCGCGGGAGTTCGTGGCCCGTGCCCTAGGCCGGCCAATCGCCATCAACGAAATCATCACCTCGAGCGTGTGGCGGCCCAGCGCGATGGTGGCCGAATCCTACGGCCAGGGCCGGATTCTGCTGGCCGGCGACGCGGTGCACACCATGATCCCGCTCGGCGGCTACGGCATGAACACCGGGCTCGGCGATGCCGCCAACCTCGGATGGAAAATCGCTGCGGCCTTTGACGGTTGGGGAGGACCGCAGTTGCTGGACAGTTACCAGGCCGAACGACGCCCGATCGCCGACCGCAATCGCAACGCTTGTGTTGAACACGCCATGGTGCATCTGCAATACCGCGGCATGGTCGACCCGAAACTCTTCGACGAAGATAGCGCTGCCGGGCGGGCACACCGCGAACAGGTAGCAGAGTTCCTCGCCACCCACGACGCCGAAAACCTCAGCCTCGGTATCGAACTCGACGTGCGCTACGACACGTCGCCGGTCGTGGTCCCCGACGGCAGCCCAGCCCCGCCGTGGGATCCTCGACACTTTGTCCCCACGCTGCGGCCCGGTCACCGCGCCCCCAACATCGTGCTGGGAGAGCAGGACACGCTGTTCGACCGCTTCGGCCCCGCCTTCACGCTGGTCGACGCGCTTCACGACAAGCGCCAGTCATGCGGGCTGCTGAGCGAGGCCGCCCAGGTCGGGCTTCCCATCGAACATCTGCGGCTCACCGATCCGGCACTGGCCGGGCTCTACCAGCACCGCCTGGTATTGATCCGCCCCGATCTGCACATCGCGTGGAGCGGCACCGACGCCAGCGACGCCGTGCGCATCATCGCCCGCGTGCGCGGCATGCGCCCCGCCACGGCGATGGCCGAAATCATCGGATGAACAGCACCGCCACCATCGGAGAATCGAACAGCCATGAACACCGTGCTATGGATACTGCAGATCGTGCTGGCCGTGGTCTTCGCCGGCGCGGGAGCGGTCAAGCTGATTGCGCCGCGCGACCAACTCGCGAAGACCCTTGGCGGCTGGGTATACGACGTTCCCGCCTGGCTCCCCAAGCCGCTCGGGGTCGCCGAACTGCTCGGTGCCATCGGGCTGATCGTGCCGCCATTGGTCCACATCGCCCCGATCCTGACACCGATCGCAGCCAGCGCACTCGCCGTCACCATGATCGGCGCGATCGTCGTCCATGCCCGGCGCGGCGAGTTCGCGAATGTCGCCGTCAACGTGGTGCTGGCGGTCATGGCTGCCGTGGTCGCATGGGGACGATTCGGGCCCTACGCGTTTTGATCGACTGCGCTGGCGCCTGGTAGCCCATCGGCACCGGGCGAGTGCAAAGCGCCCGAGCCGGTCAGGTTAGCGTCGAGACATGGATACGTTTCATGCGCTTGTCGCACGCCAAGACGGTGACCGCGTCACCACGTCGGTCGAGACACTGAGCCGCGCGGATTTGCCGCCCGGCGAGGTCACCATCCGGGTCTTGTATTCGAGTGTCAACTTCAAGGACGCGCTGGCGGTGACCCCGGGCGGCGGGGTGGTGCGCAACTATCCGGTGGTGCCGGGCATCGACTTGACCGGTGAGGTGGTCGAGTCGCAGTCACCGGACTTCGCCGTCGGCGACGCGGTGCTGGCCCATGGGTACCAGATCGGCACAGGCCACCACGGCGGCTATGCCGAATACGCGCGGCTGCCGGCCGACCAGGTGGTGGCACTCGGCGCGTTGAGCCCGCACGCGGGTGCCGCGATCGGCACCGCGGGATTCACCGCGGCGATGAGCGTGCAGGCGCTGATGAACTGGGGCATCCAGCCCGGCGACGGATCGGTCGTCGTCACCGGCGCCTCCGGCGGTGTCGGTTCGGTCAGCGTGGACCTGTTGGCAGCCGCGGGCTATCGGGTGGTGGCCTCGACCGGCAAGGAGAAGGCGGCAGAGTTGCTGAAAGAGCTTGGCGCCGCAGAGGTTATCGGTCGGCTGCCCGAAGATCCTGACGCCGAGCCGCGACCGCTGGCCAAGGCTCGCTGGGCGGGCGCGGTGGACTGTGTGGGCGGGGCGACGCTGGCCGACGTATTGAGCGCCATCGATTACGGCGGAGCGGTCGCCGCCAGCGGGCTGACCGGAGGTGCTGCGCTGCACACCACGGTGATGCCGTTCATTCTGCGCGGCGTCGCGCTGCTCGGCATGGATTCGGTGCTGATGCCGATCGGCCCGCGCCGGAAATTGTGGGCGCTGCTGGGCGATTCGTTGCGGCCGCGCCATCTCAAGGCACTCACCAGCGACGTCGACGTCAAAGACGTCGTTGACGTACTTGACCAAGTCCGTGCCGGCAAGTTCTCCGGCCGTGCGGTGGTGCGCGTGGCTGAAGGGTTCTGAACCGGCAGTAGGCTGTCCGACCATGCGCGCTGCACAGGTAACTCGGCTAGACGGTCCGGACGCGATCGAGGTGGCCGAGGTAGCCGAACCATCGGGTGACGGCGTGGTCGTCGAGGTGCACGCCGCCGGAGTGGCATTCCCCGATGCACTGCTCACCCGCGGCCTATACCAGTACCGTCCGGACCCGCCGTTCGTGCTGGGGGCCGAGATCGCCGGGGTGGTCCGCTCGGCACCGGACAACGCTCCCGTGCAGCCCGGTGATCGAGTGGTAGGCCTCACGATGCTCACCGGCGGCATGGCCGACGTCGCGGTCCTGTCCACCGACCGGGCGTTCAAGCTGCCGGACAACGTGAGCTTCGAGGCGGGCGCGGGCCTGCTGTTCAATGACCTGACCGTGTACTTCGCGCTCACCGTGCGTGGCCGGCTGGCTTACGGCGAGTCGATGCTGGTGCACGGCGCGGCGGGCGGCATCGGCACGTCGGCGCTGCGGCTGGCGTCCGCGCTGGGGGCATCACGCACCATCGCGGTGGTCAGTACCGAGGAGAAGGCTCAGATCGCCACCGCGGCCGGCGCCACCGACGTGGTGCCGGCCGAGGGGTTCAAGGATGCGGTCAAGGGGCTGACCAGCGGGCGGGGCGTCGACATCGTCGTCGACCCGGTCGGCGGCGACCGGTTCACCGATTCGCTGCGTTCGCTGGCCCCGGGTGGGCGGCTGCTGGTGGTCGGGTTCACCGGTGGTGAGATTCCTACCGTGAAGGTAAACCGGTTGCTGCTCAACAACATCGACGTGGTCGGTGTGGGTTGGGGCGCATGGACCGCGACGCACCCGGGCGCGCTGGCCGAGCAGTGGGCCGGGCTGGAGCGACTGCTCACCTCCGGTGCGCTGACCCCGCCGGAGCCGGTGGTCTACCCGCTCGAAGAAGCGGCGGCCGCCGTCGCGTCGTTGGAGAATCGCACCGCCAAAGGAAAGGTCGTGCTTCGGGTCCGCGACTGACGGCCCTTTCGCGCGGGTCCCAGCCGCTGCTTGTGCCGGCCTGGAACGAAAAGTAATGTCACTTTCAGTTTCATCGGCCGCCGCAGCCCGGGAGTCATCATGGAATCCTTCGTGCACCTGCGAAAAGGCAGAACACCGCGCCGCCTGCACGCCGACCTCGACGGACTCAAGGACGACGAACTCGGCCGAGGCGGATTCACCGGCCGCACCGCAAACCTCTACCGCCGGAACGACCCCACCGCGTACCGGTCGGTCGGCCCGCTGCGGCCCATCGACGTATTGGCCGGCGAGCTCAAGCCCAGCGACGCCACCGACACCAACGGCGGGCCACTGCTATTGTTCAGCAACGCCGACTGCCGAATTCTGTTGAGCCGTCGCCACCTGCCGATGCCCTTCTACAGCCGCCATGTCGACGGCGATCTACTCTGCTTTGTGCACCGAGGCGCCGGCCTGGTGGAAACCGAGTTCGGGCCGCTGCGCTACTCCGAGGGCGACTGGCTCTACATTCCCAAGGCGTGCACCTGGCGACAGGCGCCGGCCGCCGAGACCACGCTGCTGATGATCGAGGCCGGTGACGAATTCCGGGTACCGCCACCCGGCGTACTGGGCCGCCACTTCCCGTTCGACCCGTCGCAGGTCACCATCCCCGAACCGGCCCCGACCACCGATGACGGGCGCGACGAGTACGAGGTCCGGCTGGTGCATGAGGGCGGCCCGACAACGCTGTTCTACCAACACAATCCGCTCGACGTCGAAGGCTGGCGGGGCGACAATTTCGCGTTCACGTTCAACATCGCCGACTACAACGTCGTCACCTCCGACAGTGTCCACCTGCCGCCGACGGTGCACCTGTTCATGCAGGCCACCGGCGTCTACGTGATGAACTTCCTGCCCAAGCCCGCCGAAGGGGTCGCGGGCACCGAGCGCACACCGTGGTATCACCGCAACGTCGACTACGACGAGATCGCCTTTTTCCACGGGGGTTCGCTCTACGGCATTCCGATGCCGCCCGGTTTGATTTCGCATGCGCCGCAAGGGGTTCACCACGGCGCACCGGAAAAGGCGCGGGAACGGGCGCGCCGCAAATTCGACGAGTACTCCCGCGTTGACTGGCAGGTGATCGGGGTCGACACCCGCCGGCGGCTGACTCCGTCGGCCGAGGTGCTGGCACACGACCTGGGACAGCACTCGTGAAGCACGACTACGAGCGCATCCCCTATCTCGTTGCCTTCCAGAACAATTCAGGAGTCCGCGACGTTTACGGCGGCCTGGCCGAGATCACCGTGCTGGAAAGCTATCTGCTGAAACCGGACAAGCCGTCGGACACCGTGCTGGTGTTCATGCATCCGATCGGCGGCGGCGCGTACCTGCCGATGACGAGCGCGTTGGCCCGGGCCGGTCACCACGTCATTTACTGCAACAGCCGGTTTCGCGGCACCGACTCGGCGCTGCTGATGGAGAAGGTGGTCGAAGATCTCGGCGAGTGCATCAAAGACGCCAAGAAACGACTCGGCTACCAAAAGGTGGTGCTCGCCGGATGGAGCGGCGGGGGCTCAATGTCGGTGTTCTACCAGCAACAAGCTCAGCACGCGACTATCACCTCGAGCCCGTCCGGCGACGGTCCCGACCTGACCGCACTGGAGCTGCCCGCCGCCGACGGCATCATGCTGCTCGCAGCGCACATCAGCCGGCACGGCACGCTCACCGAGTGGCTGGACGCATCGATCCTCGACGAATCCGACCCGACCAAGCGCGATCCCGAACTGGATCTCTACCACCCCGACAACCCCAACCAGCCGCCCTACAGCCAAAAATTCCTGGCCACCTACCGGGCCGCCCAGATCGACCGCAACCGCCGCATCACCGCGTGGGTCAAAGGCAAGCTCGCCGCATTGAACGCCGCCGGGCGTCCCGACGATGAGTTCGGATTCGTCGTGCACGGCACCATGGCCGACCCGCGCTGGCTGGATCCGACCGTCGATCCCAACGAACGCACCCCGGGAACGTGCTACCTGGGTGATCCTCGGGTGGTGAACATGAGCCCGGTGGGGTTGGCCCGCTTCTGCACACTGCGCGGCTGGCTCTCGCAATGGAGCTACGACGACGCCCGCGGCGACGGGGTGGCCTGCGGCGCCGATATCGCGATCCCGGCGCTGGTGATCGGTAATCTGGCCGACGACGCCTGCACGCCCAGCCACACCCGACGGCTCTTCAATGCGATCGGGCACCACGACAAGGAGATGTACGAAATCACCGGCGCCACACACTATTACGCGGGCCCTGAGCAGCGCGACAAGCTGCGAGCGGCGGTCGAGATCGTCACCGACTGGCTGACCCGCCACGGTTTCGCGAGCGAGGGATGAACCGCGCCGGCCCGCTGGACGGCATCCGGGTGCTCGAACTGGGTACCTTGATCGCCGGGCCGTTCGCCGGGCGCCTGCTCGGCGACATGGGCGCCGACGTGATCAAGGTGGAACCCCCGGGCGCGCCGGACCCGTTGCGCACCTGGGGCCAGGCCGAGCTGGACGGGTACCACGTCTTCTGGACCGTGCACGCACGCAACAAGCGGGCGATCACCCTCGACCTGCGCAAGCCACGCGGCCGCGAACTATTTCTGGATCTGATCGAGAAATCCGACATCGTGGTGGAGAACTTCCGTCCCGGCACCCTGGAGAAATGGAACCTCGGCTACGACGTGCTCAGTGCCCGCAACCCGGGCATCGTGCTGGTCCGGGTATCCGGTTACGGGCAGACCGGACCCGACGCGCACAAGGCCGGTTATGCCTCGGTGGCCGAGGCGGCCAGCGGGCTGCGACACCTCAACGGTTTTCCGGGCGGACCGCCCCCGCGGCTGGCGCTCTCGCTCGGTGACACCCTGGCCGGCATGTTCGGCGCCCAGGGCGCGCTGGCCGCGCTGTTCCGGCGCACGGTCACCGGGCGCGGTCAGGTGGTGGACGTCGCGCTGACCGAATCGTGCTTGGCCGTGCAGGAATCCACGATCGCCGACTACGACGTCGGCGGTGTGGTGCGCGGCCCGTCGGGCACCCGGCTGGAGGGCATCGCGCCGTCCAACATCTACCGCACCGCCGATGGCTCATGGGTGGTGATCGCCGCCAACCAAGACACCGTTTTCGGCCGCCTATGCGCGGCGATGGGCCGCCCGGAACTGGCCGGCGACGACCGATTCGCCACCCACGGCGCACGCGGCCGCAACCAAGACGAACTCGACAAGATCATCGGTGCCTGGGCCGCCGAACGCCAGCCCGGCGTGATCATCGAAATCCTTTCCGCTGCAGGGGTGATCGCCGGACCGATCAACACGGTCGCCGAAGTAGTCAACGACCCCCAACTACTGGCCCGCGGCATGCTGGTCGAGCACTACGACGAGCGGCTGCAGCGCAACGTGCTGGGGCCCGGCATCGTGCCGGTGCTCTCCGAATCGCCGGGCCGGGTCCGCAATGCCGGGCCCGCCCGGCCTGGCCAACACAACGACGACGTCTACCTCGGGCTGCTGGGCAAGACGCCCGAGGAACTCGACGCGTTGAAGGCCGAGGAGGTGCTATGACACACGTGCAGATTCGCGAGGTGGCGCTGCGCGACGGCCTGCAGATCGAGAAGCCAATTCCGTTGTCGGCCAAGCTGGAACTGCTGACCGCGATCGCCGCAACCGGGGTGCGCGAGGTGGAGGCCACCGCCTTCGTATCGCCCTCAAAAGTGCCATCGATGGCCGATGCCGCCGAACTCGCCACGCACCTGCACGATTACCCCGACATCGAGTTTTCGGCTCTGGTGGCCAGCGCAGGCGGAGCCAGGCGCGCCGCCGCGGCGGGGTTGCGCTGGATCGAGTACGTGGTGGCGGCCAGCGACGCATTCAGCAGAGCCAATGTCGGGCGCAGCAGCGCCGAGGCCACCGAGCAGATCGCCGAGATCGTCGCCATCGCGCATGACGACGGGGTGAGCGTGGAGGTCATCGTCGCCACCACATGGGACTGCCCGTTCCAGGGACCTACTGCGCCCGCGCACGTACTCGACATCGCCACGGCGGCACGCGATCGCGGCGTCGACCGCTTCTGCATCGCCGACACGATCGGCACCGCCACGCCCGGGCGGGTGAGTTCACTAATCGCACAACTGCACCCGGTGATCGGTGACATGCCGCTGGGCGGGCATTTCCACAACACCCGCGGCGCCGGCCTGGCCAGCGCGTATGCCGCGGTCGAGGCCGGGGCCACCCGGTTGGACGCCTCGGCCGGCGGGCTGGGCGGCTGCCCGTTCGCGCCGGGCGCCACCGGCAACATCGCCACCGAGGATCTGGTGTACCTGCTGCGCGACAGCGGTATCGACGTCAATGTCGACCTGCAGGCCGCCATCGCCGCGGCGGATGTCGCGAAATCCGTTGTCGGCCATGATCTCCCGAGCGCGCTGCTGCGTGCCGGCGACCGGATCCGGACCTGATGCCAGCGGCCGCCCTGACCGCCAAAGGCCGCCAGACCAGGGCGGCCATCGAGCAGGCCGCCCGTAAGCTGTTCGCCGAAAGGGGCTTTCACGGGACCACGCTGGCCGACATCACGTCGGCCGCGGGGAAGTCACCGGCGGTGTTCTACCGGTACTTCACCGACAAGGAGGATCTGCTGGCCGCGCTGGCGGAGTCCTTCCTGCACGATGTCGTCACCCCGTCCGGATTGAGCGTAGAACTGCCGGAATCGCCCGATGACGACGCGTTTTTCACCGCTGTGGTCACCGGGTACTGGAACATGTTCAACCAGAACATCGGCATCATGATCGCGGTGGCGCAGCTGGCGGCCACCCAACAGCGGTTCGCCCACGTGCAGAACGAGTTCCGCCGGTTCGGTATAGACATCGTTGCGGCGTCCGTCCGTCGCGCTCAGCAGCAGGGTTACGGAACCGAGCTCAACCCGCAACACACCGCGGCGGCCATCGCGCTGCTGTTCGAGAACTTCACCACCGTCTTCGTCGGCCCCTCCAACCTGGGCATCAAGATCAGCGACAAGGACGCCATCACCACCCTGTCGACCATCTGGAAGAAAACCCTCTACGGCGCGTAAGGAGACAAAGTGGACTTCTCACTCCCCGAACATCTTCCGGGTCTGCTCGCCGAGATGGACGAGTTCATCGAGGCCGAGATCAAACCGCTGGAACGCGAACACATCCAGTATTTCGACAAGCGGCGCGAACATGCCCGCACCGATTGGGACAACGACGGCATCCCGTCGCGCGAGTGGGAGGATCTGCTCGCCGAGATGCGCCGGCGAGCCGATAAGGCGGGCTGGCTGCGCTACGGACTGCCGGCCGCCCTCGGTGGCCGTGACGGCACCAACGTCGATATGGCGGTCATCCGGGAGCATCTGGCGCACAAGGGGCTTGGCCTGCACAACGACTTGCAGAACGAGTCCTCGATCGTCGGGAATTTCCCGCAGGTGATCATGATGGAGCGCTTCGGCACCGAGGACCAACGGCGGCTGTGGTCGCAGGCACTGATCACCGGTGAACGCTCCATGGCGTTCGGGCTGACCGAGCCGCAGCACGGCTCCGACGCGACCTGGCTGGAAACGCGCGCCGAACCCGACGAAGACAGCTGGGTTATCAACGGCGCCAAGCGATTCAACACCGGCGTCCACCGCGCCACCCACGATCTGGTCTTCGCCCGCACCTCCGGCGAGCAGGGGCAGGCCTACGGCATCACCGCGTTTCTGGTGCCGACCGATGCGCCCGGGTTCACGGTCCCGTACTACTGGTGGACGTTCAACATGCCGACCGATCACGGGGAGGTTCAGTTGACCGATGTCCGGGTAGCCGCCGATGCGGTACTGGGTGAGGTGGACCGCGGCCTGGAAGTCGCCCAAACGTTCCTGCACGAGAACCGGATTCGGCAGGCGGCGAGCAGTCTGGGTGCGGCGCAATACTGCATCGACCGCGCCGCCGAGTACGCGGGCAAACGCACGGTGTTCGGCAAGCCGTTGTCGGTCAACCAGGCCGTGCAATGGCCGCTCGCCGAATTGCAAACCGAAGCCCAGATGGTGCGGCTGCTGGTGCTCTACGCGGCCTGGCATTTGGACCGTAACCACCACATGGAGGTTTCCGACAAGGTGTCGATGGCGAATTACCGAGCCAACCGCCTGGTCTGTGATGCCGCCGACCGGGCCATGCAGATCTTCGGCGGCCTCGGGTACAGTCGTCACGAGCCTTTCGAGCACATCTATCGCCACCACCGTCGCTACCGGATCACCGAGGGCGCCGAGGAGATCCAGATCCGGCGAGTGGCACAGCGACTCTTCAAGTTCGGCCGGACTCCTTAGATGATCGGGTAATGACCACACACGACGACTTGGCCAGAAACCTGCCCGGCGTGCTGGCGCCGGTGCTGGGCGCGGACGCGGCCGACGTGACGATCGTGAACCTGCGCACCTTGACCGGCGGCGCCAGCCGCTCCACGTGGGCGTTCGACGCCGTCGCGGGGACGCGACGCCAATCGCTGATCTTGCGCATCGGCCCGCCCGACGACGTGCACGCCGGCATGGAGTTGGAGGCCCGCGCCCAGGCGGCTGCTGCCGCCGCCGGCGCACCGGTCCCCCACACCTTGATCGCCGACGATTCGCCCGCCGCGCTGGGCAATCCGTTTCTGATCTGCGACGAGATCAAAGGCGAGACGATCGTCCGGCGCATCCAGCGTCAGCTCGAGACCGCCGGCGGACAAGCGGCCCGCGCGGAGCTGCTTCGGCAGTGCGCGGGTGCGCTGGCCGCCATCCACCGGGCCGACGCGCACATTCCCGGGCTGGCCCGCCAGGACCAACGCGCACAGTGGCGTGAACGCCTCGACGCCATCGGTGACACCACCGCCACCTTCGAATGGGCCTTCCGCTGGCTCGAGGCCAACCGGCCGGCGAATTCCGAGCCGTCGGCAGAGGTCCTGGTGCACGGGGATTTCCGGATGGGAAATCTCATCGTCGACGGATCCAACCTTGCCGCCGTGCTCGACTGGGAACTGGTACACCTGGGCGAGGTATACGACGACTTGGCCTGGTTCTGCATCAGGGCCTGGCGGTTCGGGGCTCCGGCCGGCCTCGGTGCCGGCGGCCTGGGCAGCATCGAAAGCTTCCTGCGGGCCTATGAACAAGCCAGCAGGACTAGCCTCGACCGGGTGGCGTTTCACTGGTGGCTGGTGCTGGCTACGCTGCGCTGGGGTGTCATCTGCCGCTACCAGGCGGAACGGCATTTGAGCGGTCAATACCGGTCTGTGGAGCTGGCCACGATCGGCCGACGGGTCTGCGAGACCGAGTGGGACCTGCTCGACCTGCTCGAGGAGGCGCCCGGTGACCATGCGCGCCGCGCAGCGGCGCGAGGTGGGGGTACCACCCGCTCACGGGGGCGAGGCGGGCAATCGGAGGTCCGGTCGTGATCGGCGCGTACGGACGCCCGCTGGCAGGCGAACTCGTGGCCGCGGTCGCCGAATTCCTGGAGAATGACGTCCGGGCGGCGACCAGCGGGCAGGTCAACTTCCACGCCCGGGTGGCCGCCAACGCGTTGCGCATCGTGGAGCGTGAACTGCTCGATGAAAGCGAGGCGGAATCGCAGACCGCCCTGGCCGGCTTGGGTTTCGCGGACGAGGAAGAACTTGCCGCCGCAATCCGGGCCGGCGAGATGGACGGGCGCGCCAACGACGTCACCGCGTGCTTGCGCACCTTGGTAAGACGGCGGTTGGCCGTTGCTCACCCGGGATACGACATCGACTAGCTCAGGAGCCAGTGCCATGCCCGCAGCCAGTGCGCAGACCGTCGTCGAGGTGGCCGACCGCCTGTTCACGGCGATCGAGCAGGGCGACGTCGCCGCGGTCGACCGAATGTGGAGCGATGACATCGCCGTGTGGCGCGTCGGCGCTCGCCGCGACAATGCCAAAGCCGGTGCGCTACGGGTTATCGAATGGTTCATCACCGCGACCACGCAGCGGCGCTACCAGATTCTCGACCGCCAGCTCTTCAGCGGTGATTCCGACGTATCCGGCTTCGTCCAGCAGCACATCTTGCACGCGACGGGCCACGCCGGCCAGTCGATCTCCATGCGGGTCTGCATCGTGATCAAGGTGGGCACCAACGGGTTGATCGAGCGGATCGACGAGTACTTCAATCCGGCCGAGATCGCGCCGTTGATCGATTAGTTTGGGCGCGTCCCCAACAGACGAGGTGACAAATGACGACTTTGGAAACACTGCTGCACGATCCGGACATGGCCGGGGTATGGAACCTGATTCCGGACCGCTCGGCCATCACCTTCAAGGTCAAGAACATGTGGGGCCTGATGAGTGTCAAGGGCCGCTTCACCGACTTCAGCGGCGACGGCCAATTGACCAACAACGGAGCGGTTTTCGGCCACGTCGACATCCGGGCCGGCTCGCTGAACACCGGCATCGGGCAACGCGACAAGCACTTGCGCTCGACCGACTTCTTCGACGTCGAGCGGTTCCCTGATATCAGCGTCGTCGTCACCGGGATACAGCCCACCCAGGGCAAGGCCGCCGACCTTCGGGCCAGTTTCACCATCAAGGGCATCACCGCGCAGCTACCGCTGCCCGTCACGATCACCGAACTCGATGACGGATCGATCCGGATCACCGGTGAAACCGAGGTCGACCGGTCGCAATTCGACCTGGGGTGGAACAGGCTCGGCATGGTGGGCGCGACGGCGACGGCGGCAGCCGACGTCGTATTCGTGCGGGCAACCCGGTAAAGCCGGGACGGCACCAGTACCATCTGCACCGTGTCCGACTCCAGCCCCGAATCCGGCGTCGCCCTGCGGATCCTGGTCTACAGCAGCAACGCCGAAACTCGCGAACAAGTGATACGGGCACTGGGCAAGCACCTGCATCCGGACCTGCCCGAGTTGAGCTACGTCGAGGTGGCGACCGGCCCGATGGTGGTCCAGCGGATGGACGAAGGTGGTATCGACCTGGCCATCCTCGACGGGGAAGCCACACCGACCGGCGGCATGGGTATCGCCAAACAGCTGAAAGACGAACTTGCGACGTGCCCACCGATCGTGGTGCTCACCGGCCGCGCGGACGACGCGTGGCTGGCGAGCTGGTCGCGGGCCGAAGCCGCGGTGCCGCATCCCATCGACCCGATCGTCCTGGGCCGCACGGTGCTCGGCCTGCTCCGCACACCCACCCGCTAGCCCTCGCACCGCATCTCACCTGCGCTGATAGCGCTGTGCCCCGCCCTGCCGGCACCGGCGGCCGCACGCGCCGTCCAACCGCCGGCTTGCGGCGACACAAAACTTTGACGGATACCCCCACCCCGACAAAGCACACCTGTCTTCGCGACGCTATGTTGTGGAGGTCACTGTGATAGCCCCCAGCCCGGGTGCATCACAGCAGCCCGGCCCCCGCCCGGTCGCCGCTACAGGCGACCCGTACGAGGAGATCTTGGAGCGAGTTGAACGTCTACATACCCATCCTGGTGCTAGCGGCGATAGCCGCGGCCTTCGCCGTCGGATCGGTTGCGATCGCGAGCGTGGTCGGCCCGAGGCGTTACAACCGCTCCAAGCTGGCGGCTTACGAATGCGGGATCGAGCCCACCGACCGTCCGGTCAGCGGCCCGGAGGCGGCGAGCGGTCAGCGGTTCCCGGTGAAGTATTACCTGACCGCAATGCTGTTTATCGTCTTCGACATCGAAATCGTGTTCTTGTATCCCTGGGCGGTCGCCTTCGACGCCCTAGGAACGTTCGCACTGGTCGAGATGGTGGTGTTCATGCTCACGGTCTTCGTGGCCTACGCCTATGTGTGGCGCCGCGGCGGCCTGACGTGGGATTGAGGTAGGACGTGGGTCTCGAGGAACAGCTGCCCGGTGGGATCCTGCTGTCGACGGTCGAGAAGGTCGCGGGCTACGTCCGCAAGAACTCGCTGTGGCCGGCGACGTTCGGGTTGGCCTGCTGCGCCATCGAGATGATGGCAACGGCCGGACCACGGTTCGACATCGCGCGGTTCGGCATGGAGCGGTTCTCCGCGACGCCGCGGCAGGCCGATCTGATGATCGTGGCCGGCCGGGTCAGCCAGAAAATGGCGCCGGTGTTGCGTCAGATCTACGACCAGATGGCCGAGCCGAAGTGGGTGCTGGCGATGGGTGTGTGCGCATCGTCGGGCGGGATGTTCAACAACTACGCGATCGTGCAAGGGGTGGACCACGTGGTCCCGGTGGACATCTACCTGCCCGGCTGCCCGCCCCGGCCGGAAATGCTGCTGTACGCAATCCTCAAGCTGCACGAGAAGATTCAACAGATGCCGCTGGGCGTCAACCGGGAGACCGCCATCGCCGAGGCGGAGCAGGCGGCGCTGGCGGCGCGGCCCACGATCGAGATGCGCGGACTGCTTCGATGAGTTCACCCGACCAAGACCCTAAAGAGGCGACCAGCCGCGCCGACGAAGAAGTCATCGATGTTCGCCGCGGCATGTTCGGCGCCAGGGGTTCGGGGGACACGTCCGGTTACGGACGGCTGGTGCGGGAAGTCATGCTTCCCGGCAGCAGCCCGCGACCATATGGCGGCTACTTCGACGACGTCGTCGACAACCTGGACCTGGCACTGAAAAACAGCGATGTCGAATTCTCGGACGCGGTAGAAAAAGTCGTGGTGTATCGCGACGAGCTGACCCTTCATGTGCGCCGCGAGAAGTTGTCGCACGTCGCCCGACGTCTCCGCGACGAACCGGAACTGCGCTTCGAGATGTGCCTCGGGGTCAGCGGGGTGCACTACCCGCACGAGACGGGCCGCGAACTGCACGCCGTCTACCCGCTGCAGTCCATCACCCACAACCGCCGCATCCGCCTGGAAGTGGCTGTGCCCGACAGTGATCCGCACATTCCGTCGCTGTTCGAGGTCTACCCGACCACCGACTGGCACGAGCGCGAAACCTACGACTTCTTCGGCATCGTCTTCGACGGACACCCATCGCTGACCCGCATCGAGATGCCCGACGACTGGCATGGACATCCGCAACGCAAGGACTATCCCCTCGGCGGCGTCCCGGTCGAATACAAGGGAGCGCAGATACCCCCGCCCGACGAGCGGAGAGCGTACAACTGATGAGCACAATCACTGACCACGATGGCGGTGCCGGTGAAACCGTCTTGGTTGCCGGGGGCCAGGACTGGGACCAGATCATCGACGCCGCACGCAACGCGGACCCGGGCGAGCGGATCGTCGTCAACATGGGACCTCAGCACCCGTCCACCCACGGGGTGCTGCGACTGATCCTCGAGATCGAGGGCGAAACGGTGAACGAGGTGCGCTGCGGAATCGGCTACCTGCACACCGGGATCGAAAAGAACCTCGAGTACCGGTACTGGACTCAAGGTGTCACCTTCGTGACCCGAATGGACTACCTGTCACCGTTTTTCAACGAGACCGCGTACTGCCTCGGCGTGGAGAAACTGCTCGGCATCACCGACCAGATACCCGAGCGGGTCAACGTGATCCGGGTCATGATGATGGAGCTCAACCGGATCTCCTCGCATCTGGTCGCATTGGCCACCGGCGGCATGGAGCTGGGCGCCATGACTCCGATGTTCGTCGGATTCCGCGGCCGCGAAATCGTTTTGACCTTGTTCGAGAAGATTACCGGGTTGCGAATGAACAGCGCCTACATCCGGCCGGGGGGCGTGGCGCAGGACTTGCCGCCGAACGCGAAAACCGACATCGCCGAGGCGCTCGACCAATTACGCCAGCCGCTGCGCGAAATGGGCGATCTGCTCAACGAAAATGCCATCTGGAAAGCCCGCACCGAGGGCATCGGCTACCTGGACCTCACCGGTTGTATCGCGCTGGGCATCACCGGACCGATCCTGCGTGCCACCGGGTTGCCCCACGACCTGCGCAAGAGCGAACCCTACTGCGGATATCAAGACTACGAATTCGACGTGATGACCGCCGACACGTGTGATGCCTACGGCCGCTACATGATTCGGGTAAACGAGATGTGGGAGTCGTTGAAGATCGTGGAGCAGTGTCTGGACAAGCTGCAGCCCGGCCCGATCATGATCGAGGACCGCAAAATCGCCTGGCCGGCGGACCTCAAGGTGGGCCCGGACGGGATGGGCAACTCACCGGAGCACATCGCGAAGATCATGGGCAGTTCGATGGAGGCTCTGATTCACCACTTCAAGCTCGTCACCGAGGGCATCAGGGTTCCGCCCGGCCAGGTCTACACCGCGGTGGAGTCGCCGCGCGGCGAGCTGGGCGTGCACATGGTCAGCGACGGCGGCACCCGCCCCTACCGCGTGCACTACCGGGATCCGTCGTTCACCAACCTGCAGTCGGTCGCCGCCATGTGCGAGGGCGGCATGGTCGCGGACCTGATCACCGCGGTCGCCAGCATCGACCCGGTCATGGGCGGGGTGGACCGGTGACCGGCCCGCAGGGGCAGCCGGTGTTCATCCGGCTCGGGCCGCCCCCTGACGAGCCCAATGCGTTCGTCGTCGTCGGTGCGCCGCAATCGTATTCACCGGAGGTGCGGGCACGGCTGGAGGTCGACGCCAAGGAGATCATCGCCCGCTACCCCAGCAAGCGCTCGGCGCTGCTGCCGCTGCTGCACCTGGTGCAGGCCGAGGACTCCTACCTGACCCCGGCGGGTCTGGAGTTCTGCGGTGAACAGCTGGGACTGACCGGGGCCGAGGTGTCGGCGGTGGCGAGCTTCTACACGATGTATCGGCGCGGACCCACCGGTGACTACCTGGTGGGAGTCTGCACCAACACGCTGTGCGCCATCATGGGCGGCGACGCCATATTCGACGCCCTCAAGGGGCATCTGGGCATCGGCAACGACGAGACCACCGCGGACGGCTCGGTCACCTTGCAACACATCGAGTGCAACGCCGCCTGCGATTACGCGCCGGTGGTGATGGTCAACTGGGAGTTCTTCGACAACCAGACGCCCGAGTCGGCGTGCGAACTCGTCGACTCGCTGCACTCGGGCAAGCCACAGCCGCCGACGCGGGGCGCGCCGCTGTGTGCTTTCCGGGAAACGTCGCGCATCCTGGCCGGCTTGCCGGACGAGCGCCCCGACCAAGGCCAAGGGGGCGCCGGTGCGGCCACCTTGGCCGGCTTGAAGGTGGCGCAAGAATACGGCATGCAGGCGCCGACTCCCCCAGCGAGCCAACCATGACGAGTTCACCGGCCACGCCGCTGACGCCGGTCATCAGCCGGTTCTGGGACGACCCCGAGTCGTGGACCTTGGAGACCTACCGGCGCCACGACGGCTATCAGGCGATGAAGAAGGCGCTGAGCATGGCGCCCGACGACGTGATCGCGACCGTCAAGGACTCCGGACTGCGCGGGCGCGGCGGTGCCGGCTTCTCGACCGGGACGAAGTGGTCGTTCATCCCGCAGGGCGACACCGGTGCCGCGGCCAAGCCGCACTATCTGGTGGTCAATGCCGACGAATCGGAACCCGGTACCTGCAAAGACATTCCGCTGATGCTGGCGACGCCGCATGTACTCGTCGAGGGCGTCATCATCGCCGCCTACGCGATCCGGGCCAGCCACGCGTTCATCTACGTGCGCGGCGAAGTGCTGCCGGTGCTCCGGCGGCTGCAGAACGCCGTCGCCGAGGCCTACGCCGCCGGTTACCTGGGCCACGACATCAACGGTTCGGGCTTCGACCTGGAGCTGGTGGTGCACGCCGGCGCGGGCGCCTACATCTGCGGTGAGGAAACCGCGCTGCTCGATTCGCTCGAAGGCCGGCGCGGCCAACCGCGGCTCCGGCCGCCGTTCCCCGCGGTGGCCGGGCTCTACGGCTGCCCCACGGTGATCAACAATGTCGAAACGATCGCCAGCGTGCCGTCGATCATCCTGCACGGCGCCGAGTGGTTCCGCTCGATGGGCAGCGAGAAATCCCCTGGCTTCACCCTGTATTCGCTGTCCGGGCATGTCACCCGCCCCGGCCAGTACGAGGCCCCGCTGGGTATCACGCTGCGCGAGCTGCTCGCCTACGCCGGCGGGGTGCGCGCCGGGCACCGACTCAAGTTCTGGACACCCGGCGGGTCGTCCACCCCGCTGCTGACCGACGAGCACCTCGACGTGCCGCTGGACTACGAGGGGGTGGGCGGGGTCGGCTCGATGCTGGGCACCAAGGCGCTGGAGATCTTCGACGAGACCACCTGCGTGGTGCGTGCCGTGCGCCGCTGGACGTACTTCTACAAGCACGAATCGTGCGGGAAATGCACCCCCTGCCGGGAGGGCACCTTCTGGCTAGACCAGATCTATGAGCGGCTGGAAACCGGCAAGGGCACAAACGAGGATATCGACAAACTGTTGGACATCTCCGACACCATTTTGGGAAAGTCGTTCTGCGCGTTGGGCGATGGCGCGGCCAGCCCGGTGATGTCCTCGATCAAGTTCTTCCGGGACGAGTACGTCGCTCACGTCGAAGGCGGCGGATGCCCGTTCGACGCGCGAGAATCCATGCTGATGCCCAACGGAAAGGCTTGATGCGCCGATGACCCGCGACGGCGACGATGCAGTGGGGGTACCACCCGCTAGCGGGGGAGTGGGGGCACCTCCCACTTGTGGGGGACGGCGCCCATGACCCAGGCGGCTGATACCGAGAAGAAGGTGAGTCAGCCGGAGATGGTGACGCTGACCATCGACGGCAACGAAATCAGCGTGCCCAAGGGCACATTGGTGATCCGCGCGGCCGAGTTATTGGGCATCCAGATCCCGCGCTTTTGTGACCACCCGCTGCTCGAACCGGTCGGCGCGTGCCGGCAATGCCTGGTTGAGGTTGAGGGACAACGCAAGCCGATGGCGTCGTGCACCACCGTGGCCACCGACGACATGGTGGTGCGCACGCAGCTGACGTCCGAAGCCGCCGACAAAGCCCAGCACGGTGTGATGGAACTGCTGCTGATCAACCATCCGTTGGATTGCCCGATGTGCGACAAGGGCGGCGAATGCCCGCTGCAGAACCAGGCAATGTCCAACGGCCGCACCGATTCTCGCTTCACCGATGTCAAGCGCACCTTCGCCAAGCCGATCAACATCTCCTCGCAGGTACTGCTGGATCGAGAGCGATGCATCCTGTGTGCCCGTTGCACGCGCTTCTCCGAGCAGATTGCCGGGGACCCCTTCATCGACATGCAGGAGCGGGGCGCCCTGCAGCAGGTCGGCATTTACGCCAATGAACCGTTCGATTCCTACTTTTCGGGCAACACGGTGCAGATCTGCCCGGTGGGCGCGCTGACCGGAACCGCTTACCGTTTCCGGGCCCGCCCGTTCGACCTGGTGTCCAGTCCCAGCGTCTGCGAGCACTGCGCGTCCGGGTGCGCCCAGCGCACCGACCACCGCCGCGGCAAGGTGCTGCGCCGGCTGGCCGGCGACGACCCCGAGGTCAACGAGGAGTGGAATTGCGACAAGGGCCGCTGGGCGTTCACCTACGCCACCCAGCCGGACCTGATCACCACTCCCCTGATCCGCGGCCCCGGTGGCGCACTGGTGCCCGCGTCGTGGTCGCACGCGATGGCGACGGCGATTCGCGGCCTCGACGCCGCCCACGGGTGCACCGGCGTGCTGGTCGGCGGCCGGGCCACCTTGGAAGATGCCTACGCCTACTCCAAATTCACCCGAATCGTCCTGGCTAGCAACGACATCGACTTCCGCGCCCGCCCGAGCTCGGCCGAAGAAGCCGACTTTCTGGAGTCACGCATCGCCGGCCGGCGCGATGTCAGCTATGCCGATCTGGAATCGGCGCCGGTGGTGCTGCTGGTCGGGTTCGAACCCGAAGACGAGTCGCCCATCGTGTTCTTGCGACTGCGCAAGGCGGCTCGCAAGCACCGGGTACCGGTGTATGCGGTTGCCCCGTTCGCCACCCGGGCGCTGGTGAAGATGTCGGGACGGCTGATCAAAACGGTTCCCGGGGCCGAAACCGCGGCGCTGGACGGGTTGACCGGCGGTGAGGTGGGTGAGCTGCTGTCCAGCGCCGGCGCGATCATCATGGTCGGGGAACGGCTGGCCACGGTGCCCGGCGCGCTGTCCGCCGCCGCCCGGCTCGCCGACGCCACCGGCGCCCGTCTGGCGTGGGTGCCGCGCCGGGCCGGCGAGCGTGGCGCACTGGAGGCCGGTGCGTTGCCCGCGCTGTTGCCGGGCGGCCGTCCCTTGGACGACGAGACCGCCCGCACGCAGATGGCCGCGGCGTGGCACGTCTCTGAATTGCCGTCGGCCAGCGGGCGTGACGCCGAGGGCATCTTGGCGGCCGCTGCCGACGGGACGCTGGGCGCCCTGCTGGTCGGCGGGGTGGAACCCGACGACTTCGCCGACCCGCAAGCGGTGTTGTCCGCGCTGGACGCGGCGGGGTTCGTGGTCAGCCTGGAACTGCGGCACAGCGCCGTCACCGAACGCGCAGACGTGGTGTTTCCGGTTGCGCCGACCACCCAGAAGGCCGGTGCCTTCGTCAACTGGGAGGGCCGGTTCCGGCCGTTCGAACCGGCGCTGCGCGGCACCACGCAGCAAGCCAGCCAATCCGACCACCAGGTGCTCGACGCGCTGGCCGACGAGATGGGCATCTACCTGGGGTTGTCGACCGCCGAGGCGGCCCGCGCGGAACTGTCCGCGCTGGGCACCTGGGACGGCACGTACGCCACCGCGCCCGACATCGCGAGCCCGCCGCCGGCGGAGGCCGGCCACGGGCCAAAAAAGGGACAAGCCGTGTTGACCGGCTGGCGGATGCTGCTGGACAACGGCCGACTGCAAGACGGTGAACCCCATCTGGCCGGGACCGCACGTAAACCCGTGGTGCGGCTGTCCGCCGACACGGCGGCCGAAATCGGCGCGGCCGACGGCGACGCGGTCACCGTCAGCACTGCGCGGGGATCGATCAGCCTGCCGCTGATCATCACCGACATGCCCGATCGGGTGGTGTGGTTGCCGTTGAACTCGCCCGGTTCGGCGGTGCACCGGCAACTCGGTGTAACGCTTGGCAGCACAGTGAAAATCGGAGTGGCCTCATGACTGGCTTGGCTGAATTCGGACACGACCCCTGGTGGCTGGTGCTGGGCAAGGCGCTGGCCATCTTCGTGTACCTGATGCTGAACGTGCTGGTCGCGATTCTGCTGGAACGCAAGATTCTCGGCTGGATGCAGCTGCGGCCCGGCCCCAACCGGGTGGGGCCGTGGGGCACCCTGCAAAGCCTGGCCGACGGAATCAAGTTGGCGCTCAAGGAAAGCATCACGCCGGGCGGCGTCGACAAGTTCGTCTACTTTGCCGCGCCATGCTTTTCGGTGATTCCCGCGTTCACCGCGTTCGCGTTCATTCCGTTCGGCCCGGTGGTATCGGTGTTCGGCCACCGCACGCCCTTGCAGCTGACCGACATGCCGGTCGCGGTGCTGTTCATCCTGGCGTTGTCCGCGATCGGGGTGTACGGCATCGTCCTGGGCGGCTGGGCGTCCGGATCGACCTACCCGCTGCTGGGCGGGGTGCGCTCCACCGCGCAGGTGATCTCCTACGAGGTGGCGATGGGCCTGTCCTTCACGGCGGTGTTCCTCTACGCCAGCTCGATGTCGACGTCGCAGATCGTGGCTGCCCAGGACCGGGTCTGGTACGTGTTCCTGTTGCTGCCGTCGTTCGTGATCTACCTGATCTCGATGGTCGGCGAGACCAACAGGGCGCCATTCGACCTGCCCGAAGCGGAGGGTGAGCTGGTTGCGGGATTCCACACGGAGTACTCGTCGCTGAAGTTCGCGATGTTCATGCTGGCCGAGTACGTCAACATGATGACGGTTTCGTCGCTGGCCACAACGATGTTCTTCGGTGGCTGGCACGCGCCCTGGCCGCTGAACATGTGGGCCGGGGCCAACACCGGGTGGTGGCCGGTGCTCTGGTTCACCGCCAAGATGTGGACGTTCCTGTTCATCTACTTTTGGCTGCGCGCCAGCCTGCCCCGGCTGCGCTACGACCAATTCATGGCGCTGGGCTGGAAATTGCTGATCCCGGCCTCGCTGGTGTGGGTGCTGATCGCGGCGGTGATCCGCACGGCGAAGAACCAGGGGTATGCGCACTGGACCCCGGTGCTGGTGGTCAGCAGCCTGGTGATGGCCGTGATCTTGGTGCTGCTGTTGCGAAAACCGTTCAGCACGCCCAACATGCGCGCGATGGAGCGACAACTGCGCCGCGAGGCCAAACAGATTTCCGGCGCGGAAAGCCCCCCACCGGTATTCCCGATACCGCCGCTGCCGATGAAGTCCCTGGCGGCTGCGAGCAAGGAGAAAGCACGTGGCTAAGTTCTTGGACGCCGTGGCAGGATTCGGCGTGACGCTGGGCTCGATGTTCAAAAAGACCGTCACCGAGGAGTATCCGGAAAAGCCTGGGCCGGTGGCGCCGCGCTATCACGGCCGTCATCAACTCAACCGGTACCCCGACGGGCTGGAGAAATGCATCGGGTGCGAGTTGTGCGCGTGGGCCTGCCCGGCGGACGCCATTTATGTCGAGGGCGCGGACAACACCGAAGAACAACGGTTCTCGCCCGGCGAACGCTACGGCCGGGTCTACCAGATCAACTATCTGCGGTGCATCGGCTGCGGCTTGTGCATCGAGGCCTGCCCGACCCGCGCGCTGACCATGACCAATAACTACGAGATGGCCGACGACAATCGCGCCGACCTGATCTACGAAAAGGACCGGCTGCTGGCCCCACTGCTCCCCGAGATGACGGCACCGCCGCACCCTCGGGCCCCCGGTGCCACCGACAAGGATTACTACCAGGGCAATGTGACCGCCCAGGGGTTACGCGAAACCGAAAAGGTTGGAGAACCCCGATGACTCCGCTAGCCGGCCACGTCCTCGCCGCCGCTGCGGGCTCTGACGCCCTCGTCCGCACCTCCACCGGCGAGGCGGTGACCTTCTGGATCCTGGCGGCGCTGGCGCTGATCGGGGCGGTCGGGGTGGTGACCGCGGTCAACGCCGTGTACTCGGCCATGTTCCTGGCATCGACGATGATCATCCTGGCGGTGTTCTACATGATCCAGGACGCATTGTTCTTGGGCGTCGTCCAAGTGGTGGTCTACACCGGCGCGGTGATGATGCTGTTTCTGTTCGTGCTGATGCTGATCGGCGTGGACTCCGCGGAATCCCTCAAAGAGACGCTGCGCGGACAGCGCCTGGCCGCGGTGCTGGCCGGCATCGGGTTCGGCATCCTGCTAATCGCCGGGATCGGTAACACGGCCACCGGAACTTTCGTCGGACTGGCCGCGGCCAACGCCAACGGCAACGTGGAAGGCTTGGCCGCACTTATCTTTTCCCGGTACCTGTGGGCGTTCGAGCTGACCAGCGCCCTGCTGATCACGGCGGCCGTCGGGGCGATGGTGCTGGCGCACCGGGAGCGGTTCGAGCGCCGCAAGACGCAGCGGGAACTCTCGCAGGAGCGCTTCTCCTCCGGTGGACATCCCACTCCGCTGCCCAACCCGGGTGTCTATGCGCGCCATAACGCCGTCGACGTGGCCGCGCTCCTGCCGGACGGTTCGTACTCCGAGCTGTCGGTGTCACGGGTGCTGCGCAGCCGCGGCGCGGACGGCGCGCAGATCCCGCAAACCACGCCGACTCCCTCGGCCGAGGCCATCAAAGGCGGTGCGTCATGAATCCGGCTAATTACCTGTACCTTTCGGTGCTGCTGTTCACCATCGGGGCCGCCGGTGTGCTGTTGCGCCGCAACGCCATCGTGATGTTCATGTGCGTTGAGCTGATGCTTAACGCGGTGAACCTCGCGTTCGTGACGTTCGCCCGGATGCACGGCCACTTGGACGGGCAGATGATCGCGTTCTTCACGATGGTGGTCGCCGCGTGCGAGGTGGTGGTCGGCCTGGCCATCATCATGACGATTTTCCGGGCCCGCAAATCGGCTTCGGTCGACGACGCAAATTTACTCAAAGGCTAAGAACGCCACGATGACTCAATACACCTGGCTACTGGTGGCACTGCCGTTGGCCGGTGCCGTAATCCTGTTGTTCGGTGGGCGGCGCACCGACCCATGGGGGCATTGGTTGGGCTGTGCCACCGCGCTGGCGGCCTTCGGTGTCGGCGCGACGCTACTGGCAGACATGCTGAACCGAACCAGCGACGACCGCGCCATCCACCAGAGGCTGTTCACCTGGATCCCGGTCGGGCAACTCCAAGTTGACGTCGGGCTGCAGATCGACCAGCTGTCCATGTGCTTCGTGTTGCTGATCACCGGCGTGGGGTCGCTGATTCACATCTATTCGGTTGCCTATATGGCCGAGGACCCCGACCGGCGCCGATTCTTCGGCTATCTGAACCTGTTCTTGGCGTCGATGCTGCTGCTGGTGGTTGCCGACAACTACCTGGTGCTCTACGTCGGCTGGGAAGGTGTCGGCCTGGCGTCCTACCTGCTGATCGGTTTCTGGTACCACAAGCCGTCGGCAGCCACGGCGGCCAAGAAGGCGTTCGTGATGAACCGCGTCGGTGACGCTGGGCTTGCGGTGGGGATGTTCCTGATGTTCGCGACGTTCGGCACGCTGTCCTACGCGGGAGTGTTCGCCGGTGCCCCGGCCGCCGGCCGGGGCGCGCTGACCGAGATGGGGTTGCTGCTGTTGTTGGGTGCCTGCGCCAAGTCCGCTCAGGTCCCGCTGCAAGCCTGGTTGGGTGACGCCATGGAGGGCCCCACCCCGGTGTCCGCGCTGATCCACGCCGCCACCATGGTGACCGCCGGTGTCTATCTGATCGTGCGGTCCAACCCGCTCTACAACCTGTCCCCCGATGCGCAACTGGCCGTTGTGATCGTCGGTGCCGTCACGCTGCTGCTCGGGGCGTTCATCGGCTGCGCCAAGGACGACATCAAGCGTGCGTTGGCAGCGTCGACCATGAGCCAGATCGGCTACATGGTGCTCGCGGCCGGCCTCGGTCCGGCCGGTTACGCCTTCGCGATCATGCATCTGCTCACCCACGGTTTCTTCAAGGCCGGATTGTTCCTCGGCTCCGGCGCGGTGATTCACGCGATGCACGAAGAACAGGACATGCGCCAATACGGCGGTCTGCGCGCCGCGCTGCCGATCACCTTCGCCACCTTCGGGCTGGGATATCTGGCGATCATCGGCGTGCCGCCGTTCGCGGGCTTCTTCTCCAAGGACGCCATCATCGAGGCTGCGCTCGGAGCCGGCGACACCCGGGGTTACGTGCTGGGCGGCGCCGCGCTGCTGGGCGCCGGTGTCACCGCGTTCTACATGACGCGGGTGATGCTGATGACCTTCTTTGGCCAGAAGCGTTGGACCCCAGGCATACACCCACATGAGGCGCCGGGCCTGATGACGTGGCCGATGATCCTGCTCGCGGTCGGCTCGGCGGTCTCCGGGGGTTTGCTGGCCTGGCGCGGGACCCTGCAGCGTTGGCTCGAGCCGGTGGTCGGGAAACACGAAGAAGTCACCCACGCGTTCCCGGTCTGGGGCAGCACCGCGCTGGCGCTGGGTGTCGTTGCCATCGGTATCGCGGTGGCCTATCGGATGTATGCCACCGCGCCCATCCCCAGGGTGGCTCCGCTCGCCGTCTCGCCGCTGACGACGGCCGCGCGCAACGACTTCTACGCCGATGCCATCAACGAGGAGGTGTTCATGCGCCCCGGCGCGGATCTGACCAAGACGCTTGTCGAAGTCGACGACGGGGGTGTCGATGGCTCGGTCAATGCGCTGGCGGCACTGGTGAGCGCCACCTCGAATCGCCTGAGGCGACTGCAAACCGGCTTCGCCCGCAACTACGCGCTGTCCATGTTGGCCGGCGCGGTGCTGGTCGTCGCGCTGATCCTGGCGGTGAAACTGTGGTGAACAACGTTCCGTGGCTGAGCGCGCTGTGGCTGGTCCCGCTGGCCGGTTCCGCGCTGGTCATTGTGCTGCCGCCGGGGCTGCGGCAGCTCGCGAAATGGACCGGGTTGGTCTTCGGCGTGGTGACGCTGGCGATAGCCATCGTGATTGCCGTCGGCTTCAAAGCCGCTAGCGCGCCTTACCAATTCGTGGAAAGCCATCCATGGGTGCCCGCCTTCGGCGCCGGCTACTCCCTCGGCGTGGACGGCATCGCGGTAGTGCTGGTGTTGCTCACAGCGGTGCTGATTCCGGTACTGCAAGTCGCCGGCTGGAATGACGGAGATCGTGGCGGGCGCAGTCCTCGCGGCGTGCACGCCTACGTCGCCCTGACACTGTCCATCGAGTCGATGGTGCTGATCTCGGTGGTCGCGCTGGACGTGTTGCTGTTCTATGTCTTCTTCGAGGCCATGCTCATCCCCATGTATTTCCTGATCGGTGGCTTCGGCGGGGGTTCGGGTAGGTCACGTGCGGCGGTGAAGTTCTTGCTGTACAACCTGTTCGGCGGGCTGATCATGCTGGCTGCGGTGATCGGGCTGTATGTGGTGACCTCCCAGCACGGTTCGGGCACATTCGATTTCCGGGAGATCGTGGCCGGCGTCGCCTCCGGCCGCTACGGCGCGGACTCCGCGGTATTCAAGGCGTTGTTCTTGGGTTTCATGTTCGCGTTCGCGATCAAGGCTCCGCTGTGGCCCTTCCACCGCTGGCTGCCTGACGCCGCGGTCGAGGCCACACCGGCGACCGCTGTGCTGATGATGGCGGTGATGGACAAGGTCGGGACCTTCGGCATGCTGCGTTACTGCTTGCAGCTGTTTCCCGATGCCTCAACGTATTTCCGGCCGCTGATCATCGTGCTGGCCGTCATTGGGGTGATCTACGGCGCCATCGTGGCGATCGGCCAGACCGACATCATGCGCCTGATCGCCTACACCTCGATCTCGCACTTCGGGTTCATCATCCTGGGCATCTTCGTGATGACGAGCCAGGGGCAGAGCGGGTCGACGCTGTACATGCTCAACCACGGCCTGTCCACGGCGGCGGTGTTCCTGATCGCCGGCTTCCTGATATCACGCCGCGGCAGCCGTGCCATCGCCGACTACGGCGGTGTGCAAAAGGTGGCGCCCGTCCTGGCCGGCACATTCCTCGTGTCGGCCATGGCCACGCTGTCGCTACCCGGCCTGGCACCGTTCGTGAGCGAATTCCTGGTGCTCCTAGGCACTTTCAATCGGTACTGGCTCGCAGCGTCGTTCGGCGTCAGCGCGCTGGTGCTGTCGGCCGTTTACATGTTGTGGCTTTACCAACGAGTCATGACCGGACCGGTGGCGAGTGGAAACGAACGCATCGGTGACCTGAGGGCACGGGAACTTCTCGTCGTCGCACCGTTGCTGGCGCTGCTGTTCGTGCTCGGCATCTATCCCAAGCCGATGTTGGATCTGATCAACCCCGCCATCGAGAACACCATGACCACCATCGGTCAGCACGATCCCGCGCCGAGCGTGCCAGCGGGTAGCCCCAAGCCGGGCGAAGTACCCCGGACAGCTGAAGGACCGCGATAATGACCCTTCCTACCCCCAGTGTCGAGTATTTCCTGCTCTGCCCGACGCTCATCGTGTTCGGCGTCGCCGTGGTGGGCGTCCTAATAGAAGCGTTCCTGCCCAGGCGACTTCGCTATAGCGCCCAGCTGACGCTTGCCCTCGGCGGTTTGGTCGCGGCATTCATCGCGGTGGTTGCGGTGAGCCGCTCGCTTCCGGCCGCCGGCCGCGCGACGGTGTTGGGCGCGATGGCCGTTGACCGGGTGACGCTGTATCTGCAAGGCACCGTGGTGCTGGTGGCGGTGCTGGCGGTGATCTTCATCGCCGAACGGGCGCACACGACGACGCGGAGCAAGGTCGCCGCGGCAGCGGGTTCGGCCGGCCTCGACTCCTTCACCCCGCAGGCGTCCGCCGTTCCGGGCAGCGACGCCGAGCGCGAGGCGGAACGGGCCGGAGCCGCCCAGACGGAGCTCTTCCCGCTGACGATGCTGTCCGTGGGCGGCATGATGGTCTTTCCCGCCTCCAATGACCTGCTGACGATGTTCGTTGCGCTGGAAGTTCTTTCACTGCCCCTGTACCTGATGTGCGGCCTGGCCCGTCACCGCCGCCTGTTGTCGCAGGAAGCCGCGATGAAGTATTTCCTGTTGGGCGCATTCTCGTCGGCATTCTTCCTCTACGGTGTGGCACTGCTCTACGGCGCGACCGGCACACTGCTGCTGACCGGGATCCGGGATGCGTTGGCAGCGCACGGCGATACCTCGATGGCGTTGGTCGGTGTCGCGCTGTTGTGCGTCGGGCTGCTGTTCAAAGTGGGCGCGGTTCCCTTCCATTCGTGGATTCCCGACGTCTACCAAGGCGCGCCCACCCCCATCACCGGGTTCATGGCGGCGGCGACCAAGGTCGCGGCTTTCGGCGCGCTGCTTCGGGTGGTCTACGTCGCGCTGCCTCCACTTCACGATCAATGGCGTCCGGTGCTGTGGACGATTTCGATTCTGACCATGGCGGTCGGCACTATCACCGCGGTGAACCAGACCGATGTCAAACGAATGCTGGCCTACTCGTCGGTCGCCCATGTCGGCTTCATCCTCACCGGCGTGATCGCCGACAACCAACAGGGTCTTTCTGCCACCTTGTTTTACCTGCTTGCCTACAGCTTCAGCACCGTCGGCGCGTTCGCCATCGTGAACCTCATCCGCGACGCGGACGGCGTGGAAGACGCCAACCTGTCCCACTGGGCGGGGCTGGGACAGCGCTCACCGATTGTGGGCGTGATGTTTTCGATGTTCCTGCTGGCCTTTGCCGGTATCCCGCTCACGAGTGGGTTCGTCAGCAAGCTGGCCGTGTTCAAGGCCGCCGCCCAGGGCGGAGCGGTGCCCCTGGTGATCGTCGGTGTGGTCGCCAGTGGGGTCGCCGCCTACTTCTACGTGCAGGTGATCGTGTCGATGTTCTTCACCGAAGCAACCGACGACACCCCGCAGGTGGTGGCGCCGGGAATCTTGAGCAAAGCCGCGATTGCGGTATGCGCCGCAGTCACCGTCCTGTTGGGCATCTTCCCGCAGCCATTGCTCGACCTCGCCGACCACGCCGCCCAACTGCTGCACTGATCAGCGCAAGAACGGGCGGCTGGCCAGCAGATAGATCGCGAGTGCCCCCAACGGGGCGGCCAACGGCAACCACGGCAACTGCAGCGGGAACGACGTCGCGACTAACCCTGCGACGGTAAACCCAACGGCCCCAACAGCCGTCGGCCAGCTCCCGATGACGACGCGGGCGCCGGGTCCGACCGCATGCCGACACACCAGATAGCCGGCTGCGCACAGTCCGGACAGCGCAACGAGCACCAGCGGCGGATCGGACAGCATGACCGTGATCACCGTGAAAAAAACGGCAAGCGTTGCCGCCGGGCGAGAGACGGTTCCAATCGCCACCGCGACCAGAGCTGCGGCCCAAGCGGCCACCGCCGGCCCGCGCGAGCCGTCGGCTGCCAGCCCCACCATCAGAAGACCGAACGCTGTGGCGAATGCCGGTGCGCCCAGCCGCGAAAGTGCCGTCTTACCAGAGTTATCCACGAAGCCGTCCTCGCACTCGGCGGCGGCGATCGGGCAGCACACCCATCGACAGCTCCAGGCCGCTGTCCTCTCGCCAGCACACGATATCGACACCGATGGTCGCCATGTTGCGATACATGGCCGAGCGCTGCAGCGCCCACATCCGATCTACCAACGGGTCTTGCTCGCCTTCGAACGGAGAGGCGTCGAGGATGTCGACGGCAACCACGACATGTCCGCGCTTGCGCAGATCGATCAGCGCCAGCGCGAACTCGGTATCGAGCAATGTGGAGAACGCGACGACGATCGCCCCCGCTGGAACGGCCGCGCGCGGAGCCAATGTGCCGGTTGTGTTTTCGAACCGGTCGCCCGCACCCAGCACGGTGTCGAGCACCCGGTAGAACTGGCGCTGCCCGATGTCAGCGCCGAGCCATCGCGGGCGGTTGCCGCCTAGGGCGACGATCCCGGCGCGATCACCGTGCCGCAGCGCGGTCTGAATCACTTGTGCCGCTCCGCGTACCACTCGTTCGGTGGCCTGGGTCGCCGGACCTGCCGGCTGGCGGTAGGTGTCGATGAGCGCCACCACGTCCGCGGCGCGGTCGGTCAGGCGCTGCGTGACGTGCAATTGGCCGCGCCGCGCGCTCACCGGCCAGTTCACCGCGCGCAGCTGGTCGCCGGGCACGTAAGGGCGAATGTCGGCGTATTCGACCCCGGGGCCGATATGCCGGGTCAGGTGGGCGCCGAGACGGTCGAGCAGCTCGGTCTGCGGGATGGGCGTCGCCTGCGGCGGGGTCAGTGGGAACACGATGACTTCGGCGGCGTCGACGGTGGCCGTTCCGGTCAGCAGCCCACCGCGCGCCAGCACATCCACTCGGGCCCGGATGAAGTACCGGCCCCACCGTTGTGCGGTTACCGCCACCGTCTTCGCGTGGCGCGAATCCGCGCTGACCAGCTCCAGCGCCATCCCGTCGATCTCAGGAATCGAGACCTCCACCGTCGAAAACCCGCTCGTGGCAGCATCTTCGGTCACCCACACCGTCAGCCGGGCCAGCTCGTTCTCGAAGCATCGCTGCGCATCGGGCTCGCCGTGGACATGGATCGTCGGTATCGGCCGCTGCCAGCTGATTGAGCACAGCACGCCCAGCAGCGGTGCGGCGAAGGCGATTAGCTGCCATTGCGCGGCAATCACCGCGCCGGCCAACGCAAACGCGGCGCAGCTGGCGATAGCCAACGTCAACGGTGATGCGCGCCAGCGAAACTCGACTTTGTCCTGGGTCACGCCGAACTCATTGGGTCCCCCCGGGGCCCCCACTGGTTCGCGGCACCGGCAACCGGCGCAGCAGCTCTCCGACGACATCCGCGCCCTGAATCTTTCGCACCCACATCTCCGGGCGCAGCGTGATTCGATGCGCGACTGCGGCGATGGCCAGCGCCTTGACGTCTTCCGGGATGACGTAGTCGCGGCCGAGCAACAGCGCGCGGGCCCGGGCGAGTTGCACCAGATCAAGTTCGGCGCGCGGGCTGGCGCCCACCGCCACCTGCGGATGGTGCCGCGTCGCGTTGGCCAGTGACACCACATAATGCAACACGTCTTCGTGCACGCTCACCTGCTCGACCGATTCCCGCATTGCCAGCAGGTCGTGCGCGTCCACGACCTGATTCACCGTCGGCTCGGCCGAGCCGCGCTCCAGGCGCCGGCGCAACATCCAGGTCTCGTCTCGTTCGGAGAGGTAGCGCAGTTCCAGGCGGATGGCGAACCGATCCAGTTGCGCCTCCGGCAACGGATAGGTGCCCTCGTACTCGATCGGGTTGTCCGTGGCAAGGACGATGAAAGGCTTTGGCAGCTTGTGTGTTTCGCCGTCGATGCTGACCTGGCCTTCGGCCATCGCCTCCAGCAGCGCCGCCTGCGTCTTGGGCGGCGTGCGGTTGATCTCGTCGGCGAGCAACAGGTTGGTGAAGATCGGTCCGGCCCGGAAGGCGAAGCGGCCAGACTGCATGTCATAGATCGTTGAACCGAGCAAGTCGGCGGGCAGCAGATCCGGCGTGAACTGCACGCGAGTAAATTGAAGTCCCAGGGCGGCGGCGAAGGATCGCGCGATCAGCGTCTTGCCCAGTCCCGGCAGATCTTCGATCAGTACATGACCTCGCGCGAGGACGGCGGTGAGAATGAGCGTGAGAGCCGAGCGCTTGCCCACCACCACGCGTTCTATCTCGTCGAGGACCGCCTCGCAGCGTGCCGTCGTCGTCGCGGCCGGCAGTGTCATACCTGCTCCAACCTTCGCAGAATCTCCTCCAGCGCCGCGCGGCCGGGACCGGGCTGTCGGTCACCGGCACGAACGACGTTATTCGGGTTTACCCATTCCCACAGATCGACACCGAAAAGCATTCGGCCGCTGGCGTGATACGCGACTGGGTCTTTGGACTGTCGCTGGCCGGTGGTCAGTTCATATCTGCGCGCGAGCATCGGGCGCAGGTGCCGGTCCCAGTCGGCTCGGGTTGACTCCGACCACCGGATCGTCGTCTCGGTGTTAGACAGCCAGCGGCGCAACGAATCCCCGAGCTCGTCGGCCTCCGGCTCGGCCGCAGGCTGCATTCCGTGTCCCAAAATCCGGCGGACACTGAGCAACACCAGAGCCAGCGCGACACCCGAGGCGGCCAGCACGAACCGGCGATCATGCTGCAGGAGCGCCAACATCTCGATGCCGACGACGAGGCAAACACCGAAGACCATCGCCTTTTTCATACGGGGCTCCGGGAACCCAGCTCGTCGAGGACCAACCGCAGGACACACACCGCCACATCGCGGTGACCCTCGTTCATCACGTGGGGGCTAAACCGCGCTTCGGCGAACAGGTTCACCAGTTGCACAGCGTTGTCGGCATGCAGCGCGTGGTGTTCGACCGCCCGCGCCAACACCTCGGTGGGGGTGTCGAAGTCCTGAGGGACCGCGCCGGGAACATTGGCGAGCTCGCGTTCCATCGCCGCGTAGCAGGCGATGATCGCCTCGCGTGGTTCACGACTGAGGTCGGTCATCTCGGCCAGTCCACGTTCGGCTGCCCGCACCAGCGATTCCGAGCGCGGCGCCGATGCCGGGGATTCGACGTGGTCGTCGACGACGGCGGCGGGTATCGTCGCGCGCCACCTCCGCCGCGACATGACGACCGTCCCGGCGATGATGATCATCAACAACGGCACCGTGGTCGCAAGCAAGATGCCGAACATGTCCCCGGTGTTGTTCTGCCGGTGTTGCTGTGGGGACGAGGCGGTGGCGTGTGCGGTCTGGGCCGCGGCCGCGTCCGGTGCCGGCGGCGCGGAGGCGACACCGTGCGGCCCCAACAGCCGGGCCAGCAGCATCACGATGAGCAGCCAGGCCGCGAACAGCGCGAGCGCGATGAGCAGTACACGCCAGTTCGGTCGACCGCTTCCGGTGCCGAGCATTTCCGAGAGGTCACCGCCCCGCGGTGCGGTTTCGCGTGGATCTCGCAATCGGGCGATCACGGCGATCGCCACCAGGACCAGTGTCACACTCAGCGCCGCGATCACGAATATCAGCGCGGCGCGGCCACCACCCGGTTCGCCGTGGACGGCACGGTCGGGAGCCGGTACGTATCCGCGCAGGGCGGCAGCGACGATCATCAGCAGCAGGATCAGGGCAGCCACCCGCCCCGTCGGCTTGTCCATACCACTCATTGGCACACCACTCGACCTGCCGCACTGACTTTTCCTCATACTTGCACGACAGGCATCGAGTTATCCACAGTCGGTGATTCATCCACAGACCGCGATTCGGGCGGCTCAAATCGAACACATTTTCGATATCGTTGGCGGCGTGGGTGGAGTGATGAATGCCGAGCAGGCACGAGAGCGGATCAGCGCCGCTCTCGACGCGATCGACGCCGCCCACCGCGTGCTGCGTGCGACTTCATCGGATGTGGTCGGCAACGACTTCCGCGTCGACGTCGCCGAGCGGTTGGAGACCCAGAACCGCACCAACCGGGGGCTGATGTACCGGTTCTTCGCAGAGCTCGCCGACCCGCCCGACGGGGCCGGCTTCGTCCCAGCAGTCCGCGACGCGCTGTGGCGCCGGCTCCACATCACGCCCAGAGAGATCACCCGCCGCTTCAAACTCGCCGCCCGGATCCGGCCGCGACGCTCGCTGGCCGGCCCACCAGTGCAACCGCAGCTGCCCGAGTTGGCCGCCGCGGTCGAGGCCGGCACGGTCGGTGAGGACCACATCCGGGCGGTGTGCGAGGCGGTGGATGTCTTGCCCTCCTGCGTCTCGCCCCCGGAGGTCGCGGCAGCCGAGCGCAAGCTGGTGCAGCAGGCGACCAAACTGGACGCGGGCGTCGTCACCAAGCTGGGTTAGCGGATTGCCGACTATCTCAATCCGGACGGCCTGTTCACCGACGAGGATCGGGCCCGTCGCCGCGGGCTGCACCTGGGCGCACAGGGACCGGACGGCATGTCGCGGCTGTCCGGCCTGGTCGACCCCGAGGCCCGCGCGTACTTCGAAGCGATCGAAGCGGCGGTGCGGCCCCGCCGACACCAGCCCGATGACACCGAGCCCGAAGCACGCGACCGGCGCACACCGGCCCAGCGCTGCCATGACGCATTCAAACTCGGCCTGGAAGCCGCCGTCGCGTCCGGGCGGCTCGGGGTACACCGCGGTCATCCTGTCACCGTGAAAGTCGCCACCACGTTGGCCGAACTCGACAAGGCCGCGCACGCAGTCGTCGACACGTCGGTCCCGATGCCGGCGCCGGCCAGGACCGGCGGCGGTTCCCGGCTGCCGATGCGAGACGTGATCCACATGGCGGCCAAGGCAATCCACTACCTGGCTGTGTTCGACGACCACACCGGCCGGCCGTTGTATCTGGGCCGCCAGAAACGCATCGCGACCGCCGACCAGAGACTCATCTGCTATGCCCGCGACCGCGGTTGTACCCGCCCCAACTGCCTGGAACCCGGCTACCGCTGCTGCGAGGTTCACCATTGCCCCGAGTGGGCGGACGGCGGCCGCACCGATGCGGACAAGCTGTTTTTCGCTTGCGGTTGCGATCACGGTGCGGCGAGCCGCGGCGAATGGCGCACCGTGGTCACCGGCAACGGGCGGCTTGGCTGGACCGACGGCAACGCGCCACCGGAAGTCAACCACGCCCACCATCCCGACGAACTTCTCCGCGGCGACCCGGACCCGCCTGAAGAGAAGGCAAGTTGAGTGCCGGAACGCAGCGACGGCGCCGGCCTAGCTCAGCGTGAACGGCCGGAAGCTGCCATCGAGAACCTGCAGATGGCCGATGGTGCGTCCGGTCACCTTGCCGGGGTCGACCAAAGCCAATTCCACTGCGGCTCGTGCGAATTCGTCGGCCGGGGCGGTGTCGACGAACTCGCGGGCATAGTAGGCAAGCCCGGGAGTAAGGATCGGTTTCGACGGCGACAGCGCGTTCACCGCAATGCTGTGGTCGGCAAGATCGAATGCCGCGCACTGGGTCAGATGCTCCAGCGCCGACCCTATGCGGACCGCAGCGGCGGAGTCCTGCCCGGGTACGGCGGATCCAAGGCCGTCGCCGGGCATCCGCGACGCGACCGAAGTGACGTTGATGATCGAGCCGCCACCCGCGTCGATCATGTCGGGGCATACCAGCTGCATCAGCTCGTAGGCGGCGAACACCACGATATCGAAGTGCCGGCGAAACGCGTGCAGCGGCGTGCTGACGAAGCCAGGCCAGCCCGGTTTGCCGCCGCCCGGCGCCGGCTTGGCGACCGGCTTGACTGGCTTGGCGGGCTTGGTGTGCGCATCGCCATCGGGCACCGGTGGCCGGCCGGGTGCGGTGAACGCCGCATTGTTGACCAGAATGGTGTTGGGCCCCAACGCATCTCGCGCGGCTGCCACCAACCGCGGGATATCGTCGCGATCGGTCAGATCGGCCCGGACCGGCACCGCCCGTCCGCCGGCCGCCTCGATAGCGGCGACCGTCTCACCGATGGTCCCGGGCAGTCGGTCATCCCACACCTGCTCGGTTCGCCCCACCACGGCCACCGCCGCACCCTCGGCCGCCAGCGCGAGCGCGATGGCCCGGCCCAGCCCGCGGCTGCCGCCGGTGACGATGGCGGCCCGGCCCGCGAGCCGCCCGCTCATCCGGTCACCCCGTGCACCACGATGGCAGCGGTCTGATCCACCCACGCATCGTCGAGTTCCTCTTCCGGGCGCAGCAGCATCCGCAGCATTGTCGCTCCGCCGATCAGCTCGATCAACCGGTCGGGATCCACGCCTGTATGCGCTTCACCCCGCTCGATGGCCTCCCGCAGCCGCACCCGCACCGCGGTGAACAGGTCGGCGAATCGCGACATCACCCGGGCATTGAGCGCGGGATCGGCCGTCATGTCGGCCACCAGACCGGGCAAAGCGGCGCGCACCACCGGGGTGGTGAACACGTCGCGGGTGGCCTCGATCATCATCCGGACGTCGGCGGCGATGTCACCGGCCGGCGCCTCCAGCGCGGTGGGCGCCGTCGGGAACGCCGCCTCGTGCACCAGTTCCGCTTTGCTCGACCAGCGCCGGTAGAGCGCCGATTTCGTCGTGCCGGCACGCTCGGCGACCGCCGCCAGACTGAGGTTCGAATAGCCCATTTGGACAAGGAGTTCCGCGGTCGCCGATAGAATGGCCGAGTCGATACGCGGATCCCGCGGACGCCCGGCGCCGGGGCCCTTGTCAATGGCGGATGGGTCTGCTTTCATAACGCTACCTACCGTATCGTAATTGCCGCGAAGAAGTCTCAAAGAACGGAGGCACCCGTGGCCAATGAACCTGTGCTCGACAAGGTCGACCGACTTCAGCGCTCCAGCCGCGATGTCACCACGCTGCCCGCCGTCATGTCCACATGGCTGTCAACCGTCCTGCCCGCCGGCGCCGCGCCGGAGGTAACGCTGGAAAGCGGCGTCGATTCGACCGGCATGTCGTCAGAGACCATCATCTTCTCTACCCGCTGGCAGCAGGACGGGCGACGGACCGAGCAGCGGCTGGTGGCCAGGGTCGCGCCCGCCCCCGAGGACGTGCAGGTCTTTCCCAGTTATCGGCTTGACCACCAATTCGAAGTCATACGAAAGGTTGCCGAACTCACCGACGTCCCGGTCCCGCGGGTGCGGTGGCTGGAGCCCAGCGGCAACGTGCTGGGCGCGCCCTTCTTCGTGATGGATTACGTCGACGGTGTGGTCCCGCCCGACGTCATGCCCTATACGTTCGGCGGCAACTGGTTCGCCGACGCTCCGGCCGAACGTCAGCGCGAACTTCAGGACGCGACGGTCGGGGTACTGGCCAAGTTACATTCAATTCCCGACGCGCAGAACACATTCGGATTCCTCTCCGAAGGGCTGGGGGCACCTCCCGCTCGCGGGGGAGACGGCGACACCGCGCTGCGCCGGCACTTCAACTGGGTGCGGTCCTGGTATGACTTCGCGGTGCCCGACATCGGCCGCTCGCCGCTGCTGGAGCGCACCTTCACCTGGCTGCAAGATCACTGGCCCGCCGAAGTGGCCGCCGGTGAACCCGCGCTGCTCTGGGGCGACGCCCGGGTGGGCAACGTGTTGTACCGCGACTTCAAACCGGTCGCGGTGCTGGACTGGGAAATGGTGACCCTCGGCCCACCCGAGCTCGATGTCGCGTGGATGATTTACGCGCACATGGTGTTTCAGGAACTCACCGGCCTTGCCGGGTTGCCGGGCCTGCCCGAGGTGATGCGTGAGGAGGACGTCCGCGCCACCTACCATCAGCTCACCGGCACCGAAATCGGGGATCTGCAATGGTTTTACGTGTACTCCGGCGTGATGTGGGCCTGCGTGTTCATGCGCACCGGCGCCCGGCGGGTGCACTTCGGTGAAACCGAGAAGCCAGACGATGTTGAATCGCTGTTCTACCATGCCGGATTGATGCGAAGTTTAATCGGCGAGGGTCTTATCGGAGAGGATCACTAATGCTCGGACCGCTCGATGAGTTCCCGGTACATCAGCTTCCCCAGCCGATCGCGTGGCCCGGCTCCTCGGACCGCAACTTTTATGACCGCTCCTACTTCAACGCCCACGACCGCACCGGAAACATCTTTCTGATCAGCGGCATCGGCTACTACTCCAACCTCGGCGTCAAGGACGCGTTCGTCCTGATCCGGCGCGGGGACACCCAGACCGCGGTACACCTTTCGGACGCCGTCGATCAAGATCGGCTCAACCAGAACGTCAACGGCTACCGGATCGAGGTGATCGAGCCGCTGCACAAACTGCGACTGGTCCTCGACGAAACCGAGGGCATCGCAGCCGATCTCACCTGGGAGGGACTATTCGACGTCGTGCAGGAACAGCCGCACGTGCTGCGCTCCGGCAATCGGGTGACGCTGGACGCGCAGCGCTTTGCGCAGCTGGGCAGCTGGAGCGGCCGCATCAGCGTCGACGGCGAAGAGATCACGGTGGACCCGACGATCTGGATCGGCAGCCGCGACCGCTCGTGGGGCATCCGCCCGATCGGCGAGCCCGAGCCGGCGGGACGGCCGGCCGACCCACCATTCGAAGGCATGTGGTGGCTCTACGTGCCGATGGCGTTCGACGAGTTCGCTATCGTGCTGATCATCCAGGAGGAGCCCAACGGGTTCCGCTCGCTCAACGACTGCACGCGAGTTTGGCGCGACGGCCGCGTCGAGCAGCTGGGCTGGCCGCGGGTGAAGATCCACTACCGTTCCGGCACCCGGATCCCGACCGGCGCCACGATCGACGCGACCAGCCCCGAGGGCACTCCCGTTCACTTCGATGTCGAGTCCAAGCTTCCGGTGCCCATCCACGTCGGCGGCGGCTATGGCGGCGACTCCGACTGGCTGCACGGCATGTGGAAGGGCGAGAAATTCGTCGAACGGCTGACCTACGACATGACCGACCCGGCGATCATCGCGCGGTCGGGCTTCGGCGTGATCGACCATGTGGGCCGCGCGCTGTGCCGCGACGGTGATGGCGATCCGGTGGAGGGCTGGGGTCTCTATGAGCACGGCGCGCTGGGCCGCCACGACCCATCCGGGTTCAAAGACTGGTTAACCGTCGCGCCGTAACTTGACTCGGGCATTGGTCGGGCATTCACCCGACGAATCCGCAGAAATGCGGTCTACTAGAGCGCGTGACCGACCCGCCGTGGAATGTCGACATTGTCGTGGTCGGCGCGGGCTTCGCCGGGCTGGCCGCGGCGCGCGAGCTGACCCGCCAGGGGCACGATGTGGTGGTCTTCGAGGGCCGTAACCGGGTCGGCGGCCGGTCGTTTACCGGCAGCGTCGCCGGGTTGCCCGCCGACATGGGCGGCACCTTCGTCGGCCCCAGCCAAGACGCCGTCTTGGCGCTGGCGGCCGAACTCGACGTCTCGACCACGCCGACCCATCACGACGGCAAGAACCTGATCCACTGGCGCGGCTGGACCCACTCGTATCGCGGCACCATCCCTAAGCTTTCGCTGACCGGACTGCTCGATATCGGTCGGTTGCGGTGGCAATTCGACCGCATTGCCCGCAGCGTCCCGGTCGCCGCTCCCTGGGATGCACGGCGTGCCCACGAGCTCGATGCGCTGTCCCTGGGCGAGTGGTTGCGCGCGGTCCGCGCCACCGCCTCGTCCCGCGACCTGCTGGCGATCGTGGCGCGGGTGACCTGGGGTTGCGAACCCGACGACGTGTCGGTGCTGCACGCAGCCCGCTACACGCACGCCGCCGGCGGCCTGGACCGGCTGCTAGACGTCGAAAACGGGGCTCAACAGGACCGTTTCCCGGGCGGTACCCAGCAGATCGCCGAGGCCGCCGCCGCCGAGCTGGGCACCCGGGTGGTGCTGGGCGCACCGGTCCGTCGCATCGACCGGCACGGTGCCGGTGTGACGGTCACCACCGACGTCGGACGTGCCGAGGCCGGGTTCGTCATCGTCGCCGTCCCGCCCGCCCATCGCGCATCGATCGAGTTCGCTCCTCCGCTGCCGGCCGAGCATCAGCTACTTGCCCAGCACTGGCCGCAGGGCCGGCTCAGCAAGGCGTACGCGGCCTACTCCACGCCCTTCTGGCGGACCAACGGCTTCTCCGGGCAGGCGCTCTCGGACAAAGGGCCCGTCTTCATCACCTTCGACGTCAGCCCGCACGCCGACGGGCCCGGCATCCTGATGGGCTTCGTCGATGCCCGCGTATTCGACTCGCTACCCGCCGAGCAGCGCCGCCGCGATACATTGCAGTGCTTTGCAACGCTTTTCGGCGATGACGCACTCGAGCCGCTGGATTATGTTGACCACCGTTGGGGTGCAGAACAATTCGCCCCCGGCGGTCCTACCGCAGCGGTACCGCCAGGATCGTGGACCCGGTTCGGGCCGTGGCTACGCCAGCCGGTAGGGCCGATACATTGGGCCGGCACCGAGACCGCGGACGAATGGACCGGGTTTCTCGACGGCGCGGTCAGATCCGGCCAGCGGGCGGCCGGCGAAATCGCCGCTCTGCTATGAACTGATCCGGCGAGTCCGCACGTCCCCGCTCACCGATTCGGCGAGGGCTCGCAGTTGGCGGTTCACCTCACGCGGCTGCTCCAGCATCGAGCAATGCCCGCCGGGCAGCTCGACCAGCCCGACGACGTTGGGCGCGGTGCGGGCGATCTTGCGGGACTGGCTGATCGGTGTCAGCCGGTCGCGCTGGCTGCCGATGACCAACGTCGGCACGGTCAGACCGTCCAGGTCGAGATACCGCGATCCCAGTGCGGCAACGAGCATCCGTGCGCAGCCCGCCCGTCCGGCGGGTGAGGTTTGTTCGAAGAACTGGTAGATGAGCCGTGCGACGCTGGGGTCTGCTTCCCTTCCCACCGCCAGCATTTCGACGAAATAGCGGCTGGGGATGCGCGCGGCGCTGGGAACCGCAAACCCGCCGAAGGCGTTGATCAGGGCGCGAGCGGCAAGGACCCGGGCCGGCGACAACCCGTGCGGGACCGAAAATAGCTTCACCTTGCGCACCAGGTCCCCGGTGGTGGTGTTGATCAGCGCGACGGCATCGGCGCGCCGGTTGACCTTGTGACGGTAACGCGCGGACCACGCAGCGATGGTGATGCCGCCCATCGAGTGGCCGGCCAGCACCGCGCGCTCGTGCGGCGCCAACGTCGCCTTGAGCACCGAATCCAGGTCGGACGCAAGGTGCTTGAGGCTGTAGTCGTTGCGGCGCGGCACGCCGCTTCGCCCGTGCCCGCGGTGGTCGAATGCGATCACTCGGTAATCGTCGGCCAGGTCGGCGATCTGGTAGGCCCACGCGCGGATGGCGCACGTGATGCCGTGTGTCAAGACGATCGGGTACCCGTCGGGCGGGCCGAATACCTCTGCGTGCAGCCGGGTCCCATCGGTCGCACGAACCGTGACCGCTCGGCTCGGCGGTAACACGTCGGCGAACGGGTCAACCGTGCGTGTCGATCCTCGAGCACTCATCGCCGCTCCCCTCGAACCGGCTCCGTTACCGCAGCTAAGGATGGCGCGATTTTAGCCCGAGGTGGCATCGGATTCGGCTAAATCGGGCAAACGGTTGCGATGTGAGACGCTAACAATCTCCACGGCCACCCGACCCCGAATCATCACCTCGTCCATCGTCATCGAACCGGCTTCACAGCGCCGATGGGAAACCGCCGAGCGGCTCGCGAGCCCGCTGATTCGCCACCCGGGGCGGTACGCGCCGGCAAAGAATTGACGCGCGGCCTGCGCATCGATGGTGCGAAATTGTTCGCGCCGCACCGAGGCCGGGCTGCGCTCCAGCGGCCCCGAATCGCCCGCGGGAGCCGGGCGTGCGCGGGCGACGCCGGCTTCAGGCGCGTCGAGGAGTTGGCCCACCGAACCGACGACGACGCCGGGTGCTGTGTTGTCGGTGATGCTCGTCATGGTCGTCATGGCCGGTCCCGGGAAAGAGCCGTTCGCGCTGAGCTCATTGCATCACCGGACCACCGCCAACTGCAAGCTTGGCGACAACCGACGTTGCGCCTATCTGCCGGTAGATGTTTTGTGCGTCCAGCGCAATGCGTTCCCAGGCAAAGCGCGAGACGGCACGACAGCGACCGGCCGCACCCATGCTCTCACACTGAAAGTTTTGGCCGACAATGGTTCTCAACGTAGCGGCCAATCCACCGACGGTATCCGACGACAGCACCAGCCCGGTGACGTTGTCGACTACCACGTCACTGAGCACCCCGACGGCAAACGTGATCACCACGGCGCCACAGGCCATGGCCTGCAGCGCCGTTGTCGCGCGCGGCGGCTGTCGCGGTGTGCACGCCACCACGTCGGCCGATCGCAGCAGCATGGGCAGCTCGTCGCCGGCCACCGTGCCCGCGAAGCGGACCCGGTCGCCCACGCCCAGCTGGTCGGCGAGGTGTCGCAGCTCGGCCCTGGCCTGGTCGTAGCCGGGGGTTGGTGAGAAGAGTTTCCACAATCACCAATTCGGTACCCGGAACCCTGGCCAGCGCGCTGATGGCGATGTCGAAGCCGTTGGACGGCAGGGGGTTTGGCGCCAGGCACAGGACGCGGCGCAGGTCGCTCCGGGCGAGCACCGGACCAGTCGGAGTGTATCGCTCGACGTCCACACCGCAGGTGAAGACGGACACTCGTGCCCGGCTGCGGCGTAGCCTGGTCAGCGCCTCGACGTCCGCTGTGCTCTCACCGGTCACCCACGTCGCACCGCGGGCCAGCAGCGCTTCGATGCGTTTCCGTTCGTTTTCCTGCCCGAGACCGGGCACACGTGATGTCGCGGCCAGCCCCAGAAAGGTCTGCACAAACGGGAGCCGTCGCCGCCGGGCGGCCAATTGAGCGGCCAAACCGCCCAGCCAGCCGTACGCGTGTACCACGTCGGGTTCCTCCGCTGTCCACCCATGCTCCAGGGTGGCCGCCCAGTCACCGACGTACGGCAATACGTGCGGGGTCGACGCCGCCACGCTGGGCCCCACGGGGGCCGATACGGTGCGGTAGCCTTCCGCGGTCGTTCTGGCAGGCCGGCGAACTTGGTGCCGGACATACCAGACGACTTCGTGCCCGCGGGCGGCGAGCGCGGCGCAAAGTCGCGCAGGGTCGTCATCGACGACGTCATCGCCGCTGACGATCGCGATCCTCACAAGAACCCCCCTGGAAGTTGTTGCGCACCGTCGCTACTTGGCAGCGTGCCGTACCCAGCTCGGTATCCGTCGAAACTCCGCCGGCCCGGCCACTTCGCCAGCGGGCCGCCATTTCGCCTCGCGGATACCGGCGCTGTGACCCGGCCCCCCAATAAGCGAAGACTGAATACGTGGCGAGCGATGCGCATCGTCCCGCGGTGGATCTGGTAGCGCTACTGGCATCGGCGGGTGGTTTGGACGCGCTGTCGACTGTTTTGCGGGATTTGCCGACCGAGTTCCCGGCCGTCGTCGTGCAGCAACACCTCGCCGACCAGGACAGCGTGCTGCCCGCGATTCTTCGCCGCCAAACCGCTCGCCGGATCAGTTGGGCACAAGACGGACAGGCCATCGGGTCGAGAGACGTCGTCGTCTGTCCGCCGGGAAGGTACCTGAAACTGGCGCGGGGCGGCCGCTGTCGCCTCCGCAACGTGGATGACCGCGCCGAGCGGCGGTGCGACGTGCTGTTGGCATCGATCGCCGAAGCGTACGGACCGCGGAGCGTGGGAGTGGTGCTTTCCGGCTCCGGGCAAGACGGTGCCGCGGGCACCGCGGCGATGAAGCGAGCCGGGGCCACCGTCATCGCCGAGAGCCCGGACACCGCACAGTACCCGTCGATGCCCATGGCCGCTGCGCGAGCCGGGGCGGATCTGGTGTTGCCGGTTCACCAGATCGGCTGCGTGTTGGCCAGCATCGTCGACGGCGCTCCGCTACCGGAGCCGCGGTCCCGCGAAGCACCGGAAACTACCCCTCCAGTCGACGACGGAGTCACACTGCCGGCCACCCGGAACTCCGCGGCGGCCCGCGCCGAACTCGCCCGACTACGCGCCGACGAACTCCGCCTCAGACGCCAGGATCTCGCCGAGGGATGCGGCGCTACCGCCCACACGATGGCCGTGGCGCGGCGCCGGGCCGCGGAGTCGCGGCGCCGCGCGCAATTGGCTCACCAGGCGGCCGAGGAAGCGGCCTTGCGACGGGGCCACTAATTCGCCACGTCCATGAGCAGCAGCGCACCACCCACCGTTCCCTCGCTGCTGCGGAACGGCGTACATGTGACCCGTACCCGCGCCGGTCGCCCGCGCCGGTTGACCGCGTCGACCTCGATTTCACCGGAGTTGTCGGCGTCGACGAACGCGTTGCCGATCAACGGCCGCACGATGTCCAATGGCAGTCCGATGTCCAGTCCGGTCAGTCTCGTTCCTATCGCCTCGTCGGACCGCAGCCCCCAGAGCTCTTCGCAGCCCTGGTTCCACAGAATCACCTTCATCTCGCGGTCCACCACAATCATCCCCAGCCGAACCGAGTCGATCAGCGAATCCAAGAACTTCTTGGCGTGGTCCAGTTCCAGGCTGCGTTCCCGCAACATCTCATTGATGGTGTGCAGTTCGTCGTTGGTGGACTGCAGCTCCTCGTTCATGGTCTCGAGTTCCTCGTTCGTGGACTGCAGTTCCTCGTTCGTCGTCTCCAATTCTTCGACGGTGGACTGCAATTCCTCGTTGGTGGTCTCGAGTTCCTCGTTGGTGGACTGCAGTTCCTCGTGGGCCGCCTCCAGCTGGCGGTTGGTCTGGACCACCTTGTCCAGCAGGGCGCGGGTCGCGGTAACGTCGAAGAACACGATCGACACACCGAGCACGCCATTCTCGGCGTCGACGAGCGGATTCACGTGGATCTCGAACCACACTGTCTCAGCGCCAGGCCGCTGCCATTTGACATCTTCTATCCGCGCCGAGCGGCGCTCCACCTTCGCCTGTTCCAGGTACGCGCGCAGCTCGACCGGACGGTAGGACACCTCGAGATCACGTAGCAGCCGGCCGATGTCGCGAGCGGAGAGCCCGAAGATGGTCTCGGCCTGCTGGTTGATCATCGCGACGGTGTCCTCGCCGGTGACCACAATCTGCGCGACCGGGCTGGCACGAAATGCCAAGTCGCGCATCGTGGTCAGGCCCGGCAGGTCGAGCTGGCGTTCGTAGAACGCGCCCGCCGGGTCGTAGCGCTCCAGGCTGGCGTGGCTGCCGGCCGCCTTGCGGAAAATCCGGTGCTTCAGGTTTAGCGGAGTGAACCGATCACCGTGGCTAAGCAGCATCTCGGCATGCCCGAGGAACAGAGTTCCCTGGGGCGCAAGAGCAAAATGCAAGCGGCCCAATACATTTCGCTGCGTCTCTGCGTTGAGATACATCAGGGTGTTGCGACACACCAGCAGATCGACCCGCGAGATCGGCGCATCCTTCACCAGGTCGTTGCGACCGAAAATGACCGCGCGGCGCAGGTCCTTATGGAAAACGTAGCGGCCGTTGACCTGTTCGAAGTAGCGCGGAAGCAGGTCGGGCGGCACCGATTCGACGGCCTTGGCGTCATAGGATGCCGCGCGCGCCTCGGTGAGCGCATCTTCATCGACGTCAGTGGCGTAGATCTTGACCCGCTGGCGGAACGCCTCGGGCCCGAGCGCCTCGGCCAGCAGCATGGCCAGCGTGTAGGCCTCCTGCCCCGACGCGCATCCCCCGCTCCACACTCGAACGGGGTCGCCGGGACCGCGCTCGGCCAGCATCCGCGGAATGACTTCGCTGCCGACGAAGTCCCAAGCGTCCGGGTCACGAAAGAAGGAGGCGACGTTGATGAGGATGGTATTGAACAACGCCGTGAACTCGTCCGAGCTGGCCTGCAGGAGGTCGAGGTATTCCTCGACCGAGGTGTAGCCGGCCTGCTCCATCCGATGACGGACACGGCGCATCAGCGTGGTGCGCTTGTAGCCGGTAAAGTCGAAGCCCCGAGAATCGCGCATATAGCGCAGCAGGGCCTCGAAAGCCTCGTCAGTGGTGGGGGGTTCATGCATATCCTGTCCTTCACCGAAGGACTTGAACACTACTCGCGGTGTCAGATCAGGTTTTCCCGACAGACCAATGCCCACACAGTCTTGCCGGACGAGGTGGGAGTACAGCCCCACGCTCGCGACAATGCGGAGACGATGGCCAAGCCCGACACGATTTCGGCGCCGCGATACGCATCTTCGTGCCGGCCCGGCAAGCGGTCGCTGCAATCCTCCACCGCGACAGTGACGGCGTCTGCGTGACTTTCGACGATCAACACCGGCGCGCTGTCGGTATGCTCGAGAACGTTTTCGACGAAGACGGTCGCCACTGTGGCCGCGACCGGGACCACCTCACGACTGTCCCATTTGGTGAGCCAATCGGTAATGACACCACGGGCAAGGCCGAGGCTGCCGCGACTGCGGGGAAGCTCGATGCGCGCCCGCCGCCGAAGCCGGAACGATCGGCCGCGGGCGGCATCCAGCGCCAACGTCCGAGTGGCATACACCGGCACGTATCGGGCCACGCCGCTAGAGATGATGTCGCGCCGTAGCCGCGGTTGCGCGCATACCAGCAGGATCGGTACGTCCGGCCAGGTACTGACGTGCCAGCGCGCGCTGGTGAACACCGTCCAGGCCGAGGCCGACGGTGCGGACACACCGTTGACGTCGACGATCACCGCACGCGGCTCGTCGAGCGCGGCCTTGATCACCGCGTCGCGGACCGTCCGATACGTGGAGCTGTCCAGCACCCCGTCGGCAACCAAGATCGGCACATCGTCTTGCGCTGCCACGTCGATCCGGATGTCCGACTGGCGCTCAGTCACCGGCATCACCTCGAGAGGGAGCATGGGCGGAGAGCACTTGCAGGGCTCGTTCGGTTTCTTCGGCCAGCGCTTCGTAGTGGCCAGACAGCATGCTCGGACCGGCTTTGTCGGCCAGTCGCCGGGCCAGGTTCGCCTTTTCGTGCAAGCCGCGCACCGCAATCCACAGAGCGCCCTCGATCCCTTCGTCGCGGGCGGCAAGCAAGGCTTCTGCCGTCCAGGCGTGGCCGACCTGGCAGCGGAAGTGACCCTCGCCGATCGAGAGCAGTGAGCCGTTGCAATCCGGGCATGTGTACCCGGACGGCGCACCGAGTTGTTGGGTGTTGAAGTCGGTGGAGAACCGGGACGCCATGGCGATCCGGTTTTCCATCTCCTGGGAGGCGTCGGGCTCCACGGTCGGGTCCTCGATCTCTCTATGCGACAGCTCTTTGATGATCGCGCCGATCTGGGCGGCAGCGGCCTGCCGATCCAGCACTCCGGCGTCGCGCGAACTGCGCGGGTGCCGAAGTCCAGGGCCGCCGAACGAAACAACGCATTGATCGCGGGCCGGTGTCCGTTCTCGGTCGGCCCCTGGGAGAGCACCACGCGGTGGTCGGCAACCAGCAAGTGGTAGTCCGGTCGCGCGACGTAGATGTGCCCCGGTTCCAGCCGCGCGCCGCGCTCGGCGGCGACGGCCGGCAGCGGGCCGCTGCGGTCGACGATGCGGGCCAAGACACTCGGCGCACCAGCGGGAATGTGCAGAGCCACCAGGTAGGCGTATGGCGCAGCCGGCGACAAACCAGCCGCCAGCTTGGATAACGCTTCAACTCCGCTGCAGAGGCACCGATCGCCACCGCACCGCGCAGCTCGCCGTCATTGCCGGTCGCCCCGATCACCACCCTCTACTACCCGGATCAATCCTAGGTAACCCAGCTGGCGATGGATAGTTGTCTATCCGTGCCGTTTGCACCGGTCGCGCGGTGGTATCGAGAAAGGTTGGGACGCTGTCGGTGGGGTTCGTCGGGTTTCCCGCAGCCCCGCGCCGGGCATCCCGGCAACAGTGTCTGATCGTGGACAGGGAGGACGAGCATGCCGAATTCGTCGATCAAGAACAAGAAGTTGTATCGGGATCTGCGCAAGCAGGGTGACTCCAAAGAAAAAGCCGCCCGGATTTCCAACGCGGCGGCCGCGCGAGGCAAATCCTCCGTGGCTCGCAAGGGCGGCCAGTCCGGGTCTTACCAGGACTGGACTGTTCCGCAACTGAAGAAGAAAGCCAAAGAACTTGGCATCTCTGGGTATTCAGGCCTGACCAAGGACAAGTTGATCGCCAAACTGCGCAACCACTAACTGTCGCTTAGCCAGTGAGGCCGAGCCGGTCCACCAACACCAGGAAGGCGATCGCGAAATCGTTGTCGGCGGTCAGCGCTCGGATGCGGTCCCAGTCCAGGTGTTCGCGAACCGCGCGCACGGCGGGCAGCAACTTCGCGAAGTCACAGTAATGCTCACCCAGCGAGTGCAGTTGCTGGACAAGCACCGTGGTGGGCGGCAGCACCGGCATCCTGATGGCCAGCACGTCGTGCTCTTCGGCGCACTCGAGGGTCGCATGCTGCACCGGGACGCCGTTCACGCGGTGCAGCACGTCGACGACCGTGTCCGGTGCGCGCCTTGAACAGCCAATCCTCCGGAGGACGTTCGACGGCGAACCCGGCGTTGCGCAGCGTGCTGACGGCACTGTCCACATCGGGCTCGGCGATCACCAGATCCACATCGTGATTGGGTTCCGGCGCACCGTAGGCCCATAACGCATAACTGCCGGCCAATGCAAACGGCGGCCCGTTCTCCTTGCGTGCTGAGGCCGCACCGCGCAGTGCCTCCCGTAACTGCGTGCAGCATGCAGCCGCGCCGGTGCGGGTCTGGATTGCTGACATGGTGCCAAAGGTCATACCCGCTGACGGCGTAGGCAACCCGTCGTTCGGCTCGCCGTCGTGTGTTAAGTCCGTTTAACCTGGCCGTGATTTGGGGAAACTCTCCGTTATGTCGGCCCCCGTTTCCCGCGCGTACCACGCGGCCGCCGTCGTCATCCCGGCCCGCGATCAGGGGGAGCAGCTGCGGGCCTGCCTGAGCGCGGCGCTCACCGCCGCCCTGTGCGCCCCGATCCCGGTCACGATCGTGGTGGTGCTCGATGACTGCGGTGACGGCAGCGCGGAGCTTGCCGGCGAGTACGGGCCCGACGTGCATTTCATCAGCATCGACGTCCACAACGCCGGTGCAGCGCGGGCGGTGGGTTTTGGTTATGCGCTGTTCGAGGATGACACCGCGTGCTGGTATGCCACTGCCGACGCCGCAAGCCGGGTAGACCCCGGCTGGCTGGCACATCAGCTGGGGCTCGGCGCGGACATGGTCTTGGGGACCACCAACCGAATTCAGGGTGTCAACTTGGGTTTCGGTGCCCGCGCGTACTGGGGGGTGGGCGGGTTTCGCACACTGCCCTACGGTGAGGACGTCGACCTGGCCAAGCGGTTCAAGGCCGCCGGCTACCGCATCCATCGGGACACCGAATTGTCGGTCATCACATCGGCACAAACGCACGCCAAGACGCCGCATGAATTCGCCCATCACCTCACGCATTTGGGGAGATCGGCGGCGGGTGATTGCGCGTGACGGCGGGCTTGGTCAAGCATTGGCTGGAGTCGGGACGACTCGAGCTGCCGCTCCCCGCATCCGGGCGCACCGCCGAGCGCTGGCAACGTCTGGCCCGGCTGGCCGAGGACAACATCGTGGCGGCCCGGGTCGCCGAGGCCCACGTCGACGCCGTCGCGATACTTCACGAGCTGGGCGGCAAACCACCTGAGCCGGGCCAACTTTGGGCGGTATGGGCGGCCGAGTCGCCCGACGCGGTGCTGATAGCCACCGACATCAACGGCGCGTTCACACTTAACGGCACCAAGGTGTGGTGCTCCGGTGCCGGATTCTGCACCCACGCGCTGGTGACCGCGCGGCTCGACAACGGAGCTCAGGGGCTGTTCGCCCTGCCGCTGACCGACCCCGCCGTCAAACCGTTGCCGAGCACCTGGTGGACCGCCGGGGTGGCCGGCAGCGACACCCGTTCCGTGCAGTTCACCAACGCACACGCGGTCGCCGTCGGCGATCCCGGAGACTACCTAGATCGCCCCGGGTCCTGGCACGGCGCGATCGGCGTGGCCGCTTGCTGGCTCGGCGGTGCGCGTAGGGTCGCCGACCCGCTATACCGTTGCACCGGAAGCCAATCCGCAGATGCATACTCGCTGGCACATTTAGGCGTGGTGGACGCCGCACTCGCCGCCGGCGACGCCACCCTGGCCGCGGCGGCCTTACAGGTCGACTCCGACCCGTTCGATCGTTCAGGTACCGTTCAACTGCTGGCCGTCGCGTCCGCACCGCCGTGGAACATGCCGTCGATGAAGCGATCACCTGCGCCGGTCGCGCCCTGGGCCCCGGGCCACTATGCCAGGAGGGGCGCCACGCGCAGCGGGTGGCCGACTTGAGCATCTACATCGGGCAAAGCCCCGCCGAACGCGATCTCGCCGAGCTCGGACGGCTCGCCGGCCGGCAGGCGCTGAGGGCGCCATGACGACCGCGCCGACCGGCAACTGCGCCAGGTTCGCGGCCAAACCCCTGATCCACGGCGGCACCCCATTGCCTCTGTGGCTGGCCTCTTTTGAGGCCAGACCGCTTCCACCGCTGGATCTCACCGAGTACCCACGCCTGATCGTCGTCGCGCCGCATCCTGACGACGAAACCCTGGGCCTGGGCGCGATGACCGCACAGCTGGTCGCGGCGGGCGTCGGCGTGCAGGTGGTGTCGGTCAGCGATGGCGGCGCCACCCAGCCCGGCGCGACGCTATCGGGGCGCTTTCGCTTGAGCACCACCCGAAGGTATGAATTACGCAGGGCCACAAATACTCTGGGAATTCCCCCGCCAGTGTCGCTGGGTTTGCCCGACCGTGAGCTGGCCGACCACGAAGACAAGCTCACCGAGCTGCTCGTGGAGATACTGCGGGCCGCGGGACCCCGAACCTGGTGTGCCGCCACCTGGCGCGGCGATGGCCATCCCGACCATGAAGCCGTCGGGCGTGCCGCGGCGGCGGCCTGCGCGCGTACCGGCGCCACGCTGCTGGAATATCCGGTTTGGATGTGGCACTGGGCAAGCCCGTCCGATCCCACGGTTCCGTGGGAGCGCGCCTATGCGGTTCCCGCGGCGGCCTGGGCGGTTAACCGCAAACGCCAAGCGGCGCAATGTTATCGCAGCCAGCTCCAAGTCAACCACGGTGAATCAGCGCCCGTGCTACCGGCGTTCGTGCTGCAGCGACTGCTCGCAGTTGGAGAAGTGGTATTCCGCTGACGGTGACTGCGCGGGCTGAAAAACGGGTAGGTGAGAACGTGTGCGCGTGGCGACCTTTAACATCCTGCACGGCCGCACCGTCGACGACGGGGTGGACCCGCAGCGGCTGCGCGACTGTGTGCGCCGCTTCGATCCCGACGTGCTCAGCCTGCAAGAGGTCGACTGTGACCAACCGCGCTCGGATCGCGTTGACCTGACCGCGGCGGCAGCCGAAGCGATGGGGGCGGTGGAGCACCGGTTCGTCGCCGCCATTGCCGGCACCCCCGGGGCGACCTGGATGGCCGCCGCCGGCCATGAACAACCCGGGACCGCGGCGTATGGAATCGCGCTGTTGTCCCGATACCCGGTGGCCAGTTGGCAGGTGGTGCGACTGGCCCGCATCCCGATGCGCTTTCCGATGTATCTGCCCGGGCCCAACCGGGTGATGCTGCTCAATGAAGAGCCACGGGCGGCCGTCATCGCGCAATTGCACACCCCGATGGGCGGGCTGACGGTGGCCAACACGCATTTGTTCTTGGTGCCCGGCTGGAATCGGCGGCAGCTGCGCCGGCTGATTCACGACCTGCGCGGCTTCCCGGGGCCGCGACTGCTGACCGGGGACCTCAACATGACACCCAAGACGGTGCGCCGCTGGTCGGGAATGGGGGCACTCGCGGAGGCCCCCACCTTCCCCGCCGACACCCCCGATCGGCAGCTCGACCACATCCTGACCGACGATCAGCGGCTACGGGGCGGTGCCGTCCGGGCCGACCTCATGCCCATCTCCGACCACCGGCCACTCATGGTCGATCTGCACCACGGGTGAGTCAGATCGCACCCAGCCAGCGTTGCACGCGCTCGATGTCGTCCACCGAGGGCAGCTCGCCGGTGACCCGGGTGATTTCCACCGCGACGTCGACATTGTCGGCGCAGCGGTACTCGGGTGTGAGAAGTCTGCGGGTGATGGTGACGATCTCGTCGTCGGTCACTCGCCGCGGCAACAGCGCCAACAGCGGCACATAGCCGACGCGGGGCGCCGCGCTCGGGTAGCCCGCGCGGAAAAACGCAACAACGCGCACGACCCGATCGCTCAAGCCCATCTTCCACCTCGCTAACCCACCGCACGCTACCCAGCAGCGGGCGACTCTGCCAGGGAATAGCCGGGTGTGGTGTTTTGAAACGCTGCCGGGGCAGACAAGAAAGTGGTCCGGCCCACTCGGACCGGACCACTTTCGCTCTGTCGACGGTGGAGCTTATTGGTTTTCCTTCTGGCGTTCTTCGGCCGCCTGCGCACCGGCGCGCGCCGACTCCGCTTGGGCTTCCTTCTTGCCCGCGTCACGCTGAGCGTCGGCTTTGTCTTGCTGCGTCTGGCCCTCTTCGACCAGGTCATTGCGGCGGGTCACGGTTGCGCCGACCTCCTTGACCTTGCCTTTGACGCCCTCGACGGTGCCCTGGACCGCTTCTTGCGGCCCGCCCTTGTGATCCCCCATGGAACGACCTCCCTCTCGATTACCGAGCTTTTCGTTTGTTCGCACATGGGCGTTCCCGCCGGCCGCCGCGTCAAACGCGCCGGGCACAACCCGCGACCGGTCTCGTGCAACATGCCTGTTTCAAACGCATTCTGCTGGGTAGCCCAAGCCGGCGACCTAAGGGAAAGCGGGTGAGGCCACTGACCACCATCGCCGTGATTGGAGCGACCGGCACTGCCGGATCCCGCGTCGTCGAGCGGCTCAAGGCCCGCGGCGTCGCGGTCATCGAAATTTCCCGCGCACATGGCGTTGACGTGCCCACCGGGCAAGGTCTGGTGCGAGCATTCCAGGCAGTCGACATCGCCATCGACGTGTCCAACCCGGTGCCCGCCGACCGCTGGTCCGACATCGGCCAAACCATGACCACCGCCGCCCGCAATATCCTGGATGGCGACGATCGCCGGCATTGACCCGTCGACGACCCGTACCGCGCCGCCAAGGCGGCCGGAGCGATCGTCGTGCTCACCGAAGGGCCACAGTTCCGCGAGCTCGACTGCCACGTCATCGCGCGAGAGGCGCCGCTTGCCGTCGTGCTGGACACCCGAAACCTGCTCGACCCGCAGTCCGTGCAAGCCGCCGGCCTAGCTTACCTGGGAAACGTTGTGCCGCAAGCCTTTTAGGCGCGACAGACAATGACGCGCCACGGTGGGCGCGAGTCGTCGTCTGATAATTCGCTGAGAGTCGCCTGTTTGGGCGCTCGACAACGAATAACAACACCGATACCCAGGTAACACGACCGGTGTGGGAAGTGCCAGAGCTGCCCACGCCATTCGGCCGTGGCGGGCACTAGCCGCCGGTGTCAGAGCACCCGGCGACGTGACACGCGATCGATAGGGGGCACCAATGTCTCAGCAAGACGTCGCTGACCACCTGCTGGAACGTTTGGGCGCGTGGGACGTCCAGCATGTGTTCGCATTCCCCGGTGATGGCATCAACGGGATCCTCGCGGCTGGGGTCGCGCCGACAACAAACCCCAATTCATCCAGTCGCGCCACGAGGAGATGAGCGCGTTCGAGGCGGTCGGCTATGCCAAGTTCACCGGCCGCGTCGGGGTGTGCGCGGCCACCTCGGGGCCCGGCGCGATCCACCTGCTCAACGGCCTTTAGGACGCCAAACTCGACCACGTCCCGGTGGTGGCCGTCGTCGGGCAGACCAACCGCAGCGCGATGGGCGGAAACTACCAGCAGGAAGTCGACCTGCTGAACCTTTTCAAGGATGTCGCCAGCGACTACGTCCAAATGGTCACCGTTGCCGAGCAATTGCCCAACGTCCTGGACCGCGCGATCCGGATCGCGATGACGCAGCGGGCCCCGACGGCGTTGATCATCCCCAGCGACGTGCAGGAGCTGCCGTACTCACCGCCCGAGCACGCGTTCAAGATGGTGCCCTCCAGCCTGGGCATCGAATACCCGGCCATCGCGCCCGACGACGCGGCCATCGCCCGTGCCGCTGAAGTGCTCAACGCGGGCAAGAAGGTCGCCATGCTGGTGGGCACCGGGGCCCGGGGCGCCCACGACGAGCTGGCCGAAGTCGCCGACCTGCTCGGCGCGGGAGCGGCCAAGGCGCTGTTGGGCAAGGACGTGCTGTCCGACGAATTGCCTTGGGTCACCGGTTATATCGGGCTGCTGGGCACCCGGCCGAGCTACGAGCTGATGCGCGACTGCGACACCCTGCTCACGGTCGGATCCAGCTTCCCCTATACGCAGTTCCTGCCCGAATTCGGGCAGGCCCGCGCGGTGCAGATCGACGTCGACGGCCGGATGATCGGGATGCGCTACCCGTATGAGGTGAACCTGGTCGCCGACGCCAAAACGGCGCTGCGGGCGTTGATCCCGCATCTGCGCCGCAAGGAGGACCGGTCGTGGCGCGAAGGCATCGAGAAGAACGTGGTCCGCTGGTGGGAAACGATGGAGATGGAGGCGAAGGTCAGCGCCGACCCGATCAACCCGCTGCGAATGTTCTCCGAGCTTTCCCCGATGCTGCCCGATGATGCCATCGTGACAGCCGATTCGGGGTCAGCGGCCAACTGGTACGCACGGTGCCTGAAATTCCGCGGCACCATGCGGGGCTCGCTGTCGGGCACCCTGGCGACCATGGGCCCCGGCGTCCCGTACGCGATCGGCGCCAAGTTCGCTCACCCGCGACGGCCGGTCATCGCGTTCGTCGGTGACGGGGCCATGCAGATGAACGGCATGGCCGAGCTCATCACGATCAAGCGGTACTGGCAGGAGTGGGGTGATCCCCGTCTGATCGTGGCGGTGCTGCACAACAACGACCTCAATCAGGTCACCTGGGAAATGCGCGCCATGGCCGGCTCGCCGAAATTCGCTGAGTCGCAGACGCTTCCCGACGTCGACTTCGCCGGGTTCGCCGCCAGCCTGGGGCTGAACGCGATGGCCATCAAGGACCCGGACGAACTCGGGGACGCGTGGCGCAGCGCGCTTTCGGCCGACCGTCCCACCGTGCTGGACGTCTACACCGACCCCGACATGCCACCGATTCCGCCGCACGCCACCTGGGATCAATTCAAGGCGGCCACCAGCGCGGTGCTCGCCGGTGACGAGGACCGCGCCGGCTTCGTCAAGGTGGGCCTGAAGACCAAAGCGCAGGAGTTCTTGCCGCACAAGAAGGGGTGAGCGGACGTCGAGCCGGGTCGCTATCCGAGAGCTGAACGGGCACTACGCAAATCGTCGACGAATAGTTGGTACGACTCGTCATGTCGATCGCTGCGGTCGCGCAGCACCGCCGACGGGTGAACCGTCGCCACCACGACCGGCTCAGGGGTTAGGTGCGCATCGACGGACGTCGGCAGCGCTAACTGCTGACCGCGTTGAGCGGACACCCGAAATGCCGGTCCCAGCAAGGATTGCGCCGCCGTGGCGCCCAGGCACACGATCACTTGCGGCGCCACCGCCTCGATCTCGGCGATGAGCCACGGCCGGCACGCGACCACCTCGGTGCGACTGGGCTTTTGGTGTATCCGCCGTTTACCACCTTTGCGGGTGAACTTGAAATGCTTGACCGCGTTGGTCTGATACGTCAGCCCCGGGTCGATGCCCGCGTCTTCGAGAGCCCGGGCCAGCAATCGCCCGGCCGGCCCGACAAACGGCAGCCCGGCGCGATCCTCTTGATCTCCCGGCTGCTCACCCACCAGCATGATCGGCGCACCAGAGTGCCCGTGGCCGAATACCGTTTGGGTGGCGTCGGCGAAAAGCGGGCAGCCGTGGCAACTCTCGGCCGCGACTTTCAGCGCATCGAGCCCGCGATCCTCGGGCAGGTAGCGGGTGGCGTCGGTCGTATGGGTTGCGGCCATGGTTCCTTTTTAGCGACCGGCACAACCGGGGGGCCCCCGCTACCCCGCAAGCGGGGGCGCCCCATGAGTCGTGGGTCGCCGTCCGGGCCGCGTCAGCCCTTGCCAGTGATGGCGTCGCGAGCCCGGTCGAGCATCGCCGCGAACGGTCCGGCGGCAAGATTGGCCGCCTGGGACTCGACGCCGGCGTGCGGGCGAGTCGGCGCAATCGCCTCGGCGAGCTTGGCGGCGCGGCCCATCCGTTCGAGCTCTTCACTGCTCAGTTCCTCGCCCAGCTTGGAGAACTCCTCCTGCTCCTCATGCTCGGCGTGATCGACAACCGCATCGCGGAGTTCGGTCAGCTGCTGGGTGAACTCGGCGCTGTCGACATCAAGCTTCTCCAGGTTCTGCAGCACCGTCTTGGCCTCGTGCTCTTCGTGCAGTCGCTTGTCGACCACGGCGGCACCGTCAGCGAGCTTCCGCTTGGCGCGCGGATGGACGATTTCCTCTTCGGCCGTCTCGTGGACGGCAAGCAGTCGCCGAAGTTCGACGAAGGCCTTCTCGCGTTCTTGTCCAGACGCCGACAGTGTTTGCGCGAACAACGACTTGATCTGCTCGTGTTGACTGACAAGAAAGTCGACCACGTCGGTGGGCGACTTGATGGCGGTCTGAGCCATGGTGTCCTTCCCAATCTCATTCGGTTCAGCGCGCGGGCTGTTGCGCGCTGCTTTAGCGGCTACCCGACCAGTCGAGCCGCCAAACGGGTGTGGCCACGCACGGGCGGGGGTATTTCGTCTGCGGAACCGCGAGAGGGATGGGCGATGGGGGCCACCGAGATGGGCCGTCGGATGCGGCGGCTACCGCACCTGGCAATGCTGGCAGCCCTGCTCGTGGGGGCCGGGTGTTCGACGCCGGGAGCGTCGCTGGAAAGCGCGCCGGAGGTCACGGTGTAGTCGGTCGGGGCGATACTGCACGAGCCAGTGTGGTCGTATCGGACGAACGCCCTGCTCGCGCTCACCGACGATCACCGGCTGGCCGAGGTGAGGGCCGGTCACCACCCGGGAGACGCCAAGGCGCGGTTGTCGGCGCCCATGGCGGTGGGACGCAATCTGCAGATCAGCCAGAAAGACGATCGTCTGGCGTTCGTGCCGCAGCCCGAGCGCGGCCGGGTTGCCGTGGTGGACCTGCAAAGCCTGCGCCAGGTACGGGATTTCGATGCCGGGCCGGCACCGGCTTATCTGTCCGAAGACGCGGGGTTGCGGATGCTGCTGGCGCTGTCGTCGGACGGGATGTCGGTGACACCGGTGGACCAGTACGGCTTTGTCAAACGGCCGACCGCCGTTCTCACCGGTGATCCCGCGGACAGCATCGACGGCGCGAACCGCGGCCGCGAGATCGACTACCACCTGTATGGGTCGTCCGGGATCCGCCACTATCAGGGCTCCTCGTCGCCCGCGCGGGAGCGCGGCTCGCTGCACCGCGGGCGATGGCACCGGTGACCCGCAGCTATGTGGCCGGCCGCAACAGCAACACGCTGTATGCCGTCGACTCGCGCCGCCGCGGTGACGGCTTGACCGTGCTGGCCAGCACGCGGCTGCCATCGCCCATCCGCGAGCTGGGCACCAACGACACCGGGATTTACGCCGCCACCGATCACGAAGTGGCGGTGCTCGAGACGGATAGCTTCACCGGCGAGCAGAAGATTCCGGTCATCCGCGTCATCGACTACCGGGCCGGATTACCCGCTGCGGTCCAGTCCGCACCTCTTTCCGGGATGGCTCTGGGGCCGCACCGCGTGTATCTGACCCTGGCCGGCGCGCCCTATGTGGTGAGCGTCGCCAAGCCGCAACTGTGACGGCTGCCCCTTGGCACAAAGCCCGGTGAGCTACATTTCGGGCAGGTGCGGCCGCTAAGGAGGCATTGGCGTGACCAACCCGCAGGATCCTTATTGGCAGGAGTGGCAGACCCCGTTTACCTACGATCCGCTCGGGCGGCTCCCACCCGTTCCCCCGGAAGTGCCGCCGCCGGTCGTCACACCGCCGCCCCCACCGCCGTATCGCCCGCCGGTCAACACCTTGGCGACGCTGTCGCTGGTCTTCGCATTCCTGTTCGCGCCGGCGGGCGCGATACTGGGACACCTTGGGCTGGCGCAGATCCGGCGCACCGGCGAGCTCGGCCGGGACCGCGCGGTGGCCGGACTGGCGCTGTCCTATGTCTTCATCACCATCACCGTGGTCGCGCTGACTGCATGGGCCGCCCTGGCCGGCTTTCCCGCCACCCGCACCGCGGCCCCCACCAGCACGACCACGGGACCTCCGCCGCCCACCGTCGCGCCAGCCACCATAACGTCGCTGCTGCCGGGCCTTGATGCCCTGCGAAGCATCACCGCCGATCAGAATCTCGAAGCCGGCCCAACGCGGGATCATGCCGGCAGATCCGATGCAGATGTCGTCATCGACCGTGAGGAGTGCTGGGGAAGCTTCGCCCCCGGGACACCGGATGCCTACACCGTCGACGCCATCGCGGGCTACCACGCGGCGAAGTTCTCCGACACGCGCACGTTCTTCAAGTCGGTCGAAGTGCTGCAGGCGGTCATCGCATTTCGCGATCCGGCCACGGCCCAATCGGAGCAGGCGAAGGTGCTGACCGGATGGCGCCAATGCGGCGACTCAACGATAACCGCGACGATTCAGGACGTGGGGCCGATCCCCTTTTCGCTGAGCGCTCCTGCCGATGCCGGCAACGGCATCACCACGCTGGACCTGGCGCCGAAAGGATTACAGGTGCGCTCCGCCCGGGCGATCGCGGCGAAAGCCAATGTGGTGATCGACCTGGGCGTCACCTTCGGCGGCACCACCGACAGCGATCGTCCTAGGCTCGTCGCCGTCAGCATCGCCAACTACATCCTCAACAAGATCCCCGGCTGACCGCGCACCACGATGACCGGCCCCCGTAAGGTGGATCCATGAAGTATCTCGACGTCGATGGGGTCGGCCGGGTCAGCCGGATCGGCCTGGGCACCTGGCAGTTCGGATCGCGCGAGTGGGGCTACGGGGACAGCTATGCCTCCGGGGCCGCGGGCGACATCGTGCGGCGCGCCCTTGCCCTGGGGGTGACGCTGTTCGACACCGCCGAGGTGTACGGGCTGGGCAAAAGCGAGCGGATCTTGGGCGAAGCGCTCGGCGACGACCGCGACAAGGTCGCGGTGGCCAGCAAAATCATGCCGGTCGCTCCCTTCCCCGCCGTGATCAAGCAGCGCGAGCGCGCCAGCGCGCGGCGGCTGGGCTTGGACCGCATCCCGCTGTACCAGGTCCACCAACCCAATCCGGTGGTGCCCGATTCGGTCATCATGCCCGGAATGCGGGACCTGCTGGACAGCGGCAACATCGGCGCGGCCGGGGTCTCCAACTACTCCCTGGCCCGATGGAAAAAGGCCGACGCGGCGCTGGGGCGGCCGGTCATCAGCAACCAGGTGCACTTTTCGCTCGCCCACGCCGGCGCGCTGGAGGACCTGGTCCCGTTCGCCGAGCGGGAGAACCGCATCGTGATCGCCTACAGCCCGCTCGCGCAAGGGCTGCTGGGCGGCGAATACGGCCTGGACAACCGTCCCGGCGGCGTGCGGGCGGTGAACCCGCTGTTCGGTACCGAGAACCTGCGGCGCGTGGAGCCGCTGTTGCAGACGTTGCGCGACGTCGCCACCACGGTCGACGCCAAGCCCGCTCAGGTGGCGCTGGCCTGGCTGATCAGCCTGCCCGGTGTGGTCGCGATTCCCGGCGCCTCCAGCGTCGAGCAACTCGAGTTCAACGTCGCCGCCGCCGATATCGAACTGCCGACCGACGCGCGCGAGGCCCTCACCGGCGCGGCCCGCGCGTTTCGGCCCGTATCGAACGGCCGCTTCCTCGCCGACCTGGTCCGCGAGAAGCTGGTCCGTCGCTAGGACTGCGCGGAGTCCGCGAACGCCGCGGCACTGGCCGGTGCGCCCCGGGCCACCACCAGCGGCATCGATGTCGAGGCATCTGTCCGCAGGATCGTGTGCACCACCTCGATGAGGTCCTCGACCGGCATCAACTTGCCCGGCATGCAGCCACTGGATGCCCACAGCGGCACCGCCTTCATGGCGAGATCCATGTCCCAGCCGACGTTCATCCCGGTTTGGCTGTCGCCTTCGCCGCCGGCGCACTCGCCCACGATCAGGCAGGTAAATCCGATATCGGGGTGTTCGGCCCGCCACGCCTCGACGAGTCTTTCCAGCGCCGCCTTGCTAACCCCGTACGCTCCCAGGCCGGGCCACGGCGGACCGAACGTGCCCGCATCGGAGGACAGGTAGACGGCCTTGCCCGCAGAAGCCGTCAGGTGCGGCACCGTTGCGGCCGTCACCAGCGCCGCGCCAATCACATTGGTATCGAAGATGCGCCGCCAGGTTGCGGCGTCGGTGTCGACCATGCGGACCAGCGGCCCGATAGCGGGGGTATAGACCAGGTTGTCGATGCCGCCCAGCGCGTCGACCGCGGTGTCGATCGCCGATCGGCACGACGCCTCGTCGGTGACATCGCATTCGACGGCGATCGCATCCGGGCCGGCATCCTTGGCGGCGGCTTCGATGCGCTCACGGCGCCGGGCGAGCAGCGCAACCTGATCACCGCGCCGCGCGAGTCCGACGCCGATGCAGCGACCGAGTCCGCTCGAGGCACCCACCACCACTGTCCTTGACATATCTGCCCTCTCTTGTAACGAGCCCGCTGCTGCCACAGCGTATCGGCCGGAGAGGATGCGGGGAATGTTCGGTGTGAACTGACGGCGTCCCGTGTGAGGTGGTGGCGGGGCTCCTCGGCGTGTCGCCGCCAAGGTTTCACTTCAAACCCGCGCGCGACCGATCGCTCAGCCCTCGTCCGCGGATAACAGCACCACGGCGGTGTGCGCGTCCACGGTGAATGTGCCACCGCCGGGTACTTCGTCGGCGGGCGTCTCCTCTTCCGGCCCGGTGAATACCACCAGGCGCCAGGATGCACCGAATTCCTTTGGTGGAAGGGTGAATTCCAGCGGCTCGTGGTGGGCGTTGAAGCACAGCAGGAAGGAGTCGTCGAGCACCCGCTGGCCTCGCGCGTCGCTGTCGGGGATGCCGTGGCCGTTGAGGAACACCGCGACGGATTTCGCGAATCCCGCGCCCCAGTCCTCCTCGGTCATCTCCGCCCCGTCGGGGGTGAACCAGGCGATGTCGGGCAGCCCGTCCTGACCGCGGCGGCCCAGCGGCTTGCCGGAGAAGAAACGGCGCCTGCGGAACACCGGGTGGTTGGCGCGCAGCTCCGACACGACGCGGGTGAACTCCAGCAGGCCGTGGTCGGCATTCGCCCAGTCGATCCAGGTGATCTCGTTGTCCTGGCAGTAGCCGTTGTTGTTGCCGTACTGGGTGCGGCCGAGCTCGTCGCCGTGGCAGATCATCGGCACGCCTTGGGACAGCAGCAAGGTGGTCAGGAAGTTGCGCTGCTGCCGGGCGCGCAGCGCGTTGACCTCGGGGTCGTCGGTCGGGCCCTCCACGCCGCAGTTCCACGACCGGTTGTGGCTCTCGCCGTCGTTGTTGTCCTCGCCGTTGGCCTCGTTGTGCTTTTCGTTGTAGGACACCAGGTCGCGCAGCGTGAAGCCGTCGTGGGCGATGACGAAGTTGATCGAGGCCACCGGCCGGCGCGCGGTGTGCTCGTAGAGGTCGGCGGAGCCGGACAGCCGGTAGGCGAACTCGTCGAGGGTGGACGGCTCCCCGCGCCAGAAGTCGCGGACGGCATCGCGGTACTTGCCGTTCCATTCCGTCCACTGCGGCGGGAAGTTGCCGACCTGATAACCGCCGGGCCCGACGTCCCACGGTTCGGCGATCAGCTTGACCTGGCTGACCGTCGGATCCTGTTGCACGAGTTCGAAAAAAGCCGCCAGGCGGTCCACGTCGTAGAACTCGCGGGCCAGCGTCGCGGCCAGGTCGAACCGGAAGCCGTCGACGTGCATTTCGGTCACCCAGTAGCGCAACGAGTCCATGATCAGCTGCAGCGCGTGGGGATGCCCGACGTTGAAGCCGTTGCCCGTGCCGGTGTAGTCCCCATGTAATAGCGCTTGTCGTCGTCGACGAGGCGGTAGTAGGCGGCGTTGTCGATGCCACGGAAGGACAGCGTCGGGCCCATGTGGTTGCCCTCGGCCGTGTGGTTGTAGACCACGTCGAGGATGACCTCGATGCCCGCCTCGTGCAGCGTCCGCACCATGGCCTTGAACTCCTGCACCTGCCCGCCCGGGGACGTGGCGCTGGAGTACTTGAAGTCCGGCGCGAAGAACCCGATCGTGTTGTAGCCCCAGTAATTCGACAGGCCCTTGTCCACCAGGGTGGAGTCGTTGGCGAAGTGGTGCACCGGCATCAGCTCGATCGCGGTGACGCCGAGGCTCTTGAGGTGCTCGATGATCACCGGGTACGCCACCGCGGCATAGGTGCCGCGCACCTGCTCGGGGATGTCGGGGTGGGTCTGCGTCAGGCCCTTGACGTGGGCCTCGTAGATGACGGTGTCGGCGTACTGGTGGTCCGGCGGCCGGTCGTTGCCCCAGTCGAAGTAGGGGTTGATCACGACCGACTTGGGCATGAAGGGCGCGGAGTCGTCGTCGTTGCGGCTGTCGGGGTCGGCGAAGTTGTAGCTGAACAGGGACTGGTTCCACTCGAAGCTGCCGTCGATGGCCTTCGAATAGGGGTCCACCAGCAGCTTGTTCGGGTTGCACCGCAACCCGTTCTGCGGGTCGTACGGACCATGGACCCGGTAGCCGTACCGCTGGCCGGGCTCGATGTTGGGTATGTAGGCGTGCCAGACGAATCCGTCGACCTCCGGCAACGGGACCCGGCTCTCGGTGCCGTCGGCGTCGAACAGGCACAACTCCACGCGCTCGGCCACCTCGCTGAACACCGCGAAGTTGGTGCCCGCACCGTCATAGGTGGCGCCCAGGGGATAGGCCCGGCCCGGCCACACTTCACCGGTGGGCGTGGGGGCGGAAGCTGCTGCGGTAGTCATGGCGCATTCAGTACCCTGCCGGGGCAGCCGTCAAACCGTGTGTTGTCGCGGAAAGTTACACCCGCATTAACTTGTGCGGAATCTCATGCACGCCAGGGTCCTTCAGGGCTTTAGCATGATCTTCACCGCTCCGTCCTGCTTTTTCTGGAAGATCTCATAGCCGTGCGGCGCCTGGTCGAGGGGCAGCACGTGAGTGGCGAAACCGTCGACACCGAGCGGGTCGGCGTCGGTCAAGAGCGGCATGATGTCGTCCACCCATCTCTTCACGTTGGCCTGGCCCATCCGCAGAGTCACCTGCTTGTCGAAGAGCGTGAGCATCGGCAGCGAATCGGCCATCCCGCCGTACACGCCGATCAGCGAAATCGTGCCGCGGCGGCGCACGATATCGATGGCGGGGTACAGCGCGCTGAGCCGGTCCACGCCGGTCTGCATCAGCCGCTTGCCGATGAAGTCCGGCAACATCCCGCCGGCTTGCTGAGCCAGCCACGCGGCCGGGGAACCGTGCGCTTCCATGCCCACCGCGTCGATCACCGAGTCGGTGCCCGGCCATCGGTCCGCTCGCGCATCGCCTCACCGGGCCCGGAGTCCAGACGTCCCAGATCGATGGTGTGAACGCCGCGCTGCGCGGCGCGGGCCAGGCGTTCCGGCACCAGGTCCACAGCGATGACCCGATAACCCAGGTGATCGGCAATGCGCGCGGCCATGTCGCCGATGGGACCTAAACCGAGAACGGTCACCGAGCCGCCGTCGGGGATGTCGGCGTAGGCCACCGCCTGCCAGGCGGTGGGCAGCACATCGGACAGGTAAACGAACCGCGAATCAGGCGGGCCCGCAGCGACTTTGATGTGGGTGAACTGGGCCTGCGGGACGCGCAGCAATTCGGCTTGGCCGCCGGGGATTTCACCGTAGAGCTCGGAGTAGCCGAACAGCGCGGCACCCATGCCCTGATCGCGCACCTGGGTGGTTTCACACTGGGTGTAGGGTTGCCGTGCGCCGCAAGAGATTTGAAAGGGGATGACGACCCGGTCGCCCACCTTCAGATCGCCCGTCTCGGAACCGACCTCGCGCACGATTCCCATCGGCTCGTGGCCGAGGATGTCCCTGGGCTTCATGAAGGTCCCGACGACCCCTGCCTCGCTTGGTTAAAGGTTGGCGCGATGGGTGTCCCGTCGCTACCCAACCGAACGAAGCGTATGCGCCAAAAAACGAAGTATTTGGCCCAGCCTGGCAACTGTGGCGACCCAAGGCGACCAGCGCCTGCCCATTGACTTCCGCCGCACGTGTAATGCGTTGACACACACAGCGTTAATAGATCAGCCTTCGGCGGACTGCTGCGCCATCGCGTAGGCAAGCTGAAGGAAGTCCGCACCCGTCAAGACGGTGAACACGCCCGCGACCAGGCGAGTGAACTTGGGCACGAATACCAGCCCGACGGCAAACCCCGTCGCCACCCCCATGTCCAGACAGAACGGGCAGGTCAACAGCTCCCCCAAGCTGTGCCGAAGTTGGCTTCCCTCCCGGACCTCTTCCTTGACCTCCGCTGGGCCACCGGTGCCCGTATAGCGGGTGAAAGGCGCCCGTAGTGGGCTCGTCACCGCATCCTTGGTCAATGTTCGTGGAAGCCTTGTGGGTACCGAGGGTGACGGTGACCAGATCCTGGATACGCCACCGGGTCGGCAAGGTGCGCCCGGTGAGCACCGCGGCCACCGGGGCGACACTCACCACGACGGTGTAGATGACCAACACCGCCAGGTAGCCGCCCAACGGCCGCGGATTCTCCCCGCGATACGCCTGCGCCACGGGTCCTTCGCGGCGCTGCAAAAGCACAGCAGGGTGAGTACCCGCAGCGGCTCGACGCAATCCGCGAACCGGCAGAACTCAGCTGGCGTCGTTGTCCCCACCCTGGGTGACGGTCTCGACGAACTTCGCCGTTCGGACGGCCTTGCGCAACGTGCGGTTGGTGGACCGCAGATCGGTGTTGGCCGCCGACAGCTCGGCGTTGTCATCCTCGAGCTCGAGGATGCGCGCGACGCCGGCCAGGTTGATGCCGGCGTCAACCAACTCGCTGATTCTCTTCAGCCGGGCGATGTCGTCCGCGCTGTAGCGCCGGGTGCCGCCGTCGCTGCGGGCGGGCGTGAGCAATCCGTAACGCTCGTACAGCCGCAGCGACTGCACCGCGACGCCGGAAAGTTCAGCGGCCACCGAGATCCCGTAGACGCCGTGATCGGGCGCCGGAGCACCTGCATCGCCGCGCAGATCGGTCATCGCACATCTTTCCCTGGCTGGCCCGCTATAGAAGATCTATTTATCACAGTTGCGATGTTGTGTCGATGGTGATATATAAAACCTGTGTCACTAGACATAGTAATTACCGAATCCACAGAGTGAGGTGACCGCCATGCTGATGCGTACCGACCCCTTCCGTGACCTGGACCGCTTCACCCAGCAAGTACTCGGCACGGCCGCCCGACCCGCCGTGATGCCGATGGACGCCTGGCGCGAGGGTGACCAATTCGTCGTCGAGTTCGACCTGCCCGGCATCAACCCCGACACGCTCGACATCGACATCGAGCGCAACGTGGTGACGGTTCGGGCCGAGCGGCCGCCCGTCGACCCCAACCGCGAGATGCTGGCCACCGAGCGGCCGCGCGGAGTGTTCAGTCGGCAGCTGGTGCTCGGGGAAAACCTCGACACCGACAAGATCGAGGCCTCCTACCGCGAGGGCGTCCTGAGCCTGCGCATTCCGGTGGCAGAGCGAGCCAAGCCGCGCAAGATTGCCGTCGGCCGCGGCGACGGACGCACGGCCATCAACGACACCGCCTCGAAGCACGAGGTCATCAACGCCTGATCACCCGGCGGGCGGGGCGGCGGACCGGCCGGCTCGCTCCGGCGTCACAGCCGCCGCCCTCCCCGCGACAGGGCCTTGGCGCTGCACGTCTTGCCCGCTCAGCGCGAGGAGACACGGTGGGAGATGAATTGAATCTCGACGGCCAGACGGCCATCATCGAACAGGCCTTAACCGGCGGGACCGCGCACCCCGCCGGGTGGTTTCGGTTCTACTTCGCTGACCAGCGCTGGGAATGGTCCGATCAGGTGCAGCGGATGCACGGGTACGAGCCCGGCACCGTCACCCCGACCACCGAGCTGGTGCTCTCCCACAAGCACTCCGATGATCGCGGACAGGTCGCCGCGACCATCGACCAGATTCTGCACACACATGCGGCATTCGGTACCCGTCATCGGATCATCGACACCGGGGGAAACGTGCGTCATGTCGTCATAGTCGGTGACCGGCTTTTCGGCGACGACGGTGAAGTGATAGGAACGCATGGTTTTTACATCGACGTCTCCGCGCGGGGTGATCAAGAGCACGAGGAGGCCGTCACCGCGCGGCTGGCCGAGATCAACGAAAACCGCGCCAGCATCGAACAAACCAAGGGCATGCTGATGCTCATCTACGGCATCGGCGAAAGCGCGGCGTTCGACTTGCTGAAATGGCTGTCACAGGAAGCCAACATCAAACTGCGAGCGCTCGCCGAGCAGATCTCCGAGGACTTCCGCGGCGCCGGCTTGGCCCTCAACGCCCAATCGGAATTCGACCACCTATTGCTGACCGCGCATCAGCGGGTCCGGCCATCCGAACAATCCTGAACTCACGACGACTTGCGGCGGCCGCTGGCCTTGACCAGTTGCGCCACGCCGTGCTCAATTCCGGTGGCCAGTGCCTCAATGTCGGGTGCGGTGTCGTAGTCGGCGGTGATACCGAAGACGAAACTGTCGACGTAGCTGAGCATCGCGATGCCGGTGCGCACCTGCAGTGCGATTGGCGCAATCGGCAGCAGCTCCAAGACCCGACGGCCCATCAGTCGTTGCTCGCTTCGTGGACCCGGAACATTGGTCGCCAAGGCGACGACCGCTCGTTGGGGCAACCGGGAGAGCAGCCGAATCGCCCACGCGGACAACGCGAACGGGACGCGTCTGGCCGCCAGCACCACCGCGCTGCCCCCTTCGCTTTGGCCGCTGGCTTTGGCGTGCCTGAGCCGTTCGTGCACCTGCTTGAGCTGCTGCACCGGGTCGGCCTCATCGACCGGCAGTAGCGGCAGCATGGCCGACACCTGGTTGTCGGCGATGTTGAAATGGTTCGCCGTGCGGACCGAGACGGGCACCAGCGTGCGAAGCGAATCGTAGCCCGGTTGTTCGCCGCGGTCCAGCAGGACGGTGCGATAGCTGTTGGTAATCGCGGCCAGCGCAACGTCATTCAGCGTTACTCCGAACACGCGGGAAACCTTCTGCATGTCCGCCAACGGACTCGGGCCGCACTGTACCGCCGCATCGCGGTGACCGGCCCGTTCAGCGACGATTCCGGGGCGGGGCTGAGCAGACTGGCGGCGAGCTCGGCCACACCGACCGCCGCATGTTCGGCGGTGGCCGCCGCCCCCAACGCGCTTCGGCCGATGCCGGCCATCCAGCTCAACGGGTTCAGGCTGATCTTGGGCCGGCTCACGCCCTGCCGAGCCGATTGCCTGCCGGCGCCGACCTCGCTGGCGAAAGTGTCGGCGACACGGCCGTCGCTGAAGTTCCCCAAGATCTGCGTCGTCGCGATGCCGTCGGCGATGCAATGGTGCATCTTGGTCAGCACCGCCCACCGGTTCTCGCTGAGCCCTTCGATCAGCCAGCAATCCCACAGCGGGCGGTCCCGGTCGAGCCGGCGCTCCATCAACGTTGCGACGATCTCGAACAGCTCGGCGTCGCCGCCGGGATGCGGCAATGCGATGCGGTGCAGGTGGCGCGCAACATCGAAGTGCGGGTCGTCGACCCATTCCGGGGGCCGAAGGTCAAGCGGGTAGGTCTTCAGCACCTGCGTGCAGCGCGGCATCGTCGAAACTCGTTGCGCGAACGCCGAAGCGAACTCGTCGTACGCCGGAGCCGGTCCCGCCACGATCGACACCCCGCCCACCGCCAGGCTCACATGCGGATCTGTGTCCTCGAGCTCCAGGAAACCGGCGTCCAGCGCGGTCAGCTGCTCCACGCGATCGCTATCCTTCGTGGCGGCCGACGGAGGGCGGCGGCTGACGGTACAGCGCGGCACCCGCGGTGACACCCGCGCCGGCGGCGACGAGCAGGATCTGCGCACCCGCCGGGAGCTGCCGCACCTGCCGCCCGAACGCAGCGGCCAGCGCGGCGGTGTGCATGTGTTCGTCGTCGGCGATGCTGATCTGATCCACCGGCACGCCGAGCCGCGCGCTCAGCGCGGCCCGGAAACCGGGCCGGGCAGGAGCTGCGACAACCATGTCGACGGCCGAGGGCGCCACGGCGTGGGCATCCAGGCATGCCCGAGCCGCCTGCGCGGCGGCCGCCGCGAATCGCTCGTCCATATCCGGTGACTCGGTGAAGCGCAGCACGTTGCGCGCGTCGGCGAAACCCACGGTCGCCGTAAACGCCGCGGAAGCATCTCCATCGACGTTGACCCATGACACGCGGCTCAGCCCACAGTCGTCATCTGACCATCCGCACAACACGGCCGCTCCGGCAGGCGAGAAGGGGAAGTGCTCGCTCATCCCGTGGCCGGGATCGGCATCACTGGCCACGACGATCGAGCGATGGATGCTGTGGGACCGCAGGAACCCGTCGACGATCTGCAGCCCGGTCAACACCCCGCAGGCGCCGTTGGCAACGTCGAAGGAGAAGGTGCCGTGCCCGCCGGGATGCGGATCCTCGGGGTTGGCGCCGATGTCGTCCTGGATCAAGGCCGCCAGCGCCGGCTCGCCCATGTTGCGGTCGCGGTAGATCCCCGCATTAACCACCAGGTCCAACTCGGACGCGTCGCATCCGGCATGGCGCAGACAGTCCTTGGCCGCGGTGACGGCAAGGTGCAAAGCGCTGTGCCGACCGCGCAGCCGCGCGTGCGCGACGTCGACGTGATCAATCACGGTGCCCATAGCGGCTCACCAACTCCTCGTCCAGGGTCATCAAGACCACCCCGATCTCCAGCCCGGAGGCCAGCGCCAGCAATGCGACCCGCTCTCCGGGCTTGATACGTCCGGCCTCGAGTTCTTCGACGAGAGCCACCGTGTGGGTCGTCGACGCGGTGTTGCCGTAACGGTCGACGGTGATCACCGCCTCGTGGCGGGGCGTGTCGCCGAACGACTCCGACATCCGGGCCATCCCTTTGCGGATGGCGCGCGCGGACGTCTGATGGGTGATCACATGGTCGATGTCGTGAATCGAAAGACCCACCGTCTCAAGGACTTCCTGCAGCAGTAACGGCGTGTTGGCGATTGCCGCCTTCTGGATGGCACGCGAGTTGGTGAACATCCGCGCGCCGGGGTCGTCACCCTCCGGATAAGCCAGGCAGAGCCGGCTGTAGTCGGCGACGGTGGTGAAACCGGCAAGGACGATCCCTGCCGATCCGGCCGGAGCCCGCTCCAGCACAAGCGCCGCGCCTGCGTCACCCAGGGTCAGGCAGGCGAGCTCTTTGCTCATGATGTTGCGGATATGGCGGGCCGCGTTGTGGCTGAGCTGCGAGATGTACTCACCGCTGACCACCAGCGCGCGCTCGATGACGCCTTGCCGGATCCAGTTGTTGACGATGGTGACCCCGGTGAGCATGCCGGCACACGCATTGGAGACGTCGAAGGTCATCGCGTTGTGCGCCCCGATACCGCGGGCGATGGCGCTGCTCATCGTCGGCTCGAGCCATTGGGTGAGACCACCGCGGAATTTCGTGATACTGCAGCTGATGACCACGTCCAACGAGGCGGGGTCCTGTTGGGCGGTAGCCAGCGCATTGCGCGCCGCCGACGTGGCCAGACTGTAGGAATCCTCGTCGCCCACCGAAATCCGACGCTCGTGGATACCGGTCAGCCGTTCTAGATCGATGTGGGTGCGGTGGCGGGTGGTCGCCATCAATTCGTCTGTGGTCAGATGCGTTTCGGGAAGATGCCGGCCGGCGCCTGCCACTCGGGCGACGAACGGCGCCTGGGCCCCGTCTCCGGCGGCCTCCATCACCAACCAATGCCGAGTCATCGGCGATACCTCCTTCCTTCCTCGCCCATCACGTGCGGAACTTCAGGACTTCGGTGACCATACGGCGGGATGTGGGCTCGACGTGTTGGCCGTTCGTCGTGCCGGCTCCCACCCGGATCAGCAGTTGCGGCGCTCCCAGGGTCCCGGTGATAGATGCGATGGTGTCGCGGCTGGCGGCCAGCTCGGTCATGTGGGTCAGGGTGCAGGTGGCCATGCCGGCCACGGTGCACTCCAGCAGCACAGCGGATAGTGCTTCACCGCAACGCAATACGTCCAGCCGGGCATCGTCAGGGTAGGTGGATAGCACCACGATCTTGGAGCGGTCATGGTCGATGGTGATGCGATGCCGGCCACCGCCCGCCGGGGGAAACGTGCGTGAGACGTCGACTCGCGCGGCTTCCGACGACGACACCAGGGCGCTCTCGGGGACATGCGTCGCATCGGACTCGAAAGGTGATGTCCACCAACGCAGTTCGGACACGTAGGAGGTGTCGTAACGGCGCAGGGACTCGGTCAGCGCGGACTCCTCGGCCAGTCTTGGCCGCTCGTCGTCGGGGACCACGTCCAACAGCACGTCATACGGCGTCACCACCCGGCACAATGCCGCATGCAGGGCCGCCCAACCGGCAGGGGGGCCGAACGGCAGCCGGTCGGTGCGGCGTCGAAGGATCGCGGCCGCGCGGTCGCGGTGCGCTGCCGTCACGGCATCCATCGGGAAAAACCGCAGTGTGGCAAGATGATCCGGCTCACCGGGATCGGGAAGTCGCTCGGTGGTGCAATCCCATCCGGCGGCCGCCATGGCGACGCGCAGGTGATCAAGGACCGCGCCGCAACTCAACGTCAATTCCCTGCCGCTGCGGTCGGTGGCGGGCATCGAGCGGGAGCGATCCGCCCACAGCTGCATGCTTGCGCCTTCGACCACCCACCGCCAGGGCTGACTGTTGTGCAGCGAAGGCGCCCGGCTCGCCAGCATCACCGCATCACGGATGGTTTCGGAATCCGGTGCCTGCACTGGCATGTCAGCGTTCCCTTATTGGTGTCGGTTCGACGGTAGGACAGACATACGCATTGACAAGGCTTTCCGTTGACATGCCTTACTCCTTTACGAAGGAAAACTCGAGCGCTGCCAGATCTGGTGGGCCTGTTGCACCGCGTGCCCACGTTCTGCGGAGGTGTCGATCGGGTACGCGGTGTCCCATCCGGCGTGCCGGCCGGCCAGCGCCGCAGCGATCTGCACGGTCACCTCCGAGTTACCCGCGCGCCGCGTGGTGATTCGCTCGGCCGTCGTGTCGGCCGTCGCCGAACACATCAGTTCCACCAGCACCGAATGTGTTTCGGCAGCCAGCCGGTGCGCCTGCGCGCGCATGTCCGGATCTCCCCAGGTGCCGTCCAAGATCACTGATCGGCCATGGCTGAGCAATCGGTGCGCCCGACGCAGCGCCGCCTCGTAGACCGCCGCGACGTTGTCCGGGCTGTACAGTCCCTCATCCAGCACGCCGGCATTGCCCGTGATGGCGCCGGCCTCTCGCAGCTCTCGGCGCACGTCGTCGGTCGAGATCACTTGTGCATCAACCTTTTCAGCAAGTCCGCGGGCGACGGTGGACTTGCCGGTTCCGGGATTGCCGCCGACCAGCGCCAGCCGGACGGCACCGTCTTGCAGATGCGCAACCGCAATGGCGAGGTGGCGGGCGGCGTCGTGGGCAGCCTCGGATTTGCCCTGCGACTGGCGAACACAGTCCACCTTCGCCCGCACCACCCCGCGATAGGCGATGTAGAAGTCCCACAGCGCCGACGGCGCCGACTGCCCCGAGTGTTCGGCGTAGCGTTGCCGGAAGTAGTCACCAAAGTCTTTGCGGCCCAGGAACTCCAGATCCATCACAAGGAAAGCGGCGTCATCGACGCAGTCCACGTAGCGAAGCTCGTCGTCGAACTCCAGGCAGTCCAGCAGCGCCGGTTTTCCGTGCACCCAGAAGATGTCGTCGGCAAGCAGGTCACCGTGGCCGTCGACGATGCATGAGTATTCGATCCGGCTGCCGAACAGCGGTGCGCGTCCGGCAAGGAATTCGGCGACCAGGCTCTCGATTTCCCGGACAGACTCGGCACGAATGCCCTTGGTCGCCGCGTCCGCATAACGGTGGAGCTCCGAGAGGTTGTCGCGCCACCGACGCTCGATCGCGCCGACTTCGCCCTGGGCGTTGATCGATTGGCTCCGTTCGGCTTTGTGGTGGAAGCGGGCCAGCACCCTGGCGACGGCGTCCAGGGCACCGTGCACGGTTTCGGCGGGGCCGCGGGTCACCATGGACGCCAACCGGTCGTCGTCGCGGTAGCGCCGCATCACGATGACCGGTTCGGGCGGCCCTCCGGCGGGGTCGCTGAGATGGGCGATCCCGAGGTAGCTATCGGGTGACAGCCGGCTGTTCAGTTCGACTTCCCGCCGACATGCCCGCTCCCGCTGTTCCGCCGTGCGGAAGTCGAGGACGTCGGTCAGGACCGGCTTCTTCGCCTTGTACGCGCGGTCTGCGGCCAACACGACGACGCCCGTGTGGGTTTCGTGTACGTCGAGGTAGGGCACGGCGATCGTCGTCGCTGACTCGGTGTCGGTCGCTGTGAACATCGTGTGGCGCGAGCCTAGGACGGCCGCGCCACGATGACGGGCATCCGGACGGAGTGAACGACGGCGTTGCTGACCGACCCGAGCAGCATGCCGCTCAACCCGCCCCGGCCATGACTGCCCACCACCACCAGTTGGGCGGACTCCGACTTCTCGATCAGCTGCCGTGCCGGCTGGTCGCACACGACGATTCGGTGCACGGTGACGTCGGGGTAGCGTTCCTGCCAGCCCGCGAGTTGTTCGGCCAGACTCCGCTCGGCTTCCCCCTTCATCGCTGACCAATCCATCCCGGGAAGTTCGAAAACGTCGACGTCGCTCCATGCTTGCAACGCCGTCAGCTCGACCCCACGACGCGACGCTTCGTCGAAGGCAATGGCCGTCGCGAGCTCTGAGGCGGGCGAGCCGTCGATGCCCACCAGCACCGGGGCTTGCTGAGGGTGCGGCATCAGCGGGTCTTCGTCGCGGATGACAGCGACCGGGCAGTGCGCGCTTCGCACCACGCTGGAGCTGACCGAACCCAGCAGCAGCCTCGCCATCGCCCCGCGCCCGTTGCTGCCCAGCACGACCATCTCGGCTTCTTTTGACATCTCGACCAGCGTGGGGACCGGCGGGGCACACCGTAGCTCGCTTTTGATGTCGATCTTGCGGTCCGTCGTGACGGCGTCTTCGGCGATCTTGACCGCCTGCTCGAGGACCTGCCGGCCTTGTTCCTCTTGCCACACCGCAACGCCGGTCGACACCGGGAACGCCGGGTACATCGGCACGGTTGCGTTCACCAGGTGGACCACGGTCAGCGGGACGTGACGCATCGCGGCGTCACGAGCTGCCCAGACCAGGGCGGCGTTGGCGGCCGCCGATCCATCGGTTCCGACGACGATGCCATGGAGGTTCCCGGCTGCAGACATTATGTTCTCCCTCCGTCCGAGTGAAAACGCTATTGCCCGAACAAGTCCTCGAGCATGAGGCTTTAGTCACCAACCACATGGACATCAGGCCTTCATGCGTCCATCGGCGTTGACCGGGGGCGGCGCTATGGCATCGTCACAGAAGTGACCGAAACGCCTGCCACAATTGACCGGCGCTACCACGACGCGGTGATTCTGGGGCTCGACTGCGTGGTCGACGAGACGCCCCCCGCTGCCGCGCAAGCCGTCGCGCCGCGCGATTCTGCGGTGCCGTTGCTGCGGCGGATGCGAGAACTCGGGCTCACGACGGCGGTCTACTCATCGACTCGCGACAGCGCACAGGTACTGCGCGCCGCGGGCATCGACGAACTGGTCAGCGTCGTCAGCAAGGAAGCCAAGGAAGCCGGCAAACGCGACGCGGCACTGGCCGCCACGGCGGCGTGCCTACGGGTACGACCGGTTCGGTGTGCGGTGATCGAATGTGACGAAGCGGGGGTGAAAGCCGTTGAGGACGGCGGGTTTGGCCTCGTCATCGGTGTCGAGCGCAACGGAGGTGGCGACGAACTGCTGAGCTGTGGGGCCGACACCGTCGTCGCCGATCTGGCCGAGATCTCGGTGCGCAGCGGGGGGAGACCCGTGTCCACCATCGCCGACGCGATGGGCGTCTACAGCCAGATCAAGGAGCTGGTGGCGAGCCGGCGGCCGGCGGTATTCCTCGATTTCGACGGCACGCTGTCCGAGATCGTCACCCACCCGGAGTCGGCCACGCTGGCCGATGAGGCCGCCGACGCGTTGCGCGCACTGGCCGCCCAGTGCCCCGTCGCGGTGATCAGCGGCCGTGACGTCGGGGACCTCCGGGACCGGGTGAAAGTCGACGGAGTGTGGTACGCGGGCAGCAACGGCTTTGAACTCATCGCACCGGACGGAACCCACCACGAAAACGCCGACGCCGTCGGCGCCACCGGAACGCTGGCGCGTGCGGCTGACCGGCTGACTGAGACCCTGGCTGAAGTCTCGGGAATCTTGGTGGAGCACAAACGTTTTGCGATCGCCATTCACTACCGCAACGCCGACCCGAAAGACGTCGACAGGGTGATCACCGCGGTACGTAAACTCGGTCGTTCACAGGGCTTCCGGATCACCACCGGTCGCAAGGTCATCGAACTTCACCCGAACCTCGACTGGGACAAGGGACGAACCGTCGGCTGGCTGCTGGACCGCATCGACGGAGTCGACGGCGCCGAATCGGGTTCGGTGTTGCCGATTTACGTCGGCGACGACATCACCGATGAAGATGCCTTCGACGCGGTCCAATTCGATGGCGTGGGAATCGCGGTACGCCACACCGAAGACGGTGATCGCGCATCTGCCGCGCTATTCAGTCTCGAAGACCCTTCTGCCGTCTGCCAATTCATCGGCCGGCTGGCAGCCGACATGGCTGATGCCGCAGCGCAGACACGCGACACCTGGGAACTGGTCTATGAGGGCTACGACCCGGGTAGCGAGCGGCTGCGAGAAGCGCTGTGCACCGTGGGCAACGGCTATATCGCGACCCGCGGTTGTGCTCCGGAAACTGTGGCGTCGCAGTCGCACTACCCGGGGACATACGCCGCCGGTGTGTACAACGAGCTTTATGATCGCGTCGCCGGCCGCACCATCGCGAACGAAAGCCTGGTCAACCTGCCGAACTGGCTGTCGCTGACCTTCCGGATCAGCGGGGGGCCGTGGTTTGACGTCGATGAGGCCGAGTTGCTGTCCTTCCGGCAGACGCTGGATTTGCGGCATGCGACGTTGACCCGCCGGCTGAAATTTCGGGACCATGCCGGGCAGATCACCAGCGTGACCCAAGAACGGTTCGCGTCGATGAACCAGCCGCACCTACTTGCCATGCGCACCACTGTCACTGCCGAAAACTGGTCGGGCACGGTGGAATTCAGATCGCTGCTGGACGGAACGGTGCGCAATACCATGGTGGAGCGCTACCGGTCCTTGTCGAGCACTCACCTGACCGGATCGGTGATCGACGAGATAACGCCCGAATCGGTGATTTTGCGAACGCAGACAACACAATCACGCATCGTGATCGCGGTGGCCGCGCGCAGCACCGTCTGGTGCGACGATGTGCGGGCCCATGCCCAATACAAGCCCGTGCCGCAAGCCGACCGCGGCGGTCATGACATTCAGGTGACGCTGTCAGCCGGGCAGTCGGTCAGTTGTGAGAAGGTGGCGACCGTTTTCACCGGCCGCGACCCTGCCATATCCGAGCCGGCAACCGCCGCCCAGCAGCACCTCGACGCCGCTGGCCGGTATGACGAGCTTCATCATCAGCACGCCCGGGCATGGGCCCTGCTGTGGGAACAATGCCGCGTCGGTTTGGCCGACAGCGCCGACGCACTTCGGATCTTGCGCCTGCATTGGGTGCATGTCCTGCAGACGATTTCGCCGCACACCGCCGAACTCGACGCCGGCGTTCCGGCCCGCGGTTTGCACGGCGAGGCCTATCGGGGCCATGTCTTCTGGGACGCGCTGTTCGTCTCACCGGTGCTCAGCGTGCGCATGCCCAACGTTGCGCGCTCGCTGCTGCAATACCGGTATCGCCGACTGCCCGAGGCGCGCCGCGCGGCGCAGACGGCGGGTTATCTCGGTGCGATGTATCCCTGGCAATCGGGCAGCGACGGGCGCGAGGTGAGCCAGGAAATGCACCTCAATCCGCAGTCCGGCCGGTGGAACCCGGATCCCAGTGCGCGCGCGCATCACGTCGGTCTCGCCATCGCCTACAACGCATGGCAGCACTATCAGGTGACCGGCGACCGCCGGTGGCTGGTCGATTATGGAACGGAGATGCTGGTCGAGATCGCCCGGTTTTGGGCGGGGCTGGCCAGCTTCGACGACAGCCGGGGCCGCTACACGATCCGCGGGATCATCGGCCCCGATGAGTTCCATTCGGGCTATCCCGGCAAGGAGTACGACGGGATAGACAACAACGCGTACACCAATGTGATGGCGGTCTGGGCGATCTTGCGCGCGATGGACGCGCTGGACCTGTTGCCGTTGCGGGATCGTCTTGATCTGGTGGCGAAAGTCCATCTGAGCGCCGATGAGCTCGATCGGTGGGAGCACGTGACGCGGCGGATGTTCGTCCCGTTCCACGACGGCGTGATCAGTCAGTTCGAAGGCTACGCCGAACTGGCCGAGCTCGATTGGGAGCGCTATCGCCAGCAGTACGGCAACATCCAGCGGCTCGATCGCATCCTGGAAGCCGAAAACGATAGCGTGAACAACTACAAAGCCTCCAAGCAAGCCGATGTGCTGATGCTGTTCTACTTGCTGTCGGCAGAAGAGGTGCTGGCCTTATTCGGCCGGCTGGGTTACCGGTTTGCGCCCGAACAAATCCCCCAGACGGTGGACTACTACCTGGCCCGCACCTCGGATGGATCGACGTTGAGCTCCGTGGTGCACGCGTGGGTCCTCGCCCGCGCCCACCGGCACCACGCGATGAGGTACTTCGTGCAGGTGCTGGCGTCTGACATCATCGACGTCCAGGGCGGCACCACCGCTGAGGGGATACACCTGGCCGCCATGGCCGGCAGCATCGATCTGCTGCAGCGGTGTTTCACCGGACTGGAAACCCGCGACGACCGGCTGATAGTCGGCCCCCAGTGGCCGAAAGCGCTGGGCGCGGTCGAGTTTCCGTTGGTGTACCGCGGCCAACGTCTGCACCTTCGGATCAGCGGACGGGCAGCTGCGCTGACCTCTGAGGCCGGAAACTCCGGGCCGGTCACGGTCGAGTGCCGAGGTCGGGTCCAGCAGCTGCTGCCCGGGCGCACCATCGAAGTCGCCTGAACCGCAGGGACCAATGCCTGACAACGGAGGCCGAACGGCCCTGCTGGAAGCCGCCGAGTCCCAATACTGTCGCCAGTGACGATCCGGAGATGTCCCCGGGAGCCGAGCCACTGAGCGGGAGGAAGCGATGAACAATCCGCAGTCACCGGAGCGGATCGTGGTAGGTATCGACGGCTCAGAAGCGGCGATCACCGCGGCTAAATGGGCGGCCCGCGAGGCAGTCAGCCGAAATATCCCGCTACGGCTGGTTCATGCCGTTCCCGAATGGCATTCCGATACCTCGGGTGGCGATAAAAGCCTGGAGGTCGAATACGCCCAGACCTCACTGCGGGCCGCCGATGCGGCGCTGCAAGCCATGGACGAGCCGGTCAAGGTCGAATGCGACATCGTGTACGGTTCGCCGGAGCGCGCCTTGATCGACGAATCACGAGACGCCGCGATGGTTTGCCTGGGTTCGGTGGGCATCGGGTGGGTGGCCCGCAAGGTCCTCGGCTCGACCGCCGCCGCCGTGGCCCAGAAAGCGCATTGCCCGGTGGCGATCATCCGCACCAACCGCGATGGCGAGCAGCCCGATTCGGGGTACATCGCCGTCGTCGTCAACGAATCACCCGGCAACGACGCCGTGATCGAACACGGCTTTCGGGAAGCCCGGCTTCGCCAGGCACCGGTGTTGGCGATGGGGGTGTGGCGATGGGGCCTCGGGGAAATTCCCTACCCTCAGCTCGATCACCGGCTGGGACCCTGGGTATCGCAGTATCGAGAAGTCCACGTCCAGCCCGCCGCCGCCAGGACCGGAGCCACCGAGTTCCTCACCCGCACAACGGAACCGGTCCAACTCGCCGTGGTGGGTCGCGAGGACGCCGACAATGTCGCCCGGATGGTGGGGCCGATCACGCCGCACCTGGGCGCCCACCCCGGATGCTCGGTGCTCATCGTGCGCGACTGACGGTTAGCGTTCTCGGCGGCCCTACAGCGACTGCCGTTTACCCGGCGGCCCATTTCTTGGCGCGATCAAGCTCGTCGAGCTTGAATACCGCGAGCTCGCCCGGGACCATCCAGGCCAGCGCATGCAGCACATGGGCGACCCAGTCCTTGTCGGACACCACCGCGATCCGTTTGAAGACCGAGCGGTGCGGCAGCACTGTCCCCAGGCCCAGCTTCAGGTCCTCGACGAAACCACCGGGCCCGAAGCCCTCGTAATCGGACGCGATGACCTCCACGATCCTGATTTCGCCGGTCTTCAACAGCCCCTCCACGGTGGGCTTGAAGTCGCGCAGCTCGTCACCACGCAGCCGGCCCGACACCCGGATGCCGGTCACTCCGTCCGGCATGTCTCCCAGCAACTCGATCATCGAAGCCTCCTCAATCGTGACCGAATCAATCGTGACGAACGACGATTACCGGAACCCGCGCCGACTGGGCCACCGCCGAGCTGACCGATCCGAGCAACAGTTCGGGAAATCCCCCGCGGCCGCGGTTACCTAACACCACCAGTTGGGCGTGTTCGGATTCCTTCAGCAGCCACTGGGAAGGTTTGTCGCAGAAGAGCTTTCGCTCGACGTGCACTTCCGGATACTGCTCCTGCCAGCCGGCCAGGCGTTCGGCGAGGACTTCTTGGCCCTGGTCCTCGCGCTCATGCCAGTCCATTCCGAGGATCGGAAACACTCCCACGTCGCTCCACACGTGCAGCGCCACCAGCCCTACCCCCCGGCGTGCGGCCTCGTCGAAGGCCAGGGCGGTCGCGGCTTCCGACGCGGGTGATCCGTCGATACCCAGCAGCACCGGCGCGGCCGAATCGACCGGATCTTCGCCGCAATGAATCACCGCGACCGGGCAGTGGGCATGGTGCAGGAGTTTCGCGGTGACGGAGCCCAGCAGCAGGCGATCCATAGCATCGAGTCCCTGGCTGCCGGCGACGATCATCCACGCCTCCTTGGAGGCGGCGATCAGCGCGGGCATCACCGCCGAATACACTACCTCGGCGCGCACCTCGGGCGGCTCTGCATCACCCAGGCTGGCGCTCAGCGTCTTACGTGCTTGATCGATGACGTGGTGGGCGCTCTCGCGCTGCCATTCGGGCATGTCCGCATACAGTTGGCCTACCGGCCAGCCGACAACCACGGGCGCCACGGCGTGCAGCAACGTGATCGGCATCTTGCGCATGATGGCCTCATGCGTTGCCCACGCTACGGCAGCATCAGACGACGCCGACCCGTCGACGCACACCAGCACTCCGTATTTGCTTGCGCTCTCCGGCATTCCGCACTCCTCAGACTTCAACAGCAGATGTTGGCGCTTCGTCGAACTCGGGCAACTCGACCTCGAGGTGGCGAATCGAGCCGTCATCGGATGGCGTGCAATGCCATCCAAGGTCGAAAAAGACCGTCAGCATGAGATGATTCTCGCCCAGGACGTCGGCCACGAAGCGCCCGATTCCATGCGCCCGGGCAATCGGGGCCAGCTGCTTGAGCAGGGCCGTGCCCACACCGAGCGAATGGTCTTCGTGGGCGACCACGATCGCGACTTCGGCGACGTGCGGGTCGTCGGCGACCGTGTAGTGGGCGACACCGATCAGCCGGTCGGCGTCGAAGGCGCCGAGAGCATAGCGGTCGGCTGCCGGTTCGGTCAGGTTGCCGACGAGTTCGTGCAGCGGCGCCGGCTGCAAGGTGAAGAACCGAAAGTATCGATCATGGTCGGACAGGTGTTGATGCAGCGCCAATGCGGCCTCGGCGTCATCGGCACGCAGGCGACGCAACGACACCGAGCGTCCGTCGAGCAGTCGAGCCGCAGCCGTGACGTCCGCCGATTGATCGCTCACGACCGCTGACGTTATTCGCAGCGGGTGCGCCGCGGCAGGGGCCTTGGACCTCCCCGGGCGCGCCATTGGTCCTTGCGGCCGCGCGACCGGCACTACTTAGGGTCGATCAAGGGAGCGATCCAGTGCACCCGGGTGCCGCCCTCGGGTGGGTTGGTGACCTCGCAGGTCCCACCGATTTGTTCGGCGCGGCGCGTCATATTGGCCAAGCCGCTGCGACGTGAGTTGCCGGCGGGTATGCCACAACCGTTGTCGATGACGTTCAGGATGAACATGTCGGCGACGCTGACCTCGACGGTCAGCCGTGACCCACCGGAGTGGCGCAGGGCGTTGCTGATGGCTTCCGCGGTGACCGCTTCGGCATGCTCGGCCAGTTCACCCGCCACGGCGGTCATCGGTCCGTGCAATCGCACAGTGGTCACAACGTCACGGTTTTTGGTCAGGTCGGCGACCACTCGCTGGATCCGGTGCCGGAAGTCGCCGCTCTTGCCCAACGGGGACTTGAGCTGGAAGATCGTCGTCCGGATCTCTTCGATGATGGTTTGCAGGTCGTCGAGGGTGCGGTTGAGCCGCTCGGCAACCTCGGGTGCGCGGGCCCTGGCCAGCGTGCCCTGCAGATCCATGCCGGCGGCGAACAGCCGCTGGATGACGTGGTCGTGCAGGTCATGCGCGATGCGCTCACGCTCGGCCAGGATGGTCAGCTGCTGGGAGTCCTCCCGAGCCGAGGCCAGGACGAGCGCGATCGCCGCGTGGGTCGCGAAGTCGCTCACCAGGTCCAGATACCTTTCGTTGAACGGTGGCTCGTTGGCGGCGCGCGCGATGGCGATCACTCCGACGACGTCGTCGCGGGCGCGTAGCGGCATCACGATCGCCGGGCGCTGCCCGACGTCGGTGAACGCCTGAATGGGGTATCGCAACCTCTCGCTGATCACTGGCCGTCCCGAGCGGAAAACCTGCCCGCTGGTCGAGCCGTCCACCGGGATGCGTTGGCCGAGCACCTCGGTGGCATGCAGCCCCACCGCTGCGGCGACCACCAGCGTGTCGACCTCGTCGTCGGGAAGATCGGCTTCGGTCGGCACCAGCACGATCGCCTGTTCGGCGTCGGTCAGGATGCGGGCGCTCTCGGCGATCAACTGCAACGGGTGCTGATGCGGCTCGGCGCTGGACAGCAGCGCGGTGGTGATCTCGCGGCTGGCTTCCATCCATTTCACCGACGTCCGCTCGCGTTCGAACAGCTGCGCGTTGTCGATGGCGACGGCGGCCGAAAAGGCCAATGTGCGCGCGGCGACCTCGTCGGACTCGGAAAACACCCGCGCCGGATCGACGTGGGTGAGGTAAAGGTTGCCGAACACGGTCCCCCGGATGGTGATCGGCACCGCCAGGAAGGCCCGCATCGGGGGATGGTGCTCGGGAAATCCGACCGCGGCCGGGTGCCGGGTCATGTCCTCCATCCGCAGCGCCGGCGTGTCCAGCAGTGACAGGCTCAACAGGCCTTTGCCGACCGGCAGGTGCCCGATGCGCTGCACCGTGTCGGGGTCCATCCCCTCGTGCACGAACGAGATCAAGTCACCGTCGGGATCACGAATGGCCAGTGCGCCGTAGGGAGCGGACGTCAACTCCCGGGCGGCGCCGATGATGCGGTGCAGTGTCTCCTCGAGGTCGAGACCCGACCCGATCTCGACGATGACCCGGAGCAGATGCTCCATTTGGTCGCGCGCAGCCAGCAACTCATCGAGTTGCTCATGCATCCTGCTGACTAACCCACGCTGGCCCAGTCCGGCAAACGCCGAGCCGCGTTCGTCGCTGGCCACCGATCCGATACCTCCACGACACGTTAGGCAACCCCAGTTGCCTGCGGCCAGCTTAGTCGCTTTGTGTCAAGCCCCCAAGCGACGCAGGACCGCCGGCATGGCCAGCCAAACCAGCGATTAGCCTCTTACCCCTATGCCGGTCAGTCCGGTCGGCTTTGCGTCGGGGCGGGTGGCTGGCCGGAATGTTGATCCAGTTTGGAGGCGAACACCGCAGCCTGGGTCCGGCGTTCCATGCCCAGTTTGGCCAGCAATCGCGACACGTAATTCTTCACCGTCTTCTCGGCGAGGAACATGCGGGCGGCGATCTGCCGGTTGGTCAACCCCTCACTGAGCAGGCCCAGCAGTGTTCGCTCCTGCTCGGTCAGTCCGGACAGCGGGTCTTCGTGCTCGGCGGCGCCACGCAGCTTCGCCATCAGCGCGGCAGCGGCCCGATTGTCCAGCAGCGACTTGCCGGCACCGACCTCCTTGATCGCATGGGCAAGCTCCATGCCCTTGATGTCTTTGACCACGTAGCCGCTGGCGCCGGCCAGGATCGCCTCGAGCATCGCTTCGTCGGACGTGAACGATGTCAACATCAGGCAGCGCAGGTCGGGGTGATCGGACACCAGGTCGCGGCACAATTCGATGCCGTTTCCGTCGGGGAGGCGCACGTCAAGGACCGCGACGTCGGGTTGCAGGGCCGGTATTCTCGCCTTGGCTTCGGCCACTGAGCCGGCCTCACCGACGATCTCGAGCTCGGAGTCCGATGCCAGTAGGTCGGCAAGACCGCGCCGAACGACTTCATGGTCATCGACCAGGAAAACCTTAACCATTACCAACCTTTCCCGCCGGCCGCGTCAGCCAGGAGCTATGCAGCGACCGGATCAATATCCCGTATGTTCATCATCGTCCGATCTCACAGATGTTGCCGATTGACGATGAGCAGCGAACAGTCCAGGTCCTGCAACATCGAACTACCGATCGGTCCGACCAGTTCGGCCACCCGCTCGCGATTGCGGGCGCCGACAATGAGTAGAGCCGCCGACCGGCTGTAAGACAGGTATTCGAGCATGCTGCCCCGTACCGCCACCGATTCCACCCGCAGCTCCGGATGGCTTCGCTTCCAGCGGGCTAGCCGGCGATCGACGTCGGCAAGTGCGCGCCGGTCGCCTTCGGTATCCGCCACGGTGTCCTCGGCCCCGGTTCGCCGGCAGATGACGACCCGCAGGGCCGCGTTGCGCAACAGGGCCTCCTCGATCGCGGCGCCCAGCAAGACGCCGTTGTCGGGAGAGCCACCCACCTCCACCACGATCGCGTCGGCACTCGGGCGGCGGTGGTCATCGCGGCTTCGAATGATCGCCACGGGGCAATGCGCCGCTCCGGCCAGCGCCGCAGCGGTGGAACCCACCCGACCGGGTTGAAAGTGACGTAAGCCGACCGCCCCCACGCACAGCATGGCCGCCGACGCCGACGCGCGAATCAACGAACCGACCGCGGGACCATGGATGACGTCGGTCTCCGTTTTCACCGGCCTGCCCGCGGCGCCGATCGCCATGGCGGCCTGACGAACCGCGACCTCACCGGTTTGCGGGCCGCCTTCGACCGCGTGCACCAGACGAAGCGGAACGTCACGACCGACTGCCTCGTCGACCGCCCAGAGCGCTGCGCGGATCGCCGCCTTTGACCCGTCGATACCGACGACGATCGAGCGGGGGTTGGCTGAATCCGTCATCCGGCTGCGGCTTTAATGACGGACCACCAATACCGAGCAGTCGGGATAGCCGACGATCGGGTGGCAGTTCGGGGTAACCAGCCCGGCGATCTGTTCGGCGTCCGTGCGACCCACCACGGCCAGCTCGATTGCGCTGCTGTGCTTTTCGCCGGGCTTCGGCCCGGTCCCCGCTGCCACGGTCTGGACGGGCACGTCCGGGTACCGGCGGACCCAGCTGTTCAGTCGCCGATCGATCTGGCGCACGGTGGCGTGGCGGCGCCGACCTTCCTCCATGGCCTGGTGTACCACCTCATCGTTGTCCGGCTCGTCGTTGAGCACCACCGAGATCACCCCGAGTTCGGTGGGTGATCCGTCGGGGTTGGTGCGGATGATCGCGACCGGGCAGTGCGCGCGCGCCACCAAACCGGCAGCGGTAGGGCCCAGTAGCCCGTCGGATGCCCAGCCGCGTCTGGCGGTGCCCACACACACCAGGGCCGCATCCTCGGATTGGTCGATCAGCACTTGGGCGGGATCGCCGGAGAGAATTGCCGTTTCAATCTCGACCGGTTTGCGTTCGCCCCGGATTGCCGATTCCGCCTGCGACAGCGCCATTTCGGCGCGTTCGAGCTCCCACTCCGAGGCGGGCGCCGCCCCATTTTGGGTCTCTTTGCGGAGGATGACATAGACGAGGCGAAGGGGAATTTGGCGACCTATCGCCTCGTCGATCGCCCATTTGGCGGCGTTAACCGCCGCTCGCGAGCCGTTGACGCCCACGACCACAGACTTGGCGTCCAGCTGGCTCATCTGAAGCTCCTGACTGTTCGGCACGCTACCTGCCAGGCTATTGGGTCGGGGCGCCTTCGGGAGGGGTCGTTAGGCCTCAGCTGCGATGTCGTTTGTCCCCGCACGGGGCGATCTCGGACGGTTCGGCGACGAGTTCGAACAACCTCTCCACATGCGGGCGTTCGCAGGCCGCCGTGCCGGGTGTCATCAGCATCGCCGAACCCGCCGCGATCCCGAAACGAACCGACTTGGCAAGCGGCCACCCGTGAGACAGACCTACCGTGATCATCGCGTCGCCGGCTCCCACACCGCTGCCGCTTCGCATCGGTATCGCCGAAAACCGCTGGCTGGTGCGGCGGGTGGCAAGCAGCGCACCATACGCCCCCAAGGACACCAACACAATTTGGGCGCGACCGCTGTCAATGAGCTCATGGGCAGCGGCCAATTGCTCGGATTCGGTGGCCAGCCGGCGCCCGACGCATTCCCGGAGTTCTCGCACGCTGGCTTTTAGCAGGAAAACCCCCGAGGAGATGTGCTGCAAACCGCCGCCCGAGGTGTCCAGAATCAGCTTTGCGCTCAGCTGCCGGCAGATATCGGCGACGCGCTGATAGTAGTCGGCCAGCACACCCGGCGGCAGGCTGCCGCTGGCCACGACAAACTCGGCCGATTCAGCTTCACTGACTCCGCGCCGAAGATTATAGCCCGGTTGGGTAGGTTTCCGGCGTTTCGCCCGCGATCCACAGGCTGGTGACCTCCAGGGGTTCCAGCGCCCGCGTTCGATCGATGTGAATCATCGCGTCGAACTGATCGGCCGGACGGACGTGAAAGTAATGGCTTTGCCGCTCGGTCTCGGGCCGGTAGATGACGCCGATGGCGCGTCCCAACCGCACCGCGCTGAGCGGCTCGGTGGCTTCGGGGCTCAGCTGTGCCGACACCAGAAAAGCGCTCTTGCCGGTCTCGTGCAGGAGTTCTTCGATGCTGCCGTTGAGCGCCGGGCGGACGACCTTGCGTTCGGCAACGCCGCCCCAGTCGCTGGCCGCGGTCACCGTGCCGGTGTACGTGCTGAATCCGATCAGACGCGATTCGTCGCCGTAGCGCTGACGGACGAGCTGGCCGAGTGTCAGTTGTCCGTCGGCCCATACCTCGGTGGCGCGCGCGTCCCCGACGTGGGAATTGTGCGCCCACACCACGATTCGGGCCGATTTTTCCTCGTGGTGGCGGTCCAGATGGGTCAGCAGTGCTTCCAGTGTCTCCGCCATGTGCTTGTCCCGCAGGTTCCACGAGGTGACCCGCCCGCTGAACATCGCCCGGTAGTACACCTCGGCGTTGCGCACCGTTTGCGCGTTTCGGTGAGCGTAGAACAGTTCGTCCTCGGCGAGCAGCCCGTCCCTGCGGGCGTAGGCCAGGGCATTGCGCTGGATGTCAACCAGTTGATCGATTGCTTCCTTCTCGCAGGAGGGGCCGGCGCCGAATGCTGCCGAAAAGCCATACGCCTGGCCGTCGTCGGCCGATGTGTGATCAAAGCACGCATACCGCTCGCGCGCCCGTGCCGCCGCCTTCGGGTCGATCTTGTCCAGGTAGCTGATCACTTCCTGCATCGACCGGTGCAGGCTGTAGAGATCCAGCCCGTAAAAGCCGGCCTGCCGCTGACCATTCCTCTCCTGCAATCGATTACGGGCGTGCAGCCACTCGACGAAGTCACAGACAACGGTGTTGCGCCACATCCAGGCCGGAAACCGCTCGAATCCGCTCAGTGCCTGCTGCGCGCTCGTGTCGTCGCCGATACCGTGAACGAAGCGGTTAACTCGGTAGGCGTCGGGCCAGTCCGCCTCGGCGGCGACGGCGCAGAAACCCTTCTCCTCGATCAGCCATTTCGTAATGGTCGCCCGGGCCTCGTAGAACTCGTGGGTGCCATGCGAACTTTCGCCGATCAACACGATGCGCGCGTCACCGATCAGCTCCTCCAACGTCTCGCCCGGCGGAATACCGTCGGGCGCATCGATGGCCACGCTGCTGATCACCTCGGCCGGTGTGCGCATCGGAGATGTGGAGGGCTCGGTCGTCGCGGTGGCCAGCAGCCGGCGAACCTCGTCATCGGTGACTTGGCGGAAATCCCAGAAGGACTCTCCGACGGCGAGGAACGGGGTGGGCATGCTCGCGCACACCACATCGTCGACCAGTCCGGCGAATTCCCGGCAGGTCGATTCGGGAGCCGCCGGGACCGCAATGACGATATGCGCCGGCTCGGCTTCGCGCAATGCCTGCACCGCCGCGAACATGCTTGCGCCGGTGGCCAATCCATCGTCGACGAGAATGACGGTCTTGCCGGTCACATCGACGGGTGGACGCCCGTCGCGATAGATCGCTTCGCGGCGCACCAGCTCCCGGCCTTCACGCTCGGCGATGGCACGCAGTTCCTGCGGGCTGATCCGCAAACCCCGCACCACGTCGTCGTTGATCACGACGCGGCCGCCGCTGGCCAATGCTCCCACGGCGAATTCCTCATGGCCGGGAGCGCCGAGTTTGCGCACGATGAAGGCATCCAGCGGGGCATGCAGCGCGGCCGCCACCTCCCACGCGACGGGTATTCCGCCCCGCGCCAAGCCGAGCACGATCACGTCGTGGCGGTCACGGTAGGCGCTCAACAAGTTTGCCAGCACCCGGCCGGCCTCGCCGCGGTCGCGGAACACGCGCCGCGGCGAGTGCCGGGTGGCATCAGCTGCTCGGGTCATGGCGCACCGGGGTCACTGCCCGTTGGCCGGCTTGACCTGGACGCGCCGCTCGGCCGGCTTCGGCTCCGACACAGGCACCGAGACGGTAAGGATGCCTTTGTCGTAGGTGGCCTCGATGTCGTTTTCGTCGGCGCCGGCAGGCAGCGACACGGTCCGAACGAACGAGCCGTACGAGAATTCCGAGCGACCGTCGAAGTCTTGCTTGATGCTGCGTTCGCCCTTGATGGTGAGTTGCCCGTCGCGCACCGTAACGTCGATGTCTTTGTCGGGGTCGATGCCGGGGATTTCCGCGCGCACCACGTAGCGGCCGTCTTTCATTTCATCCTCGAGCCGCATTACCCGGGTGTCGAAAACGGGGCGGAGTCCGGTTATGCCTGGGAAGCCGGCGAACAGCTCTGAGAGCTCGGGGAAGATGGACCTCGGTCGACGCTGAACGGGAAGAGTAGTCATGGGATGTCTCCTAGACCTTTGGTGTTGATCGTTGATACGAGTCCATCCGACCAGCCCGGCGTAATCGGCGATAGGGACTGAAGTCCCGGGCTTGCGGGTCGTTCGTCGGCTCAGCGTTGCCGGTGCAGCACGCCGATGTAGGACATCACACGGCCCAGAATGAGGCCATAGGCGTCGCCGGCCTCGAGGAGGCGGAGCAGTCCCCGATGGCGCAGAAAGCCGTCGAGGCATCGATCCAGTGACCAGTCGGCATACGTGTCGCCGGCATAGGGCGGGTGCAGAAACTGGACCGCGAGCGCGTCGACGGCGGCGTCGGTCGATGACGGCCGGCCGATTGCGCCAGAGGGCATTTCACTTCCTCGGGTTCTCATGACGGCCGGACGCCGTGCGCGCGATCGCGGATGGCGGCCTGCACCGCGGCAAACCGGGACAGCGCTCGCTCGTCGGCGGCTTTCTGTTCGGCGGCGGTGACCACGATCGCGTCGGGGCCGGGGAACACGGTCGCCTCCTCCCCGGTGGCCAGCCACCGAACTCGGTATGGCGGCTCACCATCGGGCGATCGCAGCGCGATGATCAACCCGCGCAGGTCGGGGTGCCCGATCGTGCCGCTCTTGATCACCAACCAGTCACCGACGGTGGCCTTCATTTACCGACTCCTAACGGGTTGCGCGCCAACGTTTGCCGGCACTAGCGGCGAATCTCCAAGACTTCGCGCACCGGCCGCCGCGGTGTCGGCTCCGGAGCTCCCTTGCCGGTGGGCTGGGTGCCGACGCGGATCAGCAGCTGGGGTATTGTCCCGGCCCGGGGTATGAGTCCGGAAACAATGTCACGACTTTGCGGCAGTTCCGTGACGTGGGTGACCGTGCAGGTGGCCAGGCCGGCGATGGTGCACTCCAGTAGAATCGCCGAGAGTGCCTGTCCGCAATGCAGGGCGTCCGCGCGGGTGTCCCCCGGCGTGGACAGCACCAGGATCTTCGCTTCGTCGTGGATGCTCGCCGAACTCGTCCCGGTGTGCCCGTCGATGGGAAACCTGCGGTTCACGTCGACCGCGCGACGCTCCGCATCGGTCGCCAGCGCCCCCTCAGGTATGCCTTCGGAGTCCCTGGAAGGCGCTGTCCACCAATGCAATTCGTGGTGGTAAAGGTCATCGTAGCGGCGCAGCTCTTCGGTAAGGCGAGACGCCTCTACCAGCTGGGGCCGGGCATCGTCGGCCAAGACGTCAAGGGTGGCCAGGTCGCTGTCGTATGCGCTGCGCAGCACCGGCGCGAACGATGCCCAGTTCTTGGGTGCGCGGAAGGGGCGCCGGTCGGTCCGGCGACGCAATATGGCCGCGGCCCGGTCCCGCCGGGCCGCGGCGACGTAGTCGGACGGAGCGAAGTCGATCGAGGCCAGGTGGTCGAGGTTGTTGGGGTTCGGGAACTCATCGACGCCGGTTTCCCATCCCACGGCGGCCATCGCGACCCGGAAGTGATCGAGCACCGCCCCGCAGCTGATGATCGACTCGCGACCGGAGTCGTCCGCAGATCTCACTATCCGCCGGGGGTCAGCGAACAGGTCGACAGTCGTGCCGGTGGCGACCCATCGCCACGGCTGGCTGTTGTGCAGCGAGGGCGCCCGGCACGCCACCTCCACCGCCCTGCTGATCATTTTGGTGTCGACCACCGTCTGGGCCATTTCTCCACCTCTCCTGGCTTACTTCGACCCTCAGGCATATCCACATCGGGCGCCAGGGTCCTTGGTCCCCAGCGCCTCGAGGTTGGGCCCAGCCGGCCTCAGCGCGGTGGCCAAGGGACCGTTGCGCTGGTGACCTTTGTCTCTATTGCGGCATCCAGTACACGGCAAACGATGAAGACGACCCCGCCACCCGAGGACCCTCATGGAAGTCATTCACAAAACACCTCACGACTACCGCGTGCGGCCCAATCTCACCGATTACCAGTTCGCGCGTGCGCACTTTCATTGGTCGGATGTGCCCTCGTTGTGTGAAGGCATGGGGCCCGGGCGGTGCAACATCGCCTACGCCGCCCTCGACCGGCAGACCGCAGGGCCGAACGCGACGCGGACCGCGCTACGGTTCGTCACCGAGAGGCCCTGGGACGGCGCCATCACCACCCGCGATCTCAGTTACGCCGAACTCGGCCGGCTCGCCGGGCGCTTCTCCAGCGCGTTGCGCTCACTTGGCATCAACAAGGGCGGGCGGGTGTTCACGATCATGGGCCGCATCCCCGAGCTCTACATCGCGATGCTGGGCGCGCTGCGCAACGGCAGCGTCGTCTCCCCCTTGTTCTCGGCCTTCGGGCCCGAGCCGATCGCCACCCGGGTCAATATCGGCCAAGCCGACGTCTTGGTCACCACCAGGGCGCTGTATCAGCGCAAGATCGCCAAAATCCGTGACCGATTGCCGTCCGTTCGGCACATCTTCGTCGTCGACGACGGCCCGGCCGGTGACCCACCGCGGGGAACGCTCAGCTTCTGGGACTGGCTGGAGGCGGCGGACCAGAGCGCGCCGATCGAGCCCACCACCGCGGACGACCCGGCATTGCTGCACTTCACCAGCGGAACGACGGGCACGCCTAAAGGGGCCATTCACGTACACGGCGCCGTCGCGATGCACTATGTCACCGGGCTGTATGCGCTCGATCTTCATCCCGACGACACCTATTGGTGCACAGCGGATCCCGGCTGGGTGACGGGCACGTCCTACGGCATCATCAGCCCTTTGCTGCACGGGGTCACCTCCATCGTCGACGAGGCGGAATTCGACGCCGAGCGCTGGTACCGGATCCTGCAGGACCACGGCGTGTCCGTGTGGTACACCGCGCCGACCGCCATCCGGATGCTCATCAAAGCCGGGGCGGAACTGCCTGCACAGTACAATTTTGCGCGGCTTCGTTTCATCGCCAGCGTGGGTGAACCGCTCAACCCGGAAGCGGTCTGGTGGGGAAAAAGGGTGTTGGGCTTACCCATTCACGACAATTGGTGGCAGACCGAGACCGGCGGCATCATGATCGCCAACACCCCCGCGTTCGACATTAAGCCGGGCTCCATGGGCCGGCCGTTGCCCGGCGTCGACGCATTCATCGTGGACCACGACGACGAGGAGGGCACCACCACGGTCATCGAGGAGCCCGGGGTCGAGGGTGAGCTTGCGCTCAAGCCGGGCTGGCCGTCGATGTTCCGTGGCTACCTGAACGCCGAAGACCGATACCGGAAGTGCTTCGCCGACGGGCTGTACTTGAGCGGTGATCTCGCCAAGAAAGACGCCGACGGCTATTTCTGGTTTGTCGGGCGCAAAGACGACGTGATCAAGTCCGCCGGGCACCTGATCGGCCCGTTCGAGGTGGAGAGCGCGCTGACCGATCACCCGGCGGTGGCCGAGGCGGCAGTCATCGGCAAGCCGGATCCCACCGTCGGTGAGGTCATCAAAGCCTTTGTCACGCTGAAGAATGGTGTCGTCGGCGACGACGATCTGCGCTTGGAGCTCATCGGCCACGCCCGTAAGCGGCTCGGTGCGGCCGTGGCGCCCAAAGAGCTGGAATTCGTCGACACGTTGCCGCATACCAGCAGCGGCAAGATCATGCGGCGACTGCTGAAGGCACGCGAACTCGGGCTGCCCGAAGGCGATACATCCACCATCGAGCAGCACCCGCACCGCCACGCCGAGGGAGTGCCGTCATGACCAACACGAAACTGGCCCACGAGTTGTTGTCCGACATGATTCGCGTCCGGCGCATGGAGGAAAAGTGCGCGGAACTCTACAGCGCAGCCAAAATTCGCGGATTCCTGCATCTGTATGTCGGGGAAGAGGCGGTGGCCGCGGGGTCACTGCGCGCACTGGCCGACGATGACGCAGTGGTCGCGACCTACCGTGAGCACGCGCACGCGCTGCTGCGCGGCATCCCGATGACCTCGATCATGGCCGAGATGTTCGGCAAACAGGAGGGCTGCTCACGCGGACGCGGCGGGTCGATGCACCTGTTCGACGCGTCCAAGCGATTTTACGGCGGCAACGCGATCGTCGCCGGGGGTCTGCCGCTCGCGGTGGGCATCGCACTCGCCGACGCGACACTGCAGCAGAAGCGGGTGACTGCCTGCTACTTCGGCGACGGCGCGGTGGCCGAGGGGGCGTTCCACGAGTCGTTGAACATGGCCGCGCTGTGGAACTTGCCGGTGTTGTTCTGTTGCGAGAACAACCTTTACGCGATGGGCACCGCATTGGAGCGGGCCCAGTCGCAGACCGATCTCACCGTCAAGGCGGCGTCGTACCGCATCCCCACCCTGGCCGTCGACGGGATGGATGTCGAGGCATGCCATAGCGCCGCGCAGCAGGGCGTCGATCACGTCCGCGACACCGGCGGCCCCTTCTTCATCGAGTTCCGCACCTACCGATTCCGGGCACATTCGATGTTCGACCCGGAACTGTACCGGGACAAGGCCGAGGTCGAACATTGGCGCGAGCGCGACCCGATCCGGTCCTTCACCGACCGGTGCCTGCGCGACGGCGCGCTGTCCGACGATGACGTGCGGGAAATCGAAGAGTCGGCCGCCGCCGAGATCGAGGCCGCGGTGGCGTTCGCCGAGGCGGGAACGTGGGAGGACGTAGCGGATCTCGCACGCGATGTGTTGACGCCGGTCGACGCCGCCCAGCCGACGCCGGAGGGGGTGCAATGAAAACCAGCTACCGAACCGCCGTTCACGACGCGATGCGCGACGCCCTGCGCAACGACCCGCGCGTTGTGCTGATGGGTGAAGACGTCGGACGGTACGGCGGCACCTACGCGGCGTCCAAGGGTCTGCTGGAGGAATTCGGCGCTGACCGGGTGCGTGACACCCCACTGTCCGAGCTGGGCTTCGTCGGCGTCGGAATCGGCGCCGCGCTGGGCGGGCTGAGGCCGATCATCGAAGTCATGACGGTGAACTTCAGCCTGCTGGCACTCGATCAGATCGTCAATACCGCTGCGGCCCTGCGCCATATGTCCGGCGGGCAGTTCTCGGTGCCCATCGTCGTGCGCATGGCGACCGGGGCTGGGCGCCAGCTCGCCGCTCAGCACTCGCACAGTCTCGAGCCGTGGTATGCCCATATTCCCGGCATCAAAGTGGTGGCGCCGGCCACGGTCGAAGACGCGTACGGGATGCTGGCGCCGGCCCTGGCGGACCCCGACCCGGTGGTGATCTTCGAACATGTTCAGCTCTACAACATCTCAGCCGACATCGACGTGCTGCGTGCCACCGATATCTGCGGGGCAGCGGTCCGCCGCAGCGGAACCGACGTCACGGTGGTCGCCTACGGCGGCTCGCTGTGGAAGGCGCTCGACGCCGCCAATGAGTTGTCGCTGGCCGGGATCGACTGCGAAGTGATTGATTTGCGGGTCCTGCGCCCGCTTGACGACGCGACCATTCTCGATTCCGTCCGCAAGACACATCGCGCTGTTGTGATCGACGAAGCTTGGCGCACCGGCAGTTTGGCCGCGGAAATCACCGCACGGGTGATGGAGGGCGCCTTCTACGACCTCGATGCGCCGGTTGCCCGGGTGTGCAGCGCCGAAGTCCCGATGCCCTACGCCAAGCACCTGGAGCAGGCCGCATTGCCTCAAACGTCCCAGATCGTCGCCGCGGTCCAGGGCTTGTTCGGTGACCAGCCGTGATCGAATTCAAGATGCCCTCCTTGGGCGCCGACATGGACGAAGGCACCCTGGACGAGTGGCTGATCAAACCCGGTGACACGGTGACCCGCGGCCAGATCGTGGCGGTGGTCGAAACCACCAAGGCCGCAGTCGAAGTCGAATGCTGGCAAGAGGGCACGGTCAACGAACTGCTGGTGGGTGTCGGTGAAACCGTACAAGTGGGAACGCCAATGGCCACACTGCTGGAACCCGGTGAGCACGCGGAGAAACGCGGCCGGGTGTCGGCGCGGCCCAAACCCGCGACCAAGCCCGCCGCCGAGCCGGCGGCGGCGCCATCGAGGGCGCCGTCCGCCCCGGTTCCCGCCCACCGTCGCTGGGTGTCACCGGCAGCGCGCCGGCTGGCCAAAACCCTCGGCGTCGACCTCGACGCGGTGAGCGGCACCGGCCCGCAGGGTGCGGTGACCATCAGCGACGTCGAGCACGTCACCAAAGAACCGGTGACCGTGAAACCAGCCACCCAGCCGGCACCCAAGCCGAGGGCGGCCGATCGCGCAGTGCAGATGCGCAAGTCGATCGCGGCCGCAATGAGCCGGTCCAAGCGGGAAATCCCGCACTATTACCTCGCCGACGAAATCATCTTGGAAAACTCGCTGTCCTGGCTGACTACCCGAAATGCGCAGCGATCCATCGACGAACGGGTGCTGCCGGCGGTCTTGCTGTTGAAGGCGGTCGGGGTGGCCGCGCAACGCTTCGGTGAGTTCAACGGGTTCTGGCGAGAAGACGGGTTCCAGCCCGCCACCGGAGTTCATGTCGGCGTCGGGATATCGCTACGCGGTGGCGGCCTCGTCGCGCCGGCCATTCATGATGTCCCGGAGAAGAAGCTGGACGAGTTGATGGACGACCTCACCGATCTCGTCGCGCGGGCGCGTTCCTTCTCGCTGCGGAGTTCGGAAATGTCCGACCCCACGATCACGGTCACCAATCTGGGCGACCAAGGCGTCGACTCGGTGTTCGGTGTCATCTATCCACCGCAGGTGGCCATCGTCGGGTTCGGCCGGCCGGCCCAGCGAGTCTGCGTCATCGATGGCGGAATCCGGGTGGTCAGCACCGTGCAAGCCACGCTCGCCGCCGACCACCGGGCCAGTGACGGTCATCGGGGCGCGCTGTTCCTGACCGCGATCAACGAGCTGCTTGCGCAGCCCGACCTCCTAGAGAAGTGACGTGCAATGACTGAAGACACTCGTAGCGTGGTCTTGTCCGTGCTGACAACCATTGCGCCCGAAGTCGATCCGGACGACATTCAAGACGACGTGCTGCTGCGTGACCAAGTCGATCTGGACTCCATGGACTGGCTGAGTTTCCTGCGCGGGATCCACAAACGGCTGCACGTCGACATCCCGGAAGCCGACTACGCGTCGCTGCGGACGCTGGCCGACGTGGTCGGCTATGTGGAAAAGAACGCGTCGGTGTGAGCCGCGAAAACGCGACCGTGCATTCGACGCCGGGCACCGACGTACTGAAGCGAGCGGTGCTACTGGCGTGCCGGGCTCCATCGGTGCACAACAGCCAGCCGTGGCGCTGGGTGGCCCAGGACGGCGCGCTGCGCCTGTACGTCGATCACCGCCGGGCGCTGCCGGCCACCGACTGCTCGGGCCGCGAAGTGATCCTGTCCTGTGGCGCCGTGCTGAACCACCTGTGCGTCGCCATGACGGCTGCCGGCTGGGATCCGCACGTAACGCGGTTCCCGGACCCCAACGACCGCGACCAGCTGGCCCGCGTCGAATTCCGTCCGCTGCACCAGGTCACCGACGCCCAGCGCCGCCGTGCCGAAGCGATTCTGCAACGGCGAACCGACCGGCTCCCGCTGGGCCGCCCGACATACTGGGACCTGTTCGAGCCCACCCTGCGCAGCACCTTCGACGACAGCCTGGTCGCACTGGATGTGCTGGCCGATGATGTGCGGCCACTGCTCGCCGACGCCTCGCAGCTCACCGAAACGCTGCGCCGCGGCGACGCCTACTATCGCGCCGAACTCGAGTGGTGGACCTCCTCATTCGTGTTGGCCGAGGGGATGCCGCCGAGCGCGCTGGTGTCGGACAAGGAGCAGTGGCGGGTTGACGTGGGCCGCAACTTTCCGATCCGAAGCCATGCGGATCGGCGCGGCGAGGTCAAGGTGGACTGGGCGAAGATCCTGGTGCTGTCGACTCCCGAGGACAGCCGCGCCGACGTGTTGCGGTGCGGCGAGGTGTTGTCGACGGTGCTGCTCGAATGCACGGTTGCCGGCATGGCTACCTGCACCCTGACCCATCTGATCGAACTGGACGAAAGCCGTGACATCGTGCGCGGACTCATCGACCGGCGCGGCGAACCACAAGTGTTGATCCGTGCCGGGATCGCGCCGCCGCTGGAAGACCTTCCGGCGGCGACGCCACGACGCCCGCTGGACGATGTCTTGCAGATCCGTTAGGTGCTCGTGCGACGATGCAACGGCCAAGTGGTCGAAGAGCTTTGGTCCTCGCGGCGCAGGACTTTCGGCCAGCGCGGCCGCATCGGCTCCTCAGTAGTATCGATTGCACACGCCTTGAGGAAAGGGACGGCTGATGTCAGTAACCGATGATGGGGTTACCATCCTGCCGGCACACGAATGCTGGGATCTGCTGGCCGGTGTGTCGCTGGGGCGGCTGGTGACCAGCGTTGACGGTCAGCCCGAGATCTTCCCGGTCAACTACGCCATCCAGCGCCGCACTGTGCTGTTCCGGACCGCCGAAGGCACCAAGCTGGTCAGCACCGCGATAAACAATCGCGTGCTGTTCGAAGCCGACGACCACAATGTCGCCGAGGGCTGGAGCGTGATCGTCAAGGGCACCGCACGTTCGCTGCGCAGCGACGAGGAAATCGAGGACGCCGAGCGAGCCCAGGTTTTGCCGTGGACGGCATCCGAGAAGTCGCACTTTGTGCGGATCATTCCCGAGGTCATCACGGGCCGTCGGTTCCAGTTCGGGGTCCCGCTGGAGCAGTCCGACCGCGCCTGAGCTGGCTACCGCGACCGCAACCCGCGCGGGCGCGGCACGAACTCCAGCGACAACAACACCACTAGCGCAGCGGGAATGTGGTGCGCACACAACACCACGTAGCGCCGCGCGGACAGCGCGTGGAACTTGGACAGGTAGCGGTAAAGGGACTCCAGCCTGATCAGCGGGTCCAGCAAGTGGATCAACCGGAGCGCAGCCCGCTGCAACGGGCCCGGGCGCTCAGCGTCGAAAATCTCCGGAAAGGCTGCGAATGCCAGCGAGAGGCGCAGTGCGCCATGGTTTTTCGACTCCTCGATCATGTCGACGCTGAGGCGTTCGTCTACGCCGTTGGGGGCGTCCGGGCGGCGGAACGGCACGTCGAGGCTGACTTCTGTTCCTTCCCCGGCGGTTGCGTACCGGTGAAACGCCGCGACCCGGCCGGATTCCTCGCGTGCGATCGCGAGCGTGATCCCCGGGTAGCGGCCTTGCAGGGCGCCGTCCAGGTTCATGCAAAACCCGCGTTCGGTGCGCGCCGCGCGGTGTGCGGCGTACAACACCTCGGTCAGCTCGGCCGTCAGCTCGCCGCTGAGTTGCTGCTCGTCGACGAACTCGGTGCTGACCCCGCAGTTGTGCGTACGCTGCACCGCTTGGCGCAGATTGCGGAAACGGCGGCCCCGCATGTTGAAGTGGTGAACATCCACGACGACGTCGCGGCCGATCGGCACCGTCAGCATCGACTGTCCGACCGTGTCTTTGCGCCATAGCGTGACGTGCCGTTCGCCGGCGGCCAATACGATGATCTGCCAGCCACGGCCGCGGCACATCCGCACGAAATCGGCTACCAGGCTCTCGAATTGGTTCACATCGCCGATCGGGTCGCCGCTGACGACGGCGAACCCCAGCCGGGTGCGGAAGGCGATCGCGGCGGTCTTGTCGGCGTTGAAGTGATAACTCTTGCTGGAGTGCATCGCGAACGGCGCCAACGGATCTCCGCGGGTGGCGTTGACCAGCGCCCAGACCTGCTGCAGCAGCTCCGGTTGTGGTCGCAGCGTGGTCGGCCACATCAGCGCGAGCCCGCTGCCGGCAATGAGGACATTGCCGAGCCCGGCAAATGACAGGAAGTGCGCGACCAGGCCCGCGGCCACTGCGGCGGCGGCGGCCAGCGCATGCCCGGCGGTCACCGGCCGACCCAGGAAAATACCCCGGGCGATCAGAATCACCGCGGCGAGTAACGCCACCGACCATCCGACCCGCCCGGGCGCGACTCCGGGGTAGCCAAGGTAGGCCCGCGCCGCCAGCACGGTCAACCAGCCCAGGGCACACAGCAGCATCAGCACACCGACCACACGCGTCGCCGGCACATCGGCTCTGACCAAAACGCGTTCCCGACCGCGCGCCGTGACGGCACCGCCGCTCCCCCGACTATCTTTCATCGCGTTTCCGTTCTGCTGCAGTTTATTTCGCGGGCGACCAGCGCAACCACCTGCGGCACTGCGCGCGCGACCTGCGGAGTCAAACCGATGCCATGGCCGGTGTCGGCCACTTCGACGGTGAAGACGGCCAGCGCGTCGGGTACTCGTCCGAGTGCCCGGCCCAGCGCATGGGTGCCGCCAATGTCGACAGCGTGCGAACTCAAGCTGTCGTGCCCGGTAACGATGTCATCCAGGGTGCAGCGACGAACGCGGCCCGGCACCGGCGCGGCTGCGACCGCCGCGTCGATCAGCACGGCCAGCGCGGCCGGCGACCAGGCTTCCAGCAGCCCCATCGGTTCAGCAATGCCGGTGACGACGCGGACATTCGGCAACGCCAGGTCATCCAGCGCCGCGGCGACGGCGGGGCCGACGCCGTCATCACGCCGGTAGCTGTTGCCCAGGCCGATCACGACGACCTCCTTGCCCGCCACCGGTTACACCTGGTGCACCGTCAACGTCAAGAAGTGCGCCGAGCATGAGATGCATGGATCGTAGCTGCGAATCACCTTCTCGCACAGAGCGGTCAGTTCGGCATCCTCGAGTTCGAGGTTGTCGGAGACCATGCGCGCCAGATCGGCTTCGATGGCGGCCTGCGGGCCGGACGAGTGCCCGAAAGCGGCATCGTCGTCTCGCCGGCGCAACCGATAGTGGCCGGGAGCCACTTCAACGCCCCACCCGCACGGCAGCTCGGCCGCCGACTCGAGTTCGTCGAGCACGATCGCGTTGTCGCGCAACGTCGGACCGACGACGCGATACCCCTGTTCGATCAGAACTTCGACCAGACGGTGCAGCGCTGCCACATCCAGCGCCGCGACCGCGGATTCTTCGCCGTAGCCGCTCATCGACACCCCCATCATCAAACCTGCGCCGGCTACGAAGCTCCTGCGAGGCATCTCAGGTCACGCTCCCACCCGGCGTCGCGGGCCCGATCAAGCCGTGAGCGCGCGGCGGCGACCATTGTCGCCAGCCCACCACAGGCAACCAGCAATGTCATGGCCGCCACACCAATCGCCTCGGCGACGGCCAGCCAAGCCGGGGTCGGCGGAACCACTGGATTGCCGTCGCCATCCACCCAGATCTCGACGCTGTCGCCCACCTTGACCTGGTCGGTGAATTGGAGCACGCCGGTGTGCTCACCAGAGGCGGCCGGCCACTTCGCTTGCACCACGGCCATACCGAAATCCTGGACCCATGTCTCGGCAACCGTCGCCATGACACGGTGTCGCTCGTGCGCCTCTTGGGTGTAGACGCGCGCACGCGCGCCGTAGGTGAGGACGCCCACCACACCGGCGACGGGTATGGCGATCAGCGACGCGACGAGTGCGACCAGCACGACCAGAGCTTCGATGCGGTCCGCGCGCCGAAGCAGCGGGTTGCGACTGAAGATACGAGCGATTCGCCAGCGGCGTGGGTCTATCGTTGATGTCTCCATGACAACTTTCGTTGAGTCGCTGGGATTTCGGTGCAATGGTCGGCTAGGGGGCAGCCGTGGGCTCGTGGTCGGTCATCCAGTCGACGAAGTCGGACAGGTCGCGTCGCGGCGTCGACGGTAGTGGGTCGGCGTTGATCGGCGCCCAGCCCACTCGAAGCAGCATCTGCGGATAGTGGGTGTCACCGAAGATGCCGGAGCGGACCTGCTCGCGCGTTTCGGCCGTCTCCAGCGGCTCGGTGACCGGGCAACTCGCCAACCCCGTCGATGTCGCAGTGAGGAGCACGACGCTGGTGGCCTCACCGGCGCGGAGCCGGGCCAGGCGGTCGTCGTTGCGGGTTCCCAGGGCGAGCACAACGGCATTGTCGTCGGCCGGCGAGGAGTCCGGCGGCATGGCCAGCGCCGCGCCGGCGAAGAACCGGCCGGGGATCTTCGCGGCCGGGTCCGATACCGGCGTACTACGGGCCGGAACGCCCGCGACCGAGGCATAGCGCCCACTCCATGCCGTGAGCTCGGCGAGATACTCGTGGTTGAGGTGATCGCGGACGGATTGGGCGACGATATGGCGCAGGTTGTCAATGTCTTCCACCTGGCACAGCGTCACCCCGTTTCGGGCTGCCCGAGCGGCCATCAGGGCGATATCTCCCACCGGCACCGGCCACGAACTGTAGTTGCGCCGATCAGTGCGCCGTCGCGGTATCGCGGCGGCAAGCGCGATATCGACCGAATCGGCAGGGTGCGCCGAAAGTTCGATCGCGGCAAGGTGGCTCGGGTCGTCCGGGTTGGGCAGCCGAGTCACCTTGGATCGCCAGCCGACCGCCGCGAGCGCGACGACGCAGTGATGCAGCGCCGCACCGCAACTCAAGATCAGGTCTCGCCCGTCCGGATCGGTGTTGGGCAACTGCCGGCTCGCGTCGGAATAGAGGTGCAGGCTCGTTCCGGCCACCCGCCACCGCCAGGGCTGTGTGTTATGCACCGAAGGTGCTCGAGATGCCAAGGTCAGGACCGTCCGGACCGTGCCGGCATCCGGAAAGCGCGCGTTCATGACTGTAGATCCCTTCGGATAATGCATGGTCGTCTCTACGATTGCGTACCGACACCGGCCACACGAGGGCATGACGGCTCTAGCCGAAGGGACTTTGTGCCAATATGGCGCCGCGGCTAGGTCCCACGCCGCGTGGAGTCGTCGCTCGCCGGGGGCTTCTCGGCTTCGGCGGCGCCGTCGCCGGCGGCCAACGCACCGGCGATCGACGTGCACGCGATGGTCAGCAAGGCACCGAACATCATTGCCGAGGCTTCACCCGCCACCAGCAGGTGTTCCTGGGTGCCGATGGTGGCCGCGGCCACCGGCACGCCGAGCTGCGCGGCCGACAGCACCGCAAGCGTCAGCGGCTGCCCCAGCAGCCGTCCCGTGCAGTGCGCCAGCACTGCACCCAGCCCCAGGCCTACACCCAGCAGGATGAATTTAGGATGCGAGACCAGCTCGCGCACCTGCAGTGAGCAACCCAGCCACACGAAGAACAGCGGACTGAAGAACCCTTCGGTGATCCCGAACAACTGGCGCGCCAGACGTCGCGGTTCACCGATCAAAGCAATCACCAAACCCAGCGCGAAGCCCGCCAGCATGATGGACACGTGAGTGGTGACGGCCAGCGCGGCCAGCGAGAACAGCATCAGCAAGTTGGTCCGCAATTCCAGCGCCAGCCGATACTTCTCGGAGTAGTCGTGCATGCGCTGACGCCAGCCCCAGCGGTCGACTGTTCGCAGCAGCAAGAAAAGCACCACTGCCAAGGCCGCGATCGCCAGCACGCCGAGTGCCGCCGTCGGCGCATGCCGCAGGTCAATCACCAAGGGCAGCAAGATGATACACGCGGTATCGGCGATGGCGATCTGCACGGTCACCGAGAGCACCTGCGGACCCTTCAACCGCAGGGAATCGATCACCGGCAAGGCCAGCGCGGCCGATGACGATGCCATCAGCACCCCGTAAAGCGCCGCGTGGCGGGTGCCGAACGCCGCCGCCAGCCCGGCGCCGAGAACCGCCGCGACGGCGCCGACCGCAACCGCCCGCGCCAATGCCCGCGGTGCCTGCGAGCGCAGCGCAGGGTCATGCACCGGAACGTGGGTGCCCACCACGAACATCACCAGGGCGAAACCGATGTTCGCGAATAATTGGAAGGTGGGGTTGGTGTCATCGACCAGGTTGAAGCCGGTCTTGCCGATGACAAGCCCGGCGCTCAGCTCACCGACGATCACCGGGATCCGCGCATGCGGCACTGCGGCCAACATCGGACCGGCGAAACCTACCGCGGTCAGCAGTGCCAGGGTGGGGAAGCCGAATTCCTGCATCTCAGCGCGCCTTCGCCCACGCGGGAGCCGACAAGACCTCCGGCCGCTTGACGGCTAACTTCTCGGCAAGCACCACGTCATTCTGCATCCTTGGCAGCCCAAGTCGAGGTATCCGCGGCGCAAAGTCGGCACTCTATCCGGGCGCGCCGGAATGCGGGCGCCGCCCAATCTTTTCGGTCGCCTAGCTGACGCCGGCGCGCTTTTCGGCGGGTGCGGCCTGCGGGACGCCCACCGAGATGGTCAGGATGCCGTCTCGGTAGGTGATGTGGACGTCTTGTTGGTTGGCTCCCGGCGGAAGCGGGATCGAGCGGACGAACGACCCGTACGCAAATTCGGATCGTCCGTCGGGCTTCGCGTTCTCACGGCGCTGGGCCCTGATCGTGAGAACCCCGTCGCGCACGGTGACGTCGACGTCCCTGTCGGGATTGATGCCGGGTAGCTCAGCGCGAATTTCGTAGCGGCCATCGTTCATACCGTCTTCCAGCCGGATCAGTTGACCGCCGAACATCGGCTGCGGGGCAAGCGCATTCAGGGCGTGGGCGCGTTCTTGCTCGCGTTCGACGCGAGCGGCGGGGCTTTCCCACGTGGCCACGGCCCAGATCACGAAGATGTCCAGTGCGATCACCACGATGGCCCAGACCGGGTAGTGCGGAAGCCACAGGAACTGGGTCACGATCGACAGCGACGCGATGATGATGGCGGCCACCCGGGCCCAGGTCGTACTGAAGAACAGGCCAAGGGCGACCGCGCCGACCAGTATCCCCACGATGATGTGGATCCAACCCCAGGACGTGCTGTTGAACTCGTACACGTAGCCCGGTACGACGACGATCGCCTGGTCGGAAGCCAGCGCGGAGATGCCTTGCAGAATGGTCACCACCGCCGCTACCGCCAACAAGGCCGCCGCGGCGTAGCTCCCGATGCCGGCCACAATCTCCCGGGGTGAGTAGTTCTCGCCATTCGAATGTTGGGCCATCACTGCCTCCTCGACTTCAAGCAATTGCTGGGCCTGCTACGTTGGCGTTCACACAACACCCGGTCTACAAGTAGCTTTGCGCCGGTAATGCTGGCCATGTTTGCGCCGATCAGACGGCTCGGGTAGGGCACAAAGTCATTGATATTCGCGTCATTGATTGTTCGCGTCATCGCTGTTCGCGCTGCGGAGCGGTGCCATCGATGGGGCACCGACAAATGACCACCGAGCGCGGCCCCACGTCCAGATGGTCGTCCGCCGCGCCGGCATGCGCGGGATCGAAGGTGTCGCATACCACCTGCCAGCCGCGGGCGGAGGCCGCGGCGGGCACCGCGGGCAGTGTGAAGGTCAGCGGCTCCCACCAGCCGTTGATCAGGATGAGGAAATGGTCGTCGAGCAGCGGCACGCCGTCCGGGCCGCAGTCAGGATCGGTGGAGCCGTCAACCAACATCGCCACGCTGCGCGCGACGGGGTCTTGCCACTCTTGATCGGTCATTGCACTACCCGACGGTGTGAACCATTGCAGGTCGGCGGCGTCGGGACCAGACAGGTAGCGGCGGCGCCGGAAGACCGGGTGGTTTCGGCGCAGCGCAATCAGGTCGGTGGTGAAGGACAACAGGTCTTGGTCGACCGCCGACCAGTCGAACCAAGTGATCTCGTTGTCCTGGCAATACGCGTTGTTGTTGCCGCGCTGGGTGCGGCTGCACTCGTCGCCGCCGGACAACAGCGGCACCCCGACCGACAGCGTCAGCGTCGCCAGGAACGCGCGTTTTTGCCGCGCCCGCAGCGCAAGGACTTCCGGATCGGTTGTCGGTCCCTCCACCCCGCAGTTCCAGGACCGGTTGTCGTTGGCGCCGTCGCGGTTGTCCTCCAGGTTGGCTTCGTTGTGTTTGTCGTTGTAGGACACCAGATCGGTGAGCGTGAATCCGTCATGGACGGTGACGAAGTTGACCGACGCAGTGGGGCGACGGCCCTGCGCCCGCCCGCCGTAGAGATCGGCAGAACCGCACAACCGGGTGACGTACTCACCGAGCATTCCGTCGCGGCTTCTCCAGAAGTCGCGCGTGCTGTCGCGGAAGCGACCGTTCCATTCGCTCCACAACGGCGGAAACCGGCCCAGGTCATAGCTATCCGACCGCCCGACATCCCACGGTTCGGCGACCAGTTTGACTCCCGAGACCACCGGATCCTGGCAGACCATGTCGAAGAACGCGGCGAAGGGATCGAAGTCGCCCTCCTGCCTGCCCAGCGTCGGCGCCAGGTCGAAGCGGTACCCGTCCACGCCCATCTGCGACACCCAGTAGCGCAGCGAGTCCATGATCATTCGCAGCGCCACCGGATGGCCGGTGTTGAGGGAATTGCCGGTCCCCGTGGTGTCGAGATAGCGGGCCGGGTCGTCCCGATCCAGCCGGTAGTAGGCGGCGTTGTCCAGTCCTCGATGGCATAGCGTCGGGCCACCGCCGCCGCCCTCGGCGGTGTGGTTGAACACCACGTCGAGGATCACCTCGAGACCCGCGGCGTGCAACGCGTCGACCATGGCACGAAACTCCTGCGCCAGCCCGTTCGGCAAGCCCACCTGCACCACCGCCGAATATCGTGCCTGCGGCGCGAAGAAGCCGATCGTGTTGTAGCCCCAGTAGTTGGTCAAGCCCCGCTCCAGCAGAAACTGTTCGGGCACGCTGTGATGGACCGGCAGCAGCTCAACACCGGTGATGCCGAGATTGACCAGGTGCTCCAGCGCCGCGTCGTGCGCCAGACCCGCGTACGTGCCGCGCAGCGGCGCCGGCACGCCGGGGTGGGTGGCGGTGAACCCCCGCACGTGCACCTCGTAGAGGATCGTGTCGGACAGCGCGCGGCTGCGCCGCGCGCCGACCGGGGGCAGCTCGGCGACCACCACGCTGCGCGGCACATGCGCCGCCGAGTCCAATGAACTTGGCAGGTAAGGGTTTTCGATATCGTAGTCGAGCACCTCGGACCCGTACCGGACGTCACCGACGATGGTGCGTGCGTACGGGTCGAGCAGCAACTTGGCCGGGTTGTAGCGCAGCCCGCGGGCCGGATCGAATGGCCCGTCGACGCGGAACCCGTACGCTTGCCCGGCACCGACCCCGGGGACGAATCCATGCCACACATCCCCGTCGCGCTCCGGCAGCACCAGCTTTGTTTCGCCGCCATCGCGATCGAAGAGGCACAGTGTCACCTGGTCGCCACCGGAGGACACCGCGAAGTTCGTGCCATCCGGATCCGCGGTGGCACCCAACGGGGCCGACCGGCCCGGCAAGATTGCGTGGCCCATGTGAATTCCGCAACGAGCCTACAAGATTCGGTGGACAAAGGACACACATCCGCCGATATCGGTCTCGCCGACATCGGCGGTGTGCCGTTCAGACGCCTGGCCAGGCAGCGACCCAATTGGGTGGTCTGACAACGACAGTCTGTGACGGCGCCGCCGTACGCCCTAGGGTCGAAAGTCACCTAGACCCGCCCAACATTGCGAGGACTTAGGACCCTACGCCGACGGGCAGGGTGGCGAGACGATAGCGGCACACGCAAATAGCCTCAACAGGAAGGGACCTAACTGATGGCCGACAACGTTTTCGAAGAGCAGTTCGACAAGATCTCCGCCGCTGCCAAAGAGGCGAGCGAGAAGGTACACAGCTCGGGCCAGCAGGCTCGCGCGCAGGTCGAAACGGACGTGAGCCGGGCGCGCGACCGCGCTTCGCAAGCCGCCGATCACCTCAAAGACCGGGCCGAAAACGCCCACGACAAGGCATCCGAGCACTGGCAGGAACTGACCGACAAGTGGCGTGCCCACGTCGCCAAGATCCGCAACGACTTGCAGAAGAAGAAGGCCCAACACGAAGCCAAAGAGATGAAGAGCTATGCGGAGATGGCCGAGGGTTATGCCTTCGAGGCGATCGATTTCGCCCAGGCCGCGATCTATGAAGCGGAATATGCCGTGCTCGAGGCCATTTCGGCGCGCGCCGCTTCGGATGCGACGGCCGTCTAGAAAGGGCGCGCACCGCATTGCTGCCCCTTCAATGGTGTTGACGTGCGACACCAGGCCTGCTGGTCGCCGGACAGCCAGGACGACGTGAAGCCCTGCCTGTCCGGCAGCACCGCATGACGGCCTCCCGGCTCATGGTCGGCCTAAAGCGTTCAGTCACAAGAGAACAGCCGTGACGCAGCACCAACACCGGGTCGCTGTGCCGGTGAAGGTACGTGCAGCGCACACAGCAGATGTGCCGGAGTGTGGCCGTGTCTGCTATGCGGCATTCGGCTCGATCGCCACCAACCACGGGTTCCCGCCCGATTTCCCATCGGTCGAGGCTGCAACCGCGGTGGTTTCCGGGTTGATCGAACATCCTGGCTTCTTCTCCCTCGTCGCAGAATATGACGGGCGCGTGGTGGGGAGCAGCTTCCTTGACGAGCGGTCCGCCATCGTCGGGGTGGGCCATGTCTCGGTGGCACTAGACATGCAGAACCGTCGGGTTGGCCGGGCATTGTTGGACGCGATGCTACAGCGGTGCGCCGAGCGACGGGTGCCCGGCGTGCGACTGCTACAGGCGGCCTACAAGAATCGTTCGATGTGTCTGTACGCCAAGCTCGGATTCGACGTCCGCGAGCCGTTCGCGGTCGTGCAGGGCGACCCGCTGGCGCTGCGGATCGCCGGATACCCGGTCCGGGCCGCCACGGCGGCTGATATCGAGACCTGCAACGCCCTTTGTCTACGCGTGCATGGCCACGACCGCGGCGGCGAGTTGAGCGAAGCGCTCACGCTGGGCACAGCCAGGGTGGTCGAACGCGGCGGACGAATCACGGGATACACCACCGGGATCGGGTTCTATGCGCACTCGGTGGCCGAGACCGATGACGACCTGCAGGCGCTGATCGGTGCGGCTGAGGAGTTTTCCGGCCTCGGCTTCCTGGTCCCGATGCGCAACACCGGCCTGCTCCGTTGGTGCCTTGCCCACGGACTACGGGTGGTTTTCGGGTTGAACCTGATGACCATCGGCCTGTACTCGGAGCCGCGCGGCGCGTTCCTCGCGTCGGTGTGGTACTGACCCCGCGGGGCCGACCGGCGGCGGGACCAACGTCGGGCTGCTTCGGGGCCATATGGCCCTACTCGCGGCGCCGAGCCGTCGTTAACGTTGGGCACGACCTTGAGACCACAAGCGGCACACGGCATTAGGAAGTTGCGATGGGCCCTATTAAGATCGCGGTGGTTGGTGCCAGTGGCTATGCGGGCGGCGAAATCCTGCGTTTGCTGCTGGGTCATCCGGCATTCACCGGCGGGCGGCTGACCATCGGGGCGCTCACCGCCGCCGACAGCCTCGGCACCACCTTGGCCGAACACCACCCGAACCTGCTGCCACTCGGAGATCGAGTGCTGCAGCCGACCGATGCGGACGTGCTGGCCGGCCACGACGTGGTGTTCACCGCGATGCCGCCCGGAAATTCTGGTCCGTTAGCGCAGCGGCTGAGTCCAGAAACCGTGATCATCGACTGCGGCGGGGACTTCAGGCTGCGTGACTCTGCGGCCTGGGAGCGGTTTTACGGCACGCCGTACGCGGGTAGCTGGCCCTACGGGCTACCGGAACTGCCCGGCGCCCGCGACCAGTTGCGCGGCGCCACCCGGATCGCGGTCCCGGGCTGCTATCCCACCGCAACGCTGCTCGCGCTGGTACCGGCGGTGGCCGAGGGCCTGGTGGAACCGGCGGTGACGGTGGTCGCGGTGAGCGGCACCTCGGGCGCCGGCCGAACACCGAAGGCTGACTTGCTCGGCTCGGAGACCATGGGATCGGCGCGCGCCTATAACATCGGCGGCATCCACCGCCACACCCCCGAAATTGCCCAGGGCCTGCAGGCGGTGACCCCACGGAAGGTGACGGTCAGTTTCACTCCGGTACTCATCCCGATGAGCCGCGGCATCCTGGCCACCTGCACCGCCCGCTGCGTCGCACCCCTGCCTCAGGTGCGCGGCGCCTACGAAAAGCATTACGCCGGAGAACCTTTCGTGCACCTGTTGCCAGAAGGTCGACTGCCCTACACGAAAGCAGTGAGCGGGAGCAACGCCGCCCAGATCGCGATCGCCGTGGACGAGGACGCCGAAACGCTGGTCGCGCTGTGTGCGATCGACAATCTGGTCAAGGGCACCGGCGGCGCGGCCGTGCAGTCGATGAACCTGGCGCTGGGCTGGCCGGAGACCGAAGGGCTCCCTGTGGTGGGGTTAGCGCCATGACCGGCGTCGAGACCGAAACGCGGCTAATGCGCAGCCACGGCGTCACCGCCCCCGCGGGCTTCCGGGCGACCGGGATCGCAGCCGGTATCAAGATTTCCGGCGACAAAGACCTGGCGCTGGTCTTCAACGAAGGCCCCAGCTACTCAGCCGCCGGGGTGTTCACCCGCAACCAGGTCAAGGCCGCGCCGGTGCGGTGGACCCGGCAGGTCCAAACGACCGGGCGGCTGCGCGCGGTGATCCTGAACTCCGGGGGTGCCAATGCGTGCACCGGGCCCGAAGGCTTAGCCGACGCCCGCGCCACGGCCGAGGCAGTCGCGCAGGCGCTATCGGACTGGGGCAACGAGACCGAAGCCATCGAGGTAGCAGTCTGCTCGACGGGACTGATCGGCGAGCGCCTGCCCATGAACAAGGTGCTGGGCGGGGTTCAGCGGATCGTCCGCGAGATCGCCGATGGCGATAGCAGCGGCGACGAGGCTGCACGGGCCATCATGACGACCGATACGGTGCCCAAAATCGTTGCGGTGCAGCAGTCGATTGGTTCGCCCAACACCTGGACCGTCGGCGGGATGGCCAAGGGCGCCGGCATGCTGGCCCCGTCGCTGGCCACCATGCTGTGCGTGCTGACCACCGACGCGGTCGCCGACGCGACGGCGCTGGATCGCGCACTGCGCCGCGCTTGCCTGCAGACCTTCGACCGGCTCGACATCGACGGTTGCACCTCGACTAACGACAGCGTCTTGCTGCTGGCGTCGGGCTCCAGCGGAACGGCGCCCAGCCAAGACGATCTCGACGATGCGGTGCTGCACGCGTGTGACGACTTGGCCGCACAACTGCAGGCCGACGCCGAGGGCGTCACCAAGCGGGTCGCGATCATCGTCACCGGCGCCCCCACCCGGGCCGATGCGCTGACCGTCGCGCGCACCGTGGCCCGCGACAGCCTGGTCAAGGCCGCGCTGTTCGGTTCCGACCCGAACTGGGGACGCGTGGTCGCCGCCGTCGGCATGGCGCCGGTCACCATTGATCCCGACCGAATCCGAGTATGGTTCAACGGCTTTCCCGTCTGCATCGAGGGTGTCGGGGCGCCCGGCGCCCGTGGGGTTGATCTGAGCGGCGCCGACATCGCGGTCACCATCGACCTGGGCCTCGGTGTCCAGGAGGGGGTAATTCGCACCACCGATCTGTCGCACGGCTACGTCGAAGAGAACTCGGCCTATAGCTCATGACCGATTCCAACGTTGCCGCCGCGGCGGCGCCCACTCCCACCACCGACAGTCAGGCGTCTGTGGTTACCCGTGCCGTCAAGGCGCGGGTGCTGGCCGAGGTGTTGCCGTGGCTCAAGCACCTGCACGGCAAGATCGTCGTGGTCAAATACGGCGGCCACGCAATGACCGACGACACGCTGCGGCGCGCCTTCGCCGCCGACATGGTGTTCCTGCGGAAGGCCGGCATCCTGCCTGTGGTCGTCCACGGCGGCGGCCCGCAGATCAGCGCGATGCTCAAACGGCTTGGTATCAAGAGCGAATTCAAGGGCGGCTTCCGGGTCACCACACCGGAAGTGCTCGACGTCGCGCGGATGGTGCTGTTCGGCCACGTCGGTCGAGAATTGGTGAACCTGATCAACAAGCACGGGCCATACGCGGTCGGGCTCACCGGCGAGGATGCGCAGCTGTTCACCGCGGCGCGGCGCAGCGTCATGGTGGACGGGGTGCCCACCGACATTGGGCTGGTCGGCAATGTGCAAAGCGTCAATACCGAGGCGATAAGCGATCTCATGGTGGCGCGGCGCATTCCGGTGGTTTCGTCGATTGCCCCGGACATCGATGGTGTGGTGTACGACATCAACGCCGACAGCGCCGCAGCAGCGCTGGCCGAGGCGCTGCAGGCCGAGAAGCTGCTTGTCCTGACCGACGTGGAGGGGCTCTACACACGCTGGCCGGATCAGTCTTCACTGGTCGCCGAGATCGACACCGTGACGCTGGCCGAACTGTTGCCGTCACTGCAATCCGGCATGGCACCCAAGGTCGAGGCCTGCCTGCGTGCGGTCGAGGGCGGGGTTCCCGCCGCACACATCATCGACGGCAGAGTCGAGCACGGCGTGCTGGTTGAGCTTTTGACCAACGAGGGCGCGGGAACAAAGGTGGTGCCCGCGTGACCAACACCGGCACGCTGCTCAAGCGGTGGGACGCGGTGATGATGCGCAATTACGGCACTCCGCCCATCGCACTGGCTTGCGGTGCCGGCGCGGTGGTCACCGACGTCGACGGCAACACCTATGTCGACCTGCTGGCCGGGATTGCGGTCAATGTCTTGGGCCACAGTCATCCCGCCGTGATCGGGGCCGCTGCGAATCAGCTGGCCATGCTGGGTCACACGTCCAACCTCTACGCACATGAACCCGGCATCGCACTGGCCGAAGCGCTGGTGGATCGGTGGGGGGTCGACGGCGCGCGGGTGTTCTTCTGCAACTCCGGCGCGGAAGCCAACGAATGCGCATTCAAATTGTCGCGGCTCACCGGGCGCACGAAGCTGGTTGCGGCCCAACGTGGTTTTCATGGCCGCACGATGGGATCGCTGGCTCTTACCGGCCATCCCGAATTCTCGGCGCCGTTCGCGCCGCTGCCCGGTGAGGTCACCCATGTGCCCTATGGGGATGTCAACGCCCTGGCGGCTGCGGTGGCCGACGACACCGCCGCCGTGTTCCTCGAACCGATCATGGGCGAGGCCGGAGTCGTCGTCCCGCCGGCCGGGTACCTCGCTGCCGCCCGGGACATCACCCTCAACCACGGCGCGCTGTTGGTGATCGATGAGGTGCAGACCGGGATGGGCCGTACCGGAACGTTTTTCGCCCACGAGCAGGACGCCGTCACGCCGGACGTGGTGACGATGGCCAAGGGGCTCGGCGGCGGTCTGCCGATCGGCGCGTGCCTGGCGGCCGGACCTGTCGCGGCGCGGTTGACGCCCGGCTTGCACGGCAGCACCTTCGGCGGCAATCCAGTCTGCGCGTCCACGGCGCTGGCGGTGTTACGCACGCTGGACGAGGATGGTCTGATTGAAGGCGCCAAGGCACTCGGTGAATCGCTTCGCGATGGCATCGAGTCGTTGAATCACCCTCTAATTGACCATGTTCGGGGCCGGGGGCTGCTGCGCGGGATAGTGCTGAGAAGGCCGGTCGCCAAAGCAGTGGAAACCGCGGCCCGCGAGGCCGGCTTCTTGGTCAACGCCGCCGCCACGGATGTGGTTCGCCTGGCGCCGCCGCTAGTGATCACGACGTCTCAGATCGACCAGTTTGTGGCCAGTCTTGCCGACATTCTGGATAAAGCGGCAGTGTGACGCCACGACCCGCCAATTACGGCGAACGCTTACCCGTTTCGTCCTCGATCCGCTTCAACCGGTTCTGGATGTCAGTGACCTGTGTCCTGAGTTCTTCGGCCTCTTGCAGCGCCCGGTCGATGTCTCCGAGCCCGGATGCCAGTTTCTCCGACACCTGCGCTAGTTTGTCCAGGGTGTTGTGTGTTTCCTCAGCGGTCAGCGCACCCTTCTGAGCGAGCATCGACCGCATCTGCTCGATCTGCTGTCGAAGCTCTGATGTGTCAACCACCCATTCATTATCTTCATTTGTCTTTCACGATGGGTTGATTTCGCGGCCTATCTCGGCCGATGCGTCAACATCATCGGGACCTTCGACCCTACGAACGGCGACCCAGCGGGATTTATCCTGCCGGAGGACGTGCTGAGTCACCCCGCGTCCCTTAGCTGAGGAGGTCAAATGGCGGACAACAATAGTGCCTTGTGTGTTGCGGTTTACGACAGCGTCGAAGCCGCAGAGGCCGATCTCGATGCCATCGAACAGCTCCACGAGGATGAGTTGGTGGGGAAATTCGACGCGGCCGTTGTCGATAACGAGGACGGGAAGCCCCATATCGTCAAGCGGATGGACAGGCCCCGGATCCGCATCATCCCGGAAGAACTCGGCTTCGGGCCGCTATCCCGCAAGGAGCTCAAAGAGGCGGCTGCCGAGCTGAGTGGCAACCAGGCCGCGCTGATCATGGTCGGAGAGCCGACACTTGACAAAGCGTTCGACAAGGCCGTCACTCGCGCCGCCAAGACCGTGAAGCGGACCGTCGACACGACAACCGACGAGCTGGCTCGGGAGCTGAAGGGCGCTGTGGGAAGCTGAAAGTCGCTGCGCTCAGTCCGCGACGAGCCGCAGCGGCAGGCGCTGATAACAACGAATGATGTTGTTGGGTGCCCAGGTCGGCTCGCCGGCCAGTTCGATCTGGCTGACCCGCTGGATCAGCGCGGTGAGCATTGCCTCCATCTCGACGCGGGCCAGGCCCTGACCCGCACACGCATGGGATCCGTGCCCGAAGCCGAGCTGGCGGTTGGCATCGTGACGGATGTCGAAGGCGTCGGGGTCGGACCACTCCCGCTCATCCCGGTTGGCGGACGCATAAATCACCAGCACCCTGGCTCCGGCGGGGACCGCAACACCGGCGATCATGCTGTCGCACAACGCCTTTCGCGAGAACGCTCGCAGCGGTGACTCGTAACGCAGCACTTCGTTGATCGCGTTGGGAAGCAGCGTCGGCTCGGTTTTCAGCAGCCGCCACTGGTCGGGATGTTTCGCGAAGAGGGCGAGCGCGCTGGCGATGCCGCTGATCGTGGTGTCCAGCGAGGGCGCCAGGTAGTCGACCATCAACGCCGAACACTCGCTATTCGTCAGCTTTCCGGCATCTCCGGCCAGCAGAATGTCGTGGCCCATGCTGCCGGCGGTCACCGACCGGCGCCGCACCACCTGCTTGGAGAAGCGCTTCATCTGCAGGCTGGCCGTCGCCGCCCTGGCCGCATAGTGGTTGACCGGACCCAGCGCGTCGAATGTGGCGGAACCCCAGCGCAACAGGTTGTCCCGGCCGTCCTCGGGCCAGCCGAGGAGATCGGGCACCACCGCCACCGGCAGCGCCGTGGCGAGATCGGCGACACCGTCGACATACTCGCGTTTCACCGCGGCGCCAACCAGGTCGTCGGCCTGTTCCTGGATGGGACCGGTCATCGCACGAAGCGCCCGCGGCAGCATCCGGTGCGCAAGCAGCTTGCGCCGGTGATCGTGCCGCTCGCCATCGCTGTTCAAGGTCGTGCCGCGCGACAACTTGTTGACGATCGGATTCAGGCCCACCCCGTGACCGGAGAGAAACGTGACGTCGTCGCGCAGTACGGCCTTGCATTCGGCGTACCGCGGCAACGCGAACACCCGCTGTCTGGGTAGCCACACCACCGCACCCAACTGACGCAGCGCGGCGTAGTGGGGATAGGGGTCCAGAATGGCGTCGGTGGAGTACAGATCGTAGCGGTAGGCCGGACAGCCCGCGGGTCTGGTCACGGGCCTATGCATCGGCGAGGCTGGGCGCGAATAGCGGAGCGCGGCGGGCGATGTCAGCCGCGTCCCGGCGGGCATACATCACCGTCCCGTCGGGCCGCACGACAGCGGCGTTCGCGTGTCCGCGTCGCAGCCAAGCCGCCAGTTCGCTGCCGGGTTCAACCGTCACGACGACGGCACCCCGACGGGTCAGCTCTTCGCGATGTTGCCCAGAGATCGGCGCAGCCGTGACGACGGCGAAATGTCGCCCGACGACGTCGTCGAATCGTTTGCCTTCCGCCAGAACGGGATTCGGGCACAGCCGGCCGGCCAGTCCCCGGCGGCCGTCCTTGATCACCAATGAACTGGAATGCAACGGCGGCGTGGCGCTGTCGACGATCCTGTCCCGGAGGCCAGGGATCAAGTGCAACCGGGGCACCACTATGCGGCGCAGCAGATTGCCCAGCCCGCCGCCGGCGGTCATGGTCAGACCCATCGCGAGGGCAAATCGGATCATGTAGGTCGCATGGGGTTTGCGCTCCTCCTCATAGCTGTCGAGCACACTGTCCGGCAGCCATCCGTGGACGACGCCGGCAAGTTTCCAGCTGAGGTTCATCGCGTCGCGAAGTCCCGCGCACAGGCCCTGACCGATGAACGGCGGGGTGAGGTGAGCGGCGTCGCCCAGCAGGAAGATGCTGTCGTGGCGCCAGTGGTCGGCGACTTGGGCGCGGAACGTGTACTCCGCGACGCGGACCAGATCCAGGGATTCCGGCGAAACCCCTTGCACCCATGGGCGGATGAGTGGATACAGTGTGGCAATTGTGCCGAAGTTGTCGGCGGTCTCGTCGGGCTGAAGCCGGAACTCCCAGCGGTATCTGTTGGGCCCGATGCGCATGAACGTCCCGGCGCGATGCGGGTCGCACACCTGGTGCACGCCGTCCCACTGGTTGAGCTCGGCGTCTGTCGTGACGTCGACGACCAGCCAGCGCTGTTCGAATCCCATGTCTTGCATGCAGGAACCGATAGCCGCGCGAACCATGCTGTTGGCACCGTCGCAGCCGAGCAGGTATGTCGTCTCCACGTGGTGCTCGTCGCCGCTGACCCGGTCAACGAACGTCACCCGAACCTGCCCGCTACCGAGCTGGGAGACCGCGGTCACCTCGGAGTCCCCGCGCAGCACCGCGTGCGGATAGCGCTTGAGGTTGGACCGCAGTAGGGCTTCGAGCTCGGGCTGGTCGAACATGTTGGCCTGCGGATAGCCGTTGTCGGTTTCGAGACGCTCCCGGCGAAACTGGCCGAGCACATTCATGTGTGGGTCGCGCAGCTGCAGACCCCGGGCGGGACGTGAGATGGCCGCGAACTGGTCGGCGATGCCCAGCCGGCCCACGATGCGGCAGACTTCATCGTCGATGTGCACCGCGCGTGGCTGTGCGTACACGTTGGCCCAGCGGTCAAGGACCAGGCAGTCGATGCCGTATTGCGCCAAAATCGTTGCGGCCGTTACGCCGACGGGGCCGGCTCCTACGACGACCACCGGGACGAAGTCGGGAATGTCGTTCATGAGAACCTGACCTCGTTGTGCTGGGTGCCGAGGTCGATCTTGCCGTCGTCGGTCGCGATAGTCGCCTCGACCACGTCACCGTCGTGCAGGTACTTGGGGTTCTTGGCCTGTCCGGCGAAGAACAGTTTCCATTTGACGTCGTCGGGCAGCAGCGACACCAGCTTTTGCACCGGCTTGGGCGGGGCGGACAGGGCCGTACCGACGGGGGTGCCGGTCAGCACCAGGTCACCGGGTGACAACCGCTGGAAACGGGCGAGCGCCGCAAGCGCCTGGACCGGCCGGTAGATCATGTCGTTCTTGACGACGCTGTTCTGGCGCAGTTCTTCGTTGACCCACAGTTGCAGGCGCAGGTCGTCGAAGCGGCCCAGCTCGTCGGCGTCGACAAGGACCAGCGCCGGCCCCACCGGCGTGAAACTCGGATACGACTTCGCTTCGTAGAACTGGGTTTTGGTCAATTGCACATCGCGCGCCGACACATCGTTGGTGACGACCAGCCCGCAGACGTAGTCGGCCAGATTGTCGGCGGTGATCGTCGTGCCGACCGGCATGTCTCGCCCGATCACCAGACCGATTTCCACCTCGTAGTCGAGCAGCCGAACATGCTCGGGCTTGACGATGTCGTCGGAGGGGCCGCTGACCGACCCGGACGCCTTGCGAAAGAAGGTGAGCGGCACCGTCTTTGGGTTGCCGCCCGTGTCCTCGACGTGGGAGGCGTAGTTCGTCATCTGCGCGACCACGCGGCACGGCGCGGTGACCGGGGCGAGCAGGTCAAGGCTGGTCACCGCGACGGTGTCGGTGCTGGTGGCCGCTTGTTCGATAGCCGCCCGGTCGGCCAGCAGCTGTGCCGTCGTCGTCGCCGAGGTGCCCACCTTGGCGACGGCGTCGGCCGTGCCGGCCCACCAGGCATCGGAGGTGCGATAGATGGAAATGGTCATGACCGTGCCACTTTCAGAAGGCCGCGCAGGCGGGTGATGTCGAATTCGTTGTCGCCGCGAATCGCGGTCAGCATCGACCGCAGTTCACGAGCTGCTTCCTTGCCGGGAGTTATCCCGAGGAAATCCTTGGTGGCCGGCGGGCCCCACTGGGCGAGCCCGGACGCGGTCATCGGCGCCCAGCCGGGTTCCAGCGTGTTGTCGAACATGTCGCCGTCGGCGAAGTGCTCGACCAAGAACCCGTCGGGATCGCGCCAGTAGTCGAAGATCTGGCTGCCCTGAATGTGGCGGCCGATGCCCCAGGACCGGTGGTATCCCAGCTCGCGCAGGTGCTCGCCGCCGGCGGCGATCGCGTCCAGGTCGCACACCTGGTAGGCGGAGTGCACGTAGCGTTCCGACGGGCCCAACGCCAGCGCCAGGGTGTGGTGGTCACTCGGGGTCGGCCCGTTGTCGCAGCGAATGAAGCTCATCACCGGGCCGCGCTCGCGCTGGCCCGCGTAGTACATGAAGTCACTGACGATCAGCCCGAGGTGGTCGAGGTACCAGTTGAGCGACTGCAGATAGGTGGTGCTCTGCAGCACCAGGTGTCCCAGCCGCTGCACCAGCGCCGGCTCCCGCGGCGGGCGCTGGGTGCTGTTGGTGCGGGGCATGTCGTGGCCGAAGTTGAAGACGTGCGGCTGCTGGGCCGGCAGGGCGGGCAACTGGTGCATCCCGGCGACCACGCGGACCGGGATGCCGCGGGGATCGGTCAGTTCCACGGCGACGCCGCCGATGGCCTCCGGCAGCTTGACGGTCTTGCGGCCGGTGGCGTCGGCGAGCCGTTCCACGTCTGCATCATCCTGCGCGGCGAACGCGCAACCGACAAACCGTGAGGTTGGCCCGCGCCGGATGAGTACGCACGCCGAGCCGGCGTCGGTTCCCCGCAGGTGCAACTCGTCGGCGGTATGCAGCGCGGTGGTGAAGCCGAACGCCCGCGCGAACGCTTTGGCGCGGTTCAGGTCCGGCTTCTCGAACTCCAGCCAGGCCAAGTCGCGGACCTTGATCACGGGATTTTTGGAGCGGCCGGGGTGCTCGCCACGGAGCCCACCGTGCTCGCTGTGCAGGTGCTTGTGCCCGTCAACCTGTTGTGTCATGGCTCTCTCCTGAACTCGATTGACGAAATCATCACTTACGATGACACCTTCAGTCAAGGGTTTCTGACGAAATGCTCAAAACTGATGTTTTCTGCTAACATCGGCCGCATGACCGAGGCGCAACCGGCCGCAGAGAACCGTCTGGAACGGCGCAAGATGCGCACCCGCGCGGCACTCATCCGCGCGGGGCAGTCCTTCATCGCGGCCGGCAAGACCAACGTGCCGGTGCTCGAGATCACCCAGGCCGCCGACGTCGGGATGGGCTCGTTTTACAACCACTTCGAGAGCAAGGAAGACCTGTTCGAGGCCGCGGTCAACGAGGTGCTCGACGAGCTCGGCGCGGTCCTGGACAAGCTCAGCGACGAAGGGGAAGACCCGGCGGAGACATTCGCCCGAAGCTTCCGATTGGTCGGCCGGCTGTTCCGGCGGCGCCCCGAGACCTGCAAGGTGCTGCTCAACACCGGGCTGACCTTGATCTCCGCCGAGCGTGGCCTGGCGCCGCGTGCCTTGCGTGACATCCGTGTCGGCGCGCGCGCCGGACGGTTCAGTGTCGACGACCCGGTGCTCGCCTTGTCGGTGGCCGGGGGCGCGTTGATGGGTCTGGCCCAGCTGCTGCACGACCAGCCCGAGCGCGACGACGGCGAGGCGGCCGATCGGGTGACCCGGGACGTGCTGGTCATGTTCGGCTTGCCGTCGCACGAAGCCGACGAGATCTGCGGCCGGCCGCTGCCCGACCTCGGCGAGCTGACCGAGCCCGACTCCGCGGCGTGAGCCGTAGCGGCCGGCCGTCCCGCTAGGTGTCGCGCCTTACTGGGCGGTCCAGCCGCCGTCGATCGAATAACAGGAGCCGGTGATGGTGGCGGCCGCATCGCCGGCCAAGAAGACCGCGAGCGCGCCGATATCCTCCGGGCGCGTGTAGCGCGCCATCGGCTGCTTTTCGGCGACGAATTCTCCCATCGCCTCCTCGAAAGGCTTTCCGGCCGCGTCGGCGCGCGCTTGCACCTGTTGCGCCACCAACGGCGTCATCACCCAGCCCGGACAAATCGCGTTGGCCGTGATGCCATGCTCGGCGGTCTCGATGGCCACCACCTTGGTCAGTCCAACGACGCCGTGCTTGGCGGCGACGTATGCCGACTTCTGCGCACTCGCCACCAGGCCGTGCGCCGAGGCGATGTTGATGATGCGGCCCCATCCGCGGCGCTTCATCCCGGGCAGCGCGCAGCGACACGTGTGGAAAGCGGCCGACAGATTCGTGGCGATCACCGCGTCCCACTTCTCGACCGGAAAATCCTCCAGCCTCGCCACGAATTGGATGCCGGCGTTGTTGACCAGCACATCGACCGCTCCGAAGGCCTCTTCGGCGCCGCGGATCATGGCGGCGATCTCGGCCGGCTTGGTCACATCGACACCCGAATAGGTCGCGGTGACCCCGAACGTCTCCTCGATACCGCGCCGCTGTTCCTCGACGGCGTCTGGGTCACCGAAACCGTTGAGCGTGACGTTTGCGCCCTCGGCGGCGAAGGCACGCGCGATGCCGAGACCTATGCCGGACGTGGAACCCGTTACCACAACCGACTTTCCGCGGATCGTCGCCACGCTTGCCCTTCCTCCACAGCCGGCCAGCCCCAGCAAGTATCCCAAAGGCGCTGCGCGCGCCCTTATCCTGTGCACGTGCCATGGCGCCTGGAACCTCAACCGTCTACCCGGCGTTGGCATGCGGTCGGCCTGACGGCGTACTTGTCGATGCTCGGGCTCTTCGCCGCGGCCGCGGCGTACGTCGACGGTTCCGCGGTCGACCCTCGGCTGTACTGGCTGCTGGGTGGGGCGGCGCTGTTGGGCGTGGTCGCCGCGCTGGTCGGCCGGCTGCGCGGCTGGCATGAGCGGCGCGCCCTGCTGCTCGGATGGCCGGTGGCCTCGCTCGTCGTCACGGTCCTGGTCGGGGCCATTGCACCGGACGCCACCCGGGACTTCCCCGGGACGATCACGATCACGTTCGCCTACGTCGGGCTGGCGTGCCGGCGCTGGCGCTCGCTGGCCCTGGTGCCGCTCGGCGCCGTGGCGTGGGTGGTGGGCGGCGCCAAGCACCTGCCCGACACGCTGCCGAATGTGGTGTTGACCGCGATCATGTGGATCCTCGTCGCCGAAGTCCCGGCCTGGCTTATCGCCCGGCTGGAAGAGCAAAGCGCGCTGCTTCGCGAGATGGCCCAAACTGACGCGCTGACCCAACTGCTCGACCGGAGCACCCTGGGACCCCGGCTCTCGACGCACGCCAGCGGATCCGCCGTCGCGCTCATCGACCTGGACAACTTCAAGTTCTACAACGACCGCCACGGCCATGAGGCCGGCGACGAACTGCTGGTCGCCTTCGCCGACGCGCTGCGCTCGTCAGTTCGCGAGGAGGACTTCGTCTTTCGCATCGGCGGCGATGAGTTCCTGCTGCTACTCGTGGGCGCCGATCACACAACGGCCCAGCAGGTAATCGACCGGGTCCGCCACACCTGGGCCCAGGGCGGTGCGCCGGTCGACTTCAGCGCCGGAATCGCAGTCGGGGAACAGAACCTGATGCGCCTCGCGGACGAGCACATGTACGCCAACAAGCGCTCCCGCGGCCTATCGGCCGACTAACCGGTGCGGCCCGATCAGCCGTCGGCACGTTCGACGGTGACCAGTTCGGTGAGGCCGCTGATGGCGAAGATCGACATCAGAAGCGGATGGGCGATGAGGTGGATATGGTCGGCGCGGGTGAACAAGGCGTTGACGGCGGCGCTGTCCAAATACTCGACAGCGCTCAGGTCAACGGTGAGCCGTCCCCCGCTGCCGGCGGCTTCGGTGATGGCGGTGGTGAGGGCCTGGTTGAAGGCGTCGACGTTGCTGAGGTCGATTTCCCCGGCTGCGAACGCCTCCGCCCCTCCCAAAAGTCACAGACTTTGCGACCGGGTAGGGGGGGTATGTTTTGAAAAGGCCACCGCCGCAACGGTTTCCGCGTTCAAATGGTAGGGGCCAACCTAGACGCGATCCCGTACGTGAAGCTCCAAATCGCCCGCGCCGGGTTCACCTACTCTATGTTCGTGGAGAAGGTCGGCCCCGGCCGCGAGCCCTGGTACGGGCCGTTCGAGGATGACATCACGCACGCATTCCAGTACGGGATCCGGGCGGACGGGAGCACACTCCTACCGCTGCTCCGCTACATGAAGACGGGGGTGCGGGAGGCTAAGCAGGGCCGGTCCTCCGGGATGCGGGTGGCGTATGACAACAGCCGGGCCGTGCAATTGCAGCGGATTTTCCCGGAGTCCGCGAAGATCAACATCCGGGCCAAGCACGCCAACGGGAAGGGCGAGCCGCGCATTTTTCACACCATGTTGCTGGGGGCCATCCGCAACCCGATGGTGGTGACCGACCCGCAGCTATTCGGGGCCGTCAAGAGCCGCATGGAAGGGCTGTTGCTGGCGTGGCGGGAGGAGTCCAAGTTACGGACCCGCGCCAAGATCGAGCAACGCATCGCGACCGGCAACCCGACGACCCACGTCCGGTACGTAAACCATCAGGTGCCCTGTTGAAGGCCCACCCGCTGGTGGGGTCGCGGGTGGCGGGGCCGGGAAGCGGTAACGCTGGTATTCGGCTCGACATGCCAGTGTCCCGTCATCGCCGTCCCGTGGCTTTCCTAGTGGTCGAACATGTGCGTGATCTCCTGGCGCTTATCGGAGAGCTGCTTCTCGATATAAAGGCCGTTCGCGAGAGAGACCACCAAGAGCAGGACAGCGACGACGCGGACCCATGTCGCAGCCCGCAGGAAGAATGCAAGAGCCGTGCCAGCGGCTACGACTGCAACCCCTGTCCATACCAGACCTGAGCCGGTCAGGAGACTGACGGATTGCATCGACATCACCAGCCCGATCACGACAAGCACGCAGACACCAATCGCAACTGCTGCTTTCTTACCGCTGTCGGACCTGTCTGCTTCGCTCCGCGCGGGTGTGCTCCATGCGGTTGCGTCCCAGTAGCCCCGCTTCCCAGGGGTCGATGGGTTGGGTTCCGGCACGGACTGTTTCGGCTGTGGCCCAGACGTATTGCCCAAAGTGGGCTCGTGTCTAGGAGCGGGCACCATCTTTAGCTCTTCGCGCTCGAAGGCATAGGGCTCGGAGTCGCGGCTGAATTTGACGCACACGCACGAGTCGTCGTCCAACAATTCGTAGATCGTGCCGATCTGTCCTTCGTGGTCGTCGCCCGGTGCAATCACCTTCACCGAACCGCCTGGTCGCAACTCATCATTTGGGTTAGTTCGCGTCGGCCCCTGGTTGTGCTCACGTTTGCCACTCGGGTGGCCGGTGGTGTGCGTGGGTGCTGTGCCTACCGGTCTGGCGACGAGTGAAGCGCCACACTCTCCGCAGAAGTGCTGGCCTTCAGCATTCCCGTGGCCGTTCGGACAGGTCGTAATGGGTCACACCAGAAGGGATAGCAGCGCTATCAAGATGATAAACGCTGCGGCGACCAGCAGAATGGTCACCACCGGTGAGGACAGAGCAAGCCGTTGGCGATGCTCTAGAAGGGCATCGGTTCGACGTGCCTGGTCTGCGAGAGCATCGAAGTCGATTGAAAGGCCGTCCGCATAGGCCCGCACGAACCTGTTGCGCTGCCCCATGTACTTAGCTCTCTGCGCCCATTCGCGGCCACGGGCAAGTATCAGCTCATGCGCCTGTCTGCTTCGGGCCGGATCGGTACCTGCCCATGCGTACATCTGCTACATCCATTGGAGGATGCCATTTCCCTCTTGCATGTGGGCACTTACAAATGTTTCCGCTTCGAGTGCTTGCCGCTGCGTATTTTCGTCCAGGCCAGGCGGTAAAGGTGGGAGATCGAAACGAGCTACGTAGGCCGGTGACGGGGGCGTGCTGACCGCGGGCCTGGGACGGGGACGCGGCAGCGCCCTGGTTCTGTGTGAACCCAAAGTTTCGGTGTCGCGGTACCACAGACCAGTCCCCGGCAGGCCCACCGACGCGGTTCTCTGGCCCCTGCTGTTGTACGTCAGATGCGCCCCACGGGGGCCAAGCGTGAAGCCAGCCGACTTCTTGTTGATGTCCAACTTCAGGCCGGGTGCGAGTTTGAACTGTTTCCTAAACCGCAGTGATCCCATAACGGAAGCTAAGGCATGGGCGCTGCTGTACCGCTAGTGCCCAAAGTCACAGAGCAGCCGTCCAATGGCCTCCCGGTAGGCCAGCGTCGGAGGGTACTAGTGGCCGGTGCGTGAAGCGGGTGCCGGGGAGAGCCGTCACGGTTAATCCCGATGCAGTACAGGTCACCGCTGGGGATGATCGGCGCGAGCCGTACCGCCGGGGACGACCCCCAGGCCGCGACCGTAAGGGCCTCGGTCCCGACGCGGGCGAGGTAGTCAGCGTTCTCCGGGCCGAACGGGTCCTCGGCGGTCAGCAGCTCACGCGGGTCGGTGGCCCGGAAGGCGAACAAGTTCCGCTGCACGATCCCCGCGTAACCCCAGGCCCGAGCAAAGCCGACACAGCGGTGCCGGGTCGGCTGTATCTCCCGGTCGTGACTTGACGGGTTAAGAAGCACCCAGCCGACGAGCGGACCCGCCGCCCACCGACAGGTCACCTCGTATTGGTGAGTTTCCCGTCGCTGCGGCGGGCGGTGTCGAGAGTAAGCGCCGTGGGCATCAGCTGATCCTCGCCGATAGGTGGACGGTGGTTCCCGCGCTGTCGGGCTGAATGTCGACCTCGTTCATGAGCATTCGCATGAGCGGGATGCCGCGGCCGCGATGGGAGTCGGTAGCCGGTCGCGGAGGTTTCCACTCCCCGGTGTCGGTGATGGTCAACCGCACCTGGTTGCCCAGTGCGGTTGCGCCCAGTCGAATCGTGCCCTCCGGGCTGTAGCGGTGACCATGCTCGATGGCGTTGGCGACGGCTTCCCCCGCCGCGACGAGCACATTGAGAGCCTGCTCCGGGTCCACCCGGGCCCGGGTCAACCAGTCGCGCAAAGCGGCGCGGGTCGGGGCAAGGTGGCTGACGTCTGCCGGGAAGTTCAGCTCGAGCGGGGCCGGATGACGGTAGAGCAGGAGCACCACGTCGTCCTGGTAGCCGCCGCTGGGCGCGGCGCGGGACATGATGTGGTTCGCCAGATCGTCCAGTGCGGCGGCACGGGCGTCCTGGGCGACCGCGGCGACGCGCGAGATGCCCTGATCCAGCGTAGTGCGGCGACGTTCGACCAGGCCGTCGGTGTAGAGCAGCAGGGTCGCGCGCGCCGGTACGGTCACCCGGGCTTCCGGACGCGCCCAGTCAGGTCGTACTCCCAAAGCGCTGGTATGGGCGTCGTCGAGTATCTGGGTGGCGCCATCGGCATGGATCAGGATGGGCGGCGGGTGCCCGGCGCTGGAGTACACCAGTTCCCCGGTGTCGGGGTTGAGCACCGCGCAGACGGCAGTGGTGCATTGGGCACGGGGCAGCCGCGCGGCGAACCGGTCCAGCCCGGCGAGCGCGGCACCCGGGCTCGGATTGTCGAACAGCAGCGCGCGGCAGGCGCTGCGCACCCTGCCCCATCACGGTGGCTGCGGCCAAGCCGTGGCCGACACAATCCCCGACGATCAATGCGATGCGCCCGTCGTCCAGGTCGACAATGTCGTACCAGTCACCGCCGACTTGAAGGGGCCGCTTGGCGGCCTGATAGCGCACCTCGAACCCGCTCGGTAGCTGAGCGGGGCCGAGGATCGCGTGTTGCAGAGCCAGCGCGGTCTCACGCTGCTGGTCCACTTGGTACACCCGCTGCAAGCCCTGACCGAGGCGCCCGGCCAGCACCGTGAGCAGGGTTTGGTCCTCGAGGGTGAAGGGCCGTTCGCCGGCCAGATCGATCCAGACGACGAGCACGCCCTCGGGGTGCTGCAATGCCGGCGGTGCCGGGCTGCAACGTGTTGGGGGTAAGCAGGTCGCCGTCGCGCAACGAGCTGAGCATCTGTTGGGTTTGCGATGACAGGTCGGACCACTGCGCCGGCTCGCCGACCGACACCACCTGCGGTGAGCCGAACGCGGCTTCGGCGGAGGACGTGTGCGCCGGGAAAGTGACGGCCAGCACCCGGCGCGCCCGCCAGAGTCGGCGCAGTTCCTCCGCTGCGGCCTTCAGGGCATCGTCGACGGTCGCGGCTTGGGCGAGTTCCTGGTTGAGGGCATGCTGGCGACCGGCCGCCAGCGCCAACGCGATCGCGGCATGCCGGGCGAAGTCACTGACCAACTCGAGGTAATCGTGGTTGAACGGCGGCAACTGCGGATCGCGTGCGACGGCAATCACGCCAAGTACCGCGCCGTCCGCTATCAGCGGCATGACGACCGCCGAACGTTTACCGACGTCGGTGAATCCCTCGATCGGATACTGGAAAGAATCGGTGATCAGAGGTAGGCCGCGACGCGCGACACCGCCCGTGGTGGAGCCGTCCATCGGAACCTGCCGGCCAATTACCTCCGAGGCGTACCGGCCCGCCGTGGCGGACACCACCAGGGCGTCGACTTCATCGGCGGGCAGATCCGGCTCCCTGGGGACCAGCAGGATCGCCTGCTCGGCGCCGGCCAATTCCAGTGCCCGGTTCACGATCAGCTGCAACGGCCCCGTCTGCGGGTCGCCCGACAACAGCGCGGTGGTGATCTCGCGACTGGCCTTCGTCCATTTCGCCGATTCACGTTCGCGCTCGAAAGTCGCGCGTTGTCGATGGCGGCCGCCGCCGCCGTGGACAATGCCCGGACGGCGTTTTCCTGGGCGCCGGAAAACACCCGGCCGGGCCGGTCGTCGGCCAGGTAGAGGCTCCCGAAGTCGGCCCCGCGCACGGAGATCGGTATGCCCAGCAATGCCCGCATCGGCGGGTTACCGCTGTGCAGCGCGCTGGCCTGGGGGTCAGTTGCGAGGTCATCGATGCGCAGGCCGTCGCCCACCGGCAGATCGCCGAGCAACCGGGCCGTGTCGTCGCCGATTCCCGCGTGGACGAAGGAGACCAGGCTGCCGTCGGGCCCGCGGATACCCAGTGCGCCGTACGGGGCGCCGGTCAGCTGCATGGCAGCATTGACGATTCGATGCAGCGTCACATCCAGGTCCAGGTCCGAACCGATCTCGACGATCAGCTGCACCAGTTGTTCCATCTGGTCGCGAGCCGCCCGAAGCTCCTTGCAGCGCAAGAGGAAACATCGATGCGCCCGGCGGTGTGCGCAGCAAGCTGAGGCTTGTCGAGAGCGCATCACCGATCTCGCCCATGGCATTGGCCCACGCGTCGACGACCAGTCGAAGCGCATCGATGCTCCACAGTCGATAGCCGGACCCAGAGTTCCTGGGGCGCAACAAGTTCGACGGTTAGAGCAGTGGCCACGCCGACTCCTCCTCCACCGCGAAACGCCCACAGCGCCTCGCGATCGACGGCGTCGGCGGCGTCCTCTGCCGCGCGCCGAAGTTGCCCGTTGCCATCGACGTAGTCGACGCCCAGTAGCGCCGAACTGGCCATCCGATACGGGGGATCAAAAACCCGAGTCCGCCCCCGAACGTGTATCCCGCCACGGCAACCGTGGGCGAGGTACCGGCCAGTCCCAGCAGTCCGTCGCGTTCGGCCAGTGCGTTGACCGCCGACCACGTCGCGCCCGCACCGACGTGGGCCAAACGGGCCTGCGCGTCGATGCGCAGCGCGTTCAATCCCGAAGTGTCCACCACCATCCGGTCCGCTTCGATCGGCGCGCCGGCGCCGTGCCCGCTGGCCTGTACGGCCAACCCCCAGCGCTGGGCGGCCCACTGTATGGCGTGGGCAACCTCCTCGGCCCGGCGCGGGTGAGCCACCATAGCTGGACGCTGCACTACCGTGGCGTTGTGCGGGTTGGTGGCGGCCCGGTATCCGTCGCTTCCCGGAGGGGACAACAGATCGGCTCTCATCTCGGTCATCTCGTCCTATTTCGACGTGGTCGCGGGCGCGGGGCTTAGGAGACGAGCAGCAGCGCCGTGGTGACGAGCATGACGGCGGCGGTGACACCGTGGACTCCCCAGGCGACCGACTTGGAGCCGCCGTTGCGCAGCACGATGGCGGCGTCGGCGAGCGGAATGATGGTGGCAGCCAACATCACCCACCCAACCAGGTGGGTCGCGCCCGCGATCATCAGGATGATGACAAACAGTCCCGATGCGATGTCGCGGACGCCCTTGACGCTCAGGTAGGCGCCCACGGACGGCTGGTCCGGATCTGCTGGCACACCGTAGCCGGCGGCGGCGACGCGCGGCGCGACGAGGAAGCGCGCGCCGATGAAGATGATGCCCGCGGCGATCAGTCCGGCGAGGACGTAGCCGATGGTGGTGGTGATGGTCATGTCGAGTGCTCCTGGGTGTCGTTAGTGGATCGGTGAAAACGAGGTCGGCTCAAGCAGTGTCGTCTGCACGTCGACGATGTCGTCGACGTCGAAGCCCGCCATGTCGGCGGCGAATTCCGGGCTGGTCATGATGTGCCGCGTGAGTTGGTCGGAGTCGGCGCCCGGTGGGTAGCTGATCAGCGCGACGAGTCGATTGGCCTCGCCGCTTGGCTCGGTCCACACACCGTGGGTGGTGACCCCGAATGCCTCGAAGGTGTCCAGGTGCCGCGCCCAGTGCACCGTCGCATACTGCTGCAGAGCTTCCGGCGATCGCAGGGTGTAGATCCTGAGCTGAAACATCGGAGTCGTTCTCCTTCAATAGAAGTCGTTTGGTGTGGACCGGGGGTTTGTCAGATCATCAGCACCACACAGAGCGCGGCCACTGCCAGACCTTGCAGCGTCGCGCGGGCGTCGATGATTCGGTCCCACTTTGCTTGCAGCACACGCCCATTCGGTAATGGTCGTCCAACGTCGGCGGCCGCGGTCAGTTGTCGATTGATGGGTGCGCTCACTTGTGTGTAGAGCACAATCCAGATCACCAGCAGGACCAGGGCGACGCCGGCTGCGATGGCCTGAGCCCAGTGTGCGGTGACCACGGCCAGCACCGCGCTCACCGCGGTGGCGACCACGCCGAGCATCCCGGGCACCGGCATGCGCCGGTCGCCGTATCGATGCACGTTTCCCGTCACCGCGACCAAGGCATCGTCGTCGACCGACGCCAAAGCCGGTCGCAGCACGATCGCGCAAAACACGTCGGTGCCGTAGACCACCGCGGTACCCAGCACCGCGATCAGGGCGGCGGCACGGGTGATGTCGTCCAAAGCCATCTGGAACTTCCCTCACTGGTAGGTGCTAGCAACGCTAACCCCTACTCGTGGCCACGTCAATAGCAGCGCTATTTTTTCTAGCCCTGATATCATCAGGTATGCCCATCGAGGATCGTCGTGAGCGCGACCGGGCCGCCCGTCGACGGCTAATCATTGGCACAGCGCGCAGGCTGGCCGAGGGCGAAGGCTGGGATGCCGTCACCACCCGTCGGCTGTCCACCGAGATCGAATACAGCCAGCCGGTGTTGTACAAGCACTTCACCGGCATGGAGCAGATCGCCGATGCCGTCGCCCTCGAGGGGTTCGCCGAACTCGCCGAGGTGATCGGGGCCGCCCACTCCGACACCGACGCGGCCAGTGACACCCTGACCCGGATCGCATGCGCCTACCTGGACTTCGCCCGAGACAACCCGGCGGTCTACGACGCGATGTTCACCCGCACAACCAGCTTGCGCTTCGCCGACCAAGACACACCGCCCGAGCTGACGGCGGCCTTCGCCGCGTTGCATCAAGCGGTCGGCATGGTCGCCGGCGAACAGGACACCGACACTCTCACCGAAGTGTTCTGGGCCGCGCTGCACGGACTGGTCACCCTCAGCCGTACCGGACGACTGCGCCCCGACTACGACTCCGACCGTATCCAACTGCTCGTCGATGAGTTCACCGGCAGACGAGAAACGACGCGCTAGGCCGAGCCTCAAGTGGCGTTGCGATCGCTCGACCGTGACGGCCTCAGCATCCGAACGGTGACACCACCCGTCCAGTCACCGTCTGCTACGAGCCGACCACTCTCGGCCTCTCGCTCTACGACATAACACGTGGGATCCGGCATTGGGCGCAAGACCACATCGCGAGGGCTTGTCCGCGGCCGGTTCGAACAGCTCGACGCGGAGCAATTCGCCGGTCTCGAATTGCGCGAGGGCGGCCCAAAGTATGGTGCTCACTACCGTGAGTAACGTCAGCTTCAGTTAGTCGTTCGAGTGGCCTGCCGAAGCCGTCTTCTCAAGGACGCGATCCTGAGTAGTCGGATGGTCATGTTTATCGACCCGAACATGGGAAGCAAACCGATATAGGGTCGCAGGGAATGGGGCCCATGCACTTCCAGGCCGCCGAACAAAAAGATGCATCCGAGCGTGAAGATTGCGGCAGGGACGGAAAAGGCCATCAAGGATCCGCGATCAGCAATGGCCTGCGCCGCGAAATCCCACTCGTCCTGCGACAACGGCTCGCCTTTGCGTAGCTTGCCAAGGACCCTCCTGGAGCTTCCGACTTCTTCACTTGTCGATGTGGGCGCACGTCCCAGCAAGCGGTTCACGAATATGAAAGCAAATGCCGCGAACACCAATTCAGCCGCACCGGCCAGTATCGCCAGGTAACCGAAAAAGCCCAACCGTGTTCACTCCTTAGTGCGGCGAGGCCGCGTCTTTGTGGCAGAGAAGCCGCGGGCAAGATACGTGGCGACGGTTTCTTCGTCCAAGAAGGCTCGGCTTGTGGGCTCCCTTCAGGCGCGGAAATGCTATTAGCCCGATGGTGACCGGGAACTGACTACCGGGTCGCCGTCCTCCCACAGCAGCAGTTGGCGAACCGCGGGACGCGGCCCGTACGGGCGAAGCATCGTGCTGGCGGGCCGGGGCCGCACGCGTTGTGGCCACCAGAACCACCGCCCGAGAAGCGTGGCGACAGACGGCGTCATGAAAGAACGCACGATCAGCGTGTCAAAGAGCAGCCCCAGGCCGATGGTGGTCCCGATCTGACCCAGCACCAACAAACTCGCGAACACGAAGGACGACATGGTGAAGGCGAATACCAGGCCGGCAGCGGTCACTACCGCGCCGGTGCCGGCCATGGCGCGGATGACTCCGGTCTTCAAACCGGCATGAATCTCCTCCCGGAACCGGGAGATGAGCAGGAGGTTGTAGTCGGATCCCACTGCCAAGAGGATGATGACGGACAGCGCAAGGCAGATCCAGTACAGCTTGATGCCGAAGATGTCCTGCCACACCAGTACGGAAAGCCCGAAAGAGGCGCCCAGCGAAAGCGCCACCGTGCCGACGATGACGATCGCGGCAACGAGGCTTCGGGTGATGACCACCATGATGATCAAAATCAGGCTCAGGGCCGCTATTCCGGCGATCAAGAGGTCATATTTCGCGCCGTCGGCTATGTCCTTATAGGTTGCCGCCGTGCCGGCAAGATAGATGTTGGCGTCCCCTAAGGGTGTGTTCTTCACGGCCTGTTTGGCCGCGTCTTCAATGGGGTCGATGTGCGAGATGCCTTCGGGGGTTGCGGGATCGCCTTCGTGGGTGATGATCATGCGTGCCGCTTTGCCGTCCGGCGAGAGGAATTGTTTTAGACCTCGCTTGAATTCGGGATTGTCGAAAGCCTCCGGGGGTAAGTAGAAGGAATCGTCGTTCTTGGCTGCGTCGTATGCCTGTCCCAGGGCGCTCGCAGTGTCGGTGCTGGCTCGCGCCTGGGCATTTATCCCGAAGTTCGTGGCAAAGTTGGACAGGATCAGTCCCAGATTCTTCTCCTGGTCGGCGATCTGCGGCGGCAAGAGTGTCACCAGTTTCTGCTGGCCGGCGTCCAACGTGTCCAGACTGGCGGTGATCTTCGCGAATTGTGCACTGAGCTGGTCAATGCCGTCAATTGCGTCGAGAACGGACCTGAGCGCAAAGCAGGCGGGGATGTCATAGCAGTGCCGTTCCCAATAGAAATAGCTGCGTATCGGCCTGAAGAAGTCATCGAAATTCGCGATCTTGTCGCGCAGGTCGTTGATGATGGCGATCGTTTCGTGGAAACTTTGGGTCTCATCGTGGGTCGACGCGGCGAGCTTTTGCTGCAGGGCATACTGCTGATTCAGGATGTTGATCGTGTCCCGCAGCTGGTCGGCCTGCTTGAGCAAATCCTGCGCGCGGTCTTTTTGATACGCCAGGTTCTCGACGTTGCCGATGGTGCCCGCGCTGATCTGAAAAGCGAGGGACGTGTGCTCGATCGGCGTGCCCAAGGGCCGGGTCATGGACTGGACCTGGGCAATTCCGCGCAGATGGGCGATGGCTTTGGCCACCCTTTCCAGATTGATCATGTCCGCCGGATTGCGCATATCGTGGTCGGTCTCGATCATCAGCAATTCGGGATTGAGCCGGGCTTGAGAAAAATGGCGCTCGGCCGCCGCGTAGCCTATATTGGCCGGGGCACTGGCCGGCAGGTACGCGCGAGCGTCGTAACTCGTCTTGTATCCAGGCAGGGCCAGCAAACCGACGAGCGCAACCCCCGTAGCCACTACCAAGATCGGGCCGGGCCAACGGACGATGGCAGTGCCGATGCGCCGCCATCCTCGAGTCGCCATTCTGCGCTTGGGATCGAAGAGACCGAAAAGGCTGCCCACGGTGATCACCGCAGGGGTTAACGTCAATGCGGCCACCAGCGCGACCACAATGCCTATTGCGGCCGGGATGCCGAGGCTTTGGAAATAGTTGAGCCGGGTAAAGCGCAGGCAGAACACCGCGCCGGCGATTGTCAGGCCCGACCCCAATACCACGTGGGCCGTCCCGCTGTACATGGTGTAGAAGGCAGCTTCCCGGTTCTCCCCGCTTTGCCGCGCCTCTTGATACCGGCCGAGGAAGAAGATCGCGTAATCCGTGCCGGCGGCGATCACCAGCAGGGTGAGCAGATTTGTCGCATAGGTAGACAACCCGATCAGCCCAACGTTTCCCAGGAAGGCGACAATGCCCCTCGCCGCGGCCATTTCGATGAGGACCGTGACCAGCACGACGATCGCCGTGACAGATCGGTAAACCCACAACAACATCACCAAGATCACCAACACGGTGATCACTGTGACTTTGAAAGCACCTTTGCTGCCGACGTCGAACTGATCGGCAACGAGTGGCGCTGCGCCCGTCACGTAGGCCTTCACCCCCGGCGGTGGCGACGTGTGGGACACCGTCTCGCGAACGGCGCTGACCGACTCGTTCGCCAATGCATCGCCCTGATTGCCCGCCAGATACAGCTGGACGTAGGCGGCCTTGCCGTCTTTACTTTGCGAGCCCGCCGCCGTCAGCGGATCCCCCCAGAAATCCTGGACGTGCTCCACATGCTTGGTGTCATTCTCAAGCTTGCGGACCAAGCTGTCGTAGAACCGGTGCGCGTCATCGCCGAGGGGCTTGTCACCCTCGATGACGATCATGGCCGAACTGTCGGAATCGAACTCGTGGAAAACTTTGCCGATGTGTTTCATCGCCCGAAAGGACGGCGCATCGGGCGTATTGAGGGAGACGTTGTGCGCCCTGGCGACATCCTCCAGGTTCGGTACCGCAATATTCGATATCGCGGCCAGACCGGCCCACAGCAGCAGGATCGGCACCGACAATCGACGAATAGCGCGCGCCACCGCGTGCTCTTGGGCGTGGCGATCACTCATCCCGACTTCACCAGGCAGAAGGTATAGGCGTTCACTTGGTTGACGATCCTTTCGTCCTTGACAACACCATCCACCAGGATGCGACAGCCAAGGGAATCGCTGTTGCCCTGCGCCACAAGGTTGCTGAAGGCTCCGGGCTGTGTAGTGACCATGGTCAACGACCACGGCAGGGACGCGTTCACGACTTGCTGCGGCTGCACCTTGATGTCCACGTAATTGATAGTCGCCACCGCTCCCGGATCACCGAAGACCTCGAGGGTGATGTGCTTGGGATTGAACGGTTCCGTCTGATCTGATATGCCCCCGCCGGCCGCCGTGTTGTAATTCGACCCGAAGACCCCGTGGAGTCGATAGACGCAAAACCCCGCGACCGCCATGACCACGGCAACGACCAGCAGAATCCACCACCGTCTCACCCCGCTGCTTAGCGAAATCTTCTTCACCCGTTGGCCTTTCAAGAAACGGGGACACCATGGCCGGCAAGGTTTCGACGCGTCGAGCGATGATCAATGATCTGACAGTACGGCACGGTACCGTACAGAGCTATGTTATGGGGGCGACAACGGCACATTCTGCGCAGGCGCAGACCTGCAGGCAACCGAAACTGGCGAATCCAACCCTGCTAGTCCAGCGGGACCGGGGCCGATGGGTCCTCGACGGCGGCGCTGTCCGGTAGCCCCGGCCGACAGGGCACAGTCGGGCGATGGACGTAGTACTGACCGGACGGCCTCGACGCGACCTAGGAGGCCGCTGAATAATCGGCGCGCCTCGGCGGAATATCTGCCTGAGCTGGGAAAATAGGTTCATGCTGGGTGTGGAGCGGGCGGATCGGGAACTGTTGGACGCGGAGGCTCTGGTCGGCCATCTGGTGGCTGAGGGCAGCATGTTTG
>DATJQO010000022.1:0-132879 GCA_035505695.1 Mycobacterium sp.
TGGAGCCGATGACGGGAATCGAACCCGCGTATTCAGCTTGGGAAGCTGATGTTCTGCCATTGAACTACATCGGCGGTGTTGCCAACGAAGGCTAGCATCCGGCGTCGCATCGGTTGGTCGGGTAGCGCTGGCGAACGCGACCCGACAACGGCCGGTCGATCCCACGGTGAAATATCCCCCGGCCGCCCGAATCGAACGACGTGGCCGGAATGACCCCATGGCCGCCAAATTCAGAAGTCGATATTTATTCTTTCGTTATCTTGTCGTAATGTGCTCTGCGTGGGTCGGCACTCATTAGCCAGGAAGCGGCGGAAATCGCCCCTGATCCTGGCCGCAGCGTTGGCCCCTGCCGCGGTGTTCTTCGCGGTGGCAGGCGATGTCCGTCCGTCGGCGATCCGATCCAGCGCCGAGGCCGTTATTGGCGATAGCGCACCGTGCTGCCTAGAAATCGTCGCGGCAAAACCCATTGCCTTCTCGTCGGATATGTCCCCCGGCACGGTAGGAATGGGCAAGCCCGCCGCGGCGTCGCGGTACCACACGCGATCGCGCTTCCTGCCCGTCGGTGTCGCGCCGGAACGGGGTTTACAGGTCAGAACGATCTTGACGGCCCGCGCCATCAGCGCCGCCTTCCCCCAGATCCACGAAATCGGCGGTGTCCGACCCGACCCGCTGCCGTGGCATCCCCTCGGTCTGGCACTCGACGTGATGATTCCCGACCCGCAAAGCGCCGACGGCATAGCGCTGGGAGACAAGATCGTCGCCTACGTGCTGCAGAACGTGAGCCGATTCGGGATCCAAGACGCGATTTGGCGCGGTGTCTACTACACGCCCACTGGAGCGAAACCAGCCAGGCTCGGTCACTATGACCACGTCCACGTCACGACCACCGGAGGTGGTTACCCCACGGGTCGGGAAATGTACCTCGCTGATTGAAGGCGAGCCCGCAGTAGCCGATAGGCTCGTCGGGTGCTGCTCTCCGATCGGGACCTCAGGGCCGAAATCAGGGCCGGCCGGGTCGGTATCGACCCGTTCGACGACACGTTGGTGCAGCCCTCCAGCATCGATGTCCGCCTTGACTGCATGTTTCGGGTGTTCAACAACACCCGCTACACCCACATCGACCCCGCGCAGCAGCAGGACGAGCTGACCAGCCTGGTCGAACCCCTGAACGCCGAGCCGTTCGTGCTGCATCCCGGCGAGTTCGTGCTCGGCTCGACGCTGGAGCTCTTCACCTTGCCCGACGACCTCGCGGGTCGGCTGGAAGGCAAATCGTCGCTGGGGCGACTGGGCCTGCTGACCCACTCGACCGCCGGCTTCATTGACCCTGGCTTCAGCGGTCACATCACCCTCGAGCTGTCCAACGTCGCCAACCTGCCGATCACGTTGTGGCCGGGCATGAAAATCGGTCAGCTGTGCATCCTTCGGTTGACCAGTCCGGCTGAACATCCTTACGGTAGTTCACAAGTGGGTTCGAAGTATCAAGGTCAGCGGGGGCCCACGCCGTCGCGCTCCTATCAGAACTTCATAAGGACTACATAGCTTCCGCGGAGCTCCCGCGCCGCCCATCTGGGCGATACTTAGTTAGTCATGGTTTTCTCCTCCGCCCGACCTTGGCTTGTCGAGCAATACCTTTGGAGGGGTTGATATTGGAAATCGTGCTCGGGATGTCGATGGCACCGGCATCGATCCAAATGGTTGTCCTGGAAGGTGAGTATGCCGACGGTGCCACGGTAGAAGAGGACGTGTTCGACGTCCCCGCTGCCGAGGATGCCGCCACTGCCAGCGCACCCGATCAAGTGATCGCCGCCATCTTGGGCACCCGTGAGGGCGCGACCGACGCCGGCCTTGAGCTGTCGTCCATCGGCGTGACGTGGACCGACCAACTCGAGGCGGCGGCGCTGCGCGACGCGCTGGCGGCCCACCGGATCGACAACGTCATGCTGGTTTCCGCCTTTCTGGCAGCGGCGGCGTTAGCTCAAAACGTTGGCGGCGCAATGGGTTACGAGCGCACCGGCATACTGTTCGTCGAGCCCGATACCGCGACGCTGGCAGTCGTCGAGACGTCCGACGGCTCCATCCCCGATGTTTACCGGCAACCTATCTACGCCGAGTCCTACGACGACGCCGCCGCCCAACTTAACGGGATCGTCGCCGGGTTGGAGAAGCTGGTGACGGCTCCCGACGGCCTGTTCGTGGTCGGCTCGGGCGTGGACATCGCGCCGTTGCGCCCCGCGCTGCAGTCGGCGACCGCACTTGCGGTAAGTATGGCGGATGAGCCCGAGACAGCGCTGGCCCGAGGGGCTGCCCTGGCGTCGGCCAACGCGCCGCTGTTCGCGTCGTCGACCGCGGCGCTGGCCTACGCGCAGGACCCGGGCACCGGTGCGGTCGACCAGTACGCCATGCCCGACTACCTCTATGTCCCCTTCGGGTCCGAGCACGACGACGACCGGGCCTACAGCGCCGTGCCGGACGAGGACGCCGACTCACCGACCGTCATCATCGAAAAGCTCTTCATGCCGGAAGAAAGCCAACCGCGTCGCGGGCCGGCCTTGCTGATCGGCAGCGGGCTGGCCGTCGCCGCCATCAGCGCGGTGTTGGCGCTCGAGGTCGCCCTGGCGATTGGCATCCGCGCCACCGGAACCGTCGGTTTGCAGCCCACGCCGGGCCAGCACCTCATCGTCCCAACGCAGCAGCCGTCGGCGGCGCACGTCGAGGCGTCGGCCCCGGCTGCGAAGATCAGCCTGCCGGCGCCGATGGCCGCGCCCAGGCCGCTGAACCCGCCAGTCGCCGCCCCGCTGCCCGCGGTTCCAGCGCCCGCAGCCCCTCCCGCGGCTCCGGTTCCGATAGATCCGTTGCGGTCCGTTCCCGTGGTGATCCCTCCGCCGGTCCTGCTGCCACCGGTCCACGTGCCGGTGCCCAACCCGGTCGTGAGCCCGCCGGTGATCCAGGCTCCGCCGCATGTGACGCCCCCCCAACCGGTGGTGCCGCAACAGCCCGTGCACGTCCCGCAGCCGCCACAGGCCAGTGGTACGGTCCGGCAGTCGCCGCCCCACCAAGTTTCTCCGGGGCAAGGCCCCTTGCCCAATGGTGGCGATCATGTGCCGACGCCGGGGACGGGTCCTGGTAGCTCGGGTGGTGGTCATGTGCTGCCTCCGGGTGAGGGGCCCGGTGGGCTGGGTGGCGGACACGTTTCGCCTCCGGGTGAGGGGCCCGGGGGGCTGGGCGTCGGACACGTTTCGCCTCCGGGTGAGGGGCTCAGTGGCCTCGGTGGCGGACACGTTCCGGCGCCTGGTTCCGGTGGCGGCGAGCCCGCCGGCCCCGGGCTGTTTGGCGGTGGTGGCCATCCTGGCGGCGAGCCGTCCGGTGGCGGGGGCGGCGGTGGCGGCTTTGGCGGCGGCCACAGCGGTGGAAGCTTCGGCGGCGGGGGCGGCGGTGGCGGCGGCGGCCACAGCGGCGGTGGCGGGAGACACCATTAGCCTTCTGCTGACCGGCGAACTCGCTCATCGGTGTAACACCGGTTAACTGACTGCGCCTACCGCCCGCAACATGATGCGGGTACGGTTGAGACGTTGGGGCCAGGCGAAGACCCGCCGCCCCCCACCAGAATTTGATAAGCCCAGCAAAATTCCCGGATTACGGGCCGCGCGCTGCTGTGGCAGGAAATCCGTGGAAGCACCCGAGATTCGCGCTATTGGCGCGCTCGCCCGGGTGGCACAGCAACGAAGCAGGGAGAGCGTAAGCGGTGGTCGGCAGCGTGCTTGGCGTCTCGATGACGCCGGCCAAGGTGCGCATGGTGCTGGTCGAAGGGGAAAGCGCCGACGGCGTCACCGTCGACCAGGACAACTTCGACGTCGATGACGACGCTGACCGGCCTGCAGCACCATCCACCGCGCCCACACAGGTGGTCTCGGCGATCCTCGGCACGAAGGAAGGCGCCGCAGCGGGCGGCTATCAGCTGCTCTCCACCGGAGTGACCTGGACCGACCCTGTGCAAGCCGCGATGCTGCGCGACGCCCTGATCGCTCACAAGCTCGAAAACGTCATGCTCGTCTCGGCTTTCATGGCCGCAGCCGCGCTGGCGCAGGCTATCGGCGACGCCACTGACTACGTGCATACCGCCCTGCTCTTCGTCGAGCCGTACAACGCAACGTTGGCCGTAGTCAACACCGCCGACGGCGCCATCTCCGAGGTGCGCCGCACACCCCTCGCGGAGGACGAAGACGAGGCGGTGGCCCAACTCGTCGACATCGTTTCCGGTGCCGACGCGCTCGAGGCCCGTCCGGATGGCGTCGTGGTCATCGGTTCTGGTGTTGACATCCCGTTGATCAAGCCGACGTTGGAGGCCGCCACATCGCTGCAGTTGTCCGCACCCGACGAGCCAGAGATGGCGCTGGCGCGCGGGGCGGCGCTGGCTTCGGCGAATGCGCCGTTGTTCGCCTCCTCCACGGCCGCGCTGGCCTACGCACTGGATCCCGGCACCGGCGAGGTCGACCCACTAGCGCTGGCTGGACAATCCCCCGGTCTGCTCCCCGGATATCTGCCTGAATACCGCCAGGTTCCGGAGCCGGCCGCCGGCGCCGACGAAGCCATCACCAACGTTGCCTACAGCGCTGTGGCAGAAGAGGACGCCGAAGCCCAGACCGTCATCGGCCCGGACGACAACGCGCCGCGGCGCAAGTCGTTCCTGCTGGTGGGTAGCACGGTGGCGGTGATTTTAATCGCCGCTGTCGTGGCACTAGAGATTGCGCTGGCGATCGGCATTCGCCCGACAGTGGCTTTGCGGCCCAGTCCCAACGAAAACATCGTTGCCCCAACACAACCCAAACCGGCGCCGCCCGCTGAGGCACAGCCGAAGGTCGAGCCCCCTAAGCCGGTTGCCGTGCCACATCCGATGAACCCGCCAGCGATCGCTTCGCCCCCAGTGGCTCCGCGGGTGCCCGCTCCTGTTGTGGGTCGGCCTCCGGTGCTCGTGCCGGTGCTGGTGCCACACGTGCCGGTGGTACGGCCACCCGGGCCGGCGCTGGGACCGGGTCGCGGACCGTTCGGCGGGCCGGCATTCGGCGGGCCCTTCGGTGGCGGACGTGGACCGTTCGGCGGCTTCGGAGGCGGGCACGGACCGTTCGGCGGCGGACACGGCTTTGGTGGCTTCGGCGGCGGACACGGCTTTGGTGGCGGACACGGCTTCGGTGGCCATAGGTAGCCGGTTCGGATTCGGCGCGCGCATCTCGCTGCGCGCTAGGGTGGCGGATTAGGGGGCGGTCGCGGCCAGGATCTCTGCGAAGTATCTGGCCCATTCGCGAAATCCCCGCAATGTGATGGCAACGCTGTCCTTACAGGGCGGGTCTACCCGGTTCGGAGACTTGGGGGTGCGAGTGGATGTCGCAGTTGGCGTGTCGATGGCGGCTGAAGCGGTCCGCGTGGTGCTCGTTGAAGGTGAAGGTGGCGGTGGGGTCACCGTCAATCAGGACGCCTTTAACCTCGCGGGTGACGGCACGGCCGTCGCTGCGGCAGATTTCGTGATCGCGGCCATTCTTGGGACTCGGGAAAGCGCCACCAAAAGCGGCTATCACCTGAAGTCAAGCGGAGTGGCCTGGACTGACCCGGCCCGGGCAATAGCGCTACGAGATGCGCTTGCTGCGCGCAAGATTCAGGACGTCGTAGTGGTTTCGGCAGTGGCTGCGGCGGCGCTGGCTCAGGCAGCGGGCAGCGCGACCGATTGCGGCCGCACCGCGTTGCTGTTGGTCGAGCCGACCACCGCGACGCTCGCGTTCGTCGACTCCGCCCACGGGTCGGTCACCGACGTGCACCGCCACCACTACCGAGCAGCGACGATGCGGCGCCAGCAAAACTGGCCGCGATGGTCGCGGGTGCCGACTCGATGACAGCCCGCCCGGATGGGCTGTTCCTGGTTGGCTCGGACGTGGACATCCCATTCATCAAGCCGAGACTCGAGGCGGCGACCTCGCTTGCGCTGACCACGCCCGAAGAACCCGAGATGGCGCTGGCGCGGGGCGCTGCCCTGGCCGCGGCGAACGCACGGTTGGGAGCGCCGCGCACAATCCCGATGCCCCATCCGCCCGATCCGCTGTCCGGGAACCACGAGCTCGCCTACAGTGCCCAGCCGGACAACCGCACCGAGCCGCCAAGCGGCCGTCAAGCCGCCGATTCGAGCGAGCGGCGCAGCCGAAAGTCGCTGTTCGCGTTGGTCAGCGTCACGATGATCTTCGTCGGCGGCGTGGTGGCGTTGGCGCTGGCACTGGCTCTCACCCGTTGTGCCGCAGCCTGGAGTACCGCCGCCAGCGCCTGCACCGGCTGGCCCGACACCAGGGCCCGGCCCCAATCCGCCGCAGCAGGTTCCGCCGCCGGCCCCCAAGGGGGACAGTCATTGGGGCGACTGGCTGCATCGCCACTTGGGCCAGGTTCCGCTTCCATAGCCGCTTTCCGCCCAACTCGACAAACAGGGATTGCGCGTAAAATTAGATGACTAAGGGAATACAGGGTGGGGATTTACTGGCATTTCGCGCTTGTCAATGGTGCGACGATAATGTCCTTGTCCTGAGGGGCTAGCAAAAGACCATGGAGGGGCTTTGGACACCGTACTAGGCGTGTCGATGGCACCGACGGCAGTCCGGATGGTGCTGGTCGAAGGCGAAAACGGCGACGGCGCCACCGTCGATGAAGACAATTTCGACGTCGCGGCCGACGACGAGGCAGCAACGGTCACTGCGGCTGACCAGGTAATTTCGGCGATCTTGGGGACGCGTCAGGGCGCGGCCGAGGGCGGCTACCAACTGGCGTCGACCGGAGTCACCTTCACCGACCCCATCGAGGCGGCCGCGCTGCGAGACGCCCTGGCCGCTCACAAGGTCGAAAATGTGATGCTGGTCTCGGCGTTCCTGGCGGCGGCCGCGCTCGCGCAGGCGGTTGGCAACCACACCAACTACGGTCAGACGGCGCTGCTGTACATCGAGCCCGATACCGCGACCCTGGCAGTGGTGAACAGCGCGGACGGATCAGTCACCGATGTTCGTCGGCAGCCGCTCCCAGAAGACGACGAGGCGGCGGTGGCCCAGCTGGCCGCGATGGTCTCTGGTGTCGAGACGATGGAGACTCGTCCGGACGCCGTGTTCGTCGTCGGCTCCGGCGTGGACATCCCGTTGATCAAACCGGCGCTGGAGGCGGCCACTACCCTTCCCCTGACGGCGCCCGAAGAGCCGGAAACTGCATTGGCCCGGGGTGCCGCCTTGGCATCGGCGAACGCTCCGCTGTTCGCGTCCTCCACTGCGGCGCTGGCTTACGCGCAGGACCCCGGCACGGGTGCCATCAACCCGTTCGCGGTTGCGCCCGGCTACTTCGATACGCCGGGCACGCTCGGCCGGGACGCCTTTGCCTACAGCGCGGTACCGGACGAGGCGGACGACATTTACCCCGCCGAGCCAACCGCCGCAACGGCGCTGGTCGACGGTTACCCCGAGCGCAGGTCATTCAGGACGGTGGCAAGCATCGTGGCGGGTGTCTTCGTTGTCGGTGTGGTGGCGCTGGTCGTCTCGCTGGCGATAGCCATCCGTCCCACGGCCAACGTGCGGCCCAGCCCCAACCAGAATGTCGTCGTCGCTCCCACCCGGCCCGCTCCGGCGCCTGCCGCTCCTGCCCCGGAAGCGCCCGCGGCTCCCGCGCCCGCTTCCGCGCCGGCACCAGCGGCACCCGCTCCGGCACCCGCAGCTCCTGCCCCGGAGGCGCAGGTCCCCGCTCCGGGTCCAGCACCTGCGGCTCCGGCGCCGGGTCCCGCGCTTCCGCCGGTGGCTCCCGTTCCAGTGCCCATTCCGCTGCCGATACCCGGCATCGGGGGCCCGCCGGGAGGCGGGTGGGGCCCGCCCGGCGGCGGCGAGGGGCCCCATGGCGGCGGCGGGATCCCCGGGTTCCCCGGTGGCGGAGGCCATGGTGGCGGCGGGTTCGGCGGAGGCCACGGCGGGTCCGGCGGTCACCACTAGGCCCACTACTAGGGCTTTCGCGGCCATCTGTCATCTTCCGTTTGCCTCCCGCTTAGCGTCACGATGCAATTAGCTCATGGCGACGACCTACACCGGTTGTATGCGGTGCACCGTCTTTGGCACTGGTTACCTGGGTGCCACCCACGCCGTCGGGATGGCGGAACTGGGACATGAGGTCGTGGGGATCGATATCGATCCGGGCAAGGTCGCAAAACTGGCCGGGGGCGACATTCCTTTCTACGAGCCCGGCCTGCGCAAGCTGTTGAACGAAAATCTGGCAGCCGGCCGACTGCGGTTCACCACTGACTACGACGTCGCGGCCGAGTTTGCCGATGTGCACTTTCTCGGGGTGGGCACGCCGCAGAAGAAAGGCGAATACGGCGCCGACTTGCGCCATGTATACGCCGTCATCGACGCGATGGTGCCGCGGCTGACGAGATCCTCGGTGCTGGTGGGCAAATCAACCGTCCCGGTGGGCACGGCGGCCGAGCTTGCCCAGCGAGCAGCCGCGCTGGCGCCCCGCGGCGTGGATGTGGAAATCGCATGGAATCCGGAGTTTTTGCGTGAGGGCTATGCCGTGTACGACACCCTCCATCCGGACCGCATTGTGCTTGGGATACAAGAAGATTCGACGCGCGCCGAAGCGGTAGTTCGGGACCTATACACGCCGCTGCTGGATGCGGGAGTGCCCTTCTTGATCACCGACCTGCAGACCGCGGAGCTGGTCAAGGTCTCGGCCAATGCCTTTCTGGCGACCAAGATCTCGTTCATCAATGCGATCTCCGAAGTATGCGAGGCCTCAGGCGCCGACGTCAGTGTGCTGGCGGATGCGCTCGGATACGACACGCGGATCGGACGCCAATTCCTCAACGCCGGTCTGGGTTTCGGCGGCGGCTGCCTGCCCAAGGACATCCGCGCGTTCATGGCCCGCGCCGGCGAGCTGGGAGCCGACCAGGCGCTGACTTTCCTGCGTGAGGTGGACAGCATCAACATGCGCCGGCGTACCCGGATGGTGGAATTGGCCACTACCGCGTGCGGCGGCTCGCTGCTGGGTGCCAATATCGCCGTGCTGGGTGCGGCCTTCAAACCCGAATCCGACGATGTGCGTGACTCGCCCGCGCTCAACGTGGCCGGCCAATTGCAGCTCAACGGTGCCGCGGTCAGCGTCTATGACCCGAAGGCGTTGGACAACGCACAGCGACTCTTCCCGACGCTGAACTATGCGGTCTCGGTCGAAGAGGCCTGCGAGCGCGCGGATGCGGTGCTGGTACTTACCGAGTGGCGGCAGTTCATCGACCTCGACCCAGCTGACCTGGCCGACCGGGTGAGGGCCCGGGTCATCGTCGACGGCCGCAACTGCCTGGATGCCGCTCGTTGGAAGCAGGCGGGCTGGCGGGTGTTCCGGCTCGGCGCGCCACGGCCCTAAAAGGGCGGCGGCTGGTTGCGTTCAGCGACGTGGTGGGCGTTGAGGGCGCGTTCGGCGTCGATGCGGCGTGCCCGGTCTTGTTCTCGGGTTCTGCGCCGTGCCGGCATCATCACTTCGCGGTTTCCGGGTGACCCACGGTGGGTCGCCACTCTGGGTATTTCGCCGGTGGGCAGGCACAGTGCCGGAAACAGCAGGCGGCTGCCCGGACGAGTGATGTACGTGCGCCCGCTTGGTGAGGTCCACACGATGGTGCCGTCCGGGTGTTGCTCGTCACGCCATCCGGTCCAAAAAGTCTTGAGCAAGTGATGTTATCGACTGCGATAAGTACTCTCTTGGGTGATAGTCTCGACCCGAACGGGCACGACGACCCGCCCAAACCGAGAAGGGGAACACACCCTAATGACGACAGCCGCGCCCCAGGTCCGCGCCGCCTGCTATTGCCGGATCAGCTCCGACCCCAAAGACAAGCGCGAAGGCGTCGACCGCCAGCGCGCCGACACCGCCGACATCTGCACGATCAACGGCTGGACCCCGGTCGGCTTCTATATAGATAACGACCGCTCCGCGTCCAACGGCGGCCCGCGCCCCGAGTGGGATAAGGTGCTCGGCCAAATCAAGGCGGGCGAGATTGACGCCGTCGTCGTCTGGAACCAAGACCGGGGCTGGCGCGAGATGGCCGAGCTGGAATCCCTGCGGCCCATCTTCACGCCGCGCGGTGTACTGCTGGCCACCACCAACATCGGGGTTATCGACTTCCGCAATCCCGACGACGTGTTCCGCGTCCACGTGTCCACCGCGCAATCCGAAATGGAGATAGCGAAAATGCGGGTGCGCATGAAGCGGGCAGCGCGCCAGCGGGCCGAGCGTGGCATCCCGAAGTGGTCGAAAGCCTTCGGCTACCGTCAAGGCGCCAACGGCCCCGAAGTCGACCCGGTAACCGGCCCCCTCGTCGCCCAGGCATACCGAGCGATCCTGTCCGGCGCGTCGCTCAACGACGTGGCGCGCACGTTCAACACGGCCGGCGCCTACGGCCTCACCGGCAAGCCGTGGTCGGCGTCGACCGTCAGCCTGTTTATCCGCGCCCCGCGTAACTGCGCGCTGCGCGCCCACAACGACCAGATCGTCGGCCCCGGAAATTGGCCTGCACTGGTTGAGGAGCCGCTCTGGCGTGAGGTACAGGCGAAGGTGAACGCGCCCGCCCGCAAGCCGGGCCGCAAGTCGGTTCGGATGCACCTGCTTACCGGGGTGATGGACTGCGCTAACCCGTCCTGCGACGGCGGCAAGCTCAGCGGCCACCGCACCGGAAGCGGCGCACTCGCCTACGTGTGCAAGTCATGCCGGGGAGTGTCGGTGCGCGCCGAGAACATCGAACCGTTCCTGCACGCGCACGTGTGCGAGCGCCTGACGCAACCCGACGCGATCGAGCTGCTGAAGGCCGCACAGTTCGACCACCAGCAGGCCGAGGCGCAGCGGGGCGAGCTGTCCACCCTCTACGCCCGCCTCGAATCCATCGGGGTCGCTGTCGGCGAGGGCGACCTGACGCCGAAGCAGGCGCGGGCAGCAACCGAGACGGTGCAAGCCAAGATCGACGACCTGACGCGGGCGCAGCAGGACTCGGAGCGCCTGCAGGTGTTCGACGGCATCCCGCTCGGCTCACCGGAGGCCGCCGAGAAGGTCGCAGCGTTGACGCCCGATCGTTATCGTGCGGTGCTGCGTGTGCTGCTGACCGCCGCGATCAAGCCGGTAGGCAAGGGCAGTCATGTCTTCAAGCCCGACCGGGTTGTGATTGGCTGGCAGGTCTGACCGCTCGACCCCTAGAAACGGGCCGCCTACGTCGGGGCGGCCCTTTTCGTTTGAAGCGACACGCCGGGGGAGATGTCGCGGCGCTGGGTATCTTTGGGGTCATCCGAGCGCGGGCCGACGACGAGCTGTGGCCACCAAAACGGGTTACCCCCGCCCCGGACGGGACCGACCCGCAGACCGAGCGGGTAACGGCCAGAGCATGAGCGCCTGAGAACATCAGGACGTTTCGCGGTAAGGCTCTGCACCACAGCGAGCCGCTTGCCGGGGGCGCCCAGTCGAAAACGATTGGACGCCAATGCAAGCGAGCGACATCTCTCCGTGGCTGGCCGCGCTTCCAGAAGGCCAGCGGGCAACGGTGCGCGTCAACGTGTCACAGGCCCCGCCGTTCACACCGGAGCAGCGGGCGAAGCTGGCCGAGCTGCTGGAACCGGTACGCGCGCAGACGATCGCGTGACGACCGCCAAAGGGCTTGTGCGCGCAACCGCTGACCCAGCGTGAAGCGCTGCACGAAATGCGGAATGATCCAGCCGCACACAGCGAATTCAGCCCTGATCGTGGCAGGCGGGACGGGCTGAAGTCGTGGTGCAAAGCATGCCGCCGCGATGGGTATCGCGCGAAGTGTCAGAGCGATCCTGACTACTGGCAGCGGAGGTATGAGCAAGATCGTGAGCGGCAACGCGAGAAGTACCGCAACGATCCGGAGCACCGCCAGCGGAAGCGCGAGCGCGTGGCCAGGCACCACGTCACCTACCCCGCGCAGAAGCGCGAGCGGGACCGCCGACGCCGCGCCCGTAGACGCGAGGTGGCGACCGACAGGATCGACGAAATGGCCATCTTCGAGCGGGATGGATGGCAGTGCCAGATCTGTTTTGAGCCAGTCGATCCGACCGTTTCGCGCACTGATCCGCTGGGCGCGACTATCGACCACGCCGTCCCCTTGGCGCATTACGGGCCGCACCTGCTGTACAACCTGAGGCTTGCACACAGGGCGTGCAATGTATCGAAGAACGCCGCGTTGGACCCGGTGGCGCTGGCTCAGATGCTGGCATTGGCCGCCGAATACGCCGTCGACGAGCGAGAATAAGCGCAGGTCGGACACTACCCGAAAGCGACACGCCGGGGGCGTGACAACAAAATTCTTAGAATCTCACTCATGGACAGAACCGATCGCGCGGCCCACATAGCCGCCTTGATCGCAGACGCCCCGCGGCTGACGCAGCAGCAGGTGTCGAAGCTGTCCGTGCTGATCGGCCCGGTCGACCTGACCGAAGTCGAGTAACCAACCACAAGAGAAGGAATCATCGTGACCAACCCAATCCCAGCACCGCCCGGCATTTCCCCCGACGACTGGGCGAGGATCAGTCCCGCCGGGCAGGCCGAAATCCTCGACCCCGACTCCGAGGTCAACGCCTACTCGAAAGCTGTATTCGGCGAACTGCGCCGCATGTGCGGCGCGCCCGTGCCGGAAGGAGTCGACCCTGTCAAGTGGGCGCAGCTAAGCCCCGCGGCGCAGGCCGAACTGCTCGCCGACCCCGACGAAGTCGAGAAGATCCGCTTCACCGGCCCCGACAGTCATATTCACTGGATCATGCGCACCGCCGACGGCGAGCTTTACCACTCGGACGCGTTCACCGACGACTACTCGCCGTGGTGCGACGCGATCGAGGCGAAGCGCTCGCTCGGTGTCGCATCCATCTGGGTTGAGGAAGTCATCAACGACGACTGCGGACTGCACAGTGGTCGCGCCGCCCGGGATGAGTTCCGGCTGCGGATCATTAACGGCCGCTACCCCGATTCTGCGGGTACGACCGCGATGGTTGACCTTTCCGGGATGGTCGTAATCTTCCCGGATCTGTAAGCCGAGAATCATCAGGGCCTGCAGCGCATTCCGAAACAGGGTGCGCTGCAGGCCCTTTCCAAACTACAAAGAGGAGAAGCGCGCGAAGGAGAACTTCGCCGCGACGCATCAGCTTCAGCTGATACTGCCATCGTACAAAGGACCAAAATGATCGGCTACACCAACGTTCAATATCTGATAGACCTGGCCGGGGCCGTTGATCAACGCAGCGAACACCTAGCTGACGAACTCCGCGAGCTTGCCCAACAACTGGCCGCCTTGGTTGAGGAGTGCTGACGGTGGCCACGAAGTTCAAGGCGTTGGCGTGGTTTGATCGTGACTTCGCGCCACTCGGCTACGCCCTAATCCGTGGCGGGAGTGGCCATTTCAAGATCGTTGATCCGGCTGGCCGGTACGTCGGCACGATCGCCGCCACACTCAACGGCGGCAAGCGAGGACCGCGCAACGCGCAAGCCACCCTACGTCGGCACGAAGCGGGCCGCCGTGATCTGGTGGCGGCGATATGAGCCGCGGACTAGGCGCCGTGCAGCGCGATATCCTGCAGCGCCTCGACGTTCCCGACGTGGAGGAGTGGATCACGCTGGCCGAGCTGGCCGGGTACGGCGCGGACAAGAGTCGGATCGAGTCGCACCGGCGGGCGGTGAACAAGCTGCGCGACGCCGGCCTGGTGGACACCAGATACCTTCGGTCGGGACGGGTGTCGATCCTGGCCGCCCGGCTGGCGCTGCACCCCGACTACGATGAGCCGCGGCGCCGGGTGCGTGATGTCGCACGGGAAGACGCTCAGATCGAACGCCTACGGGCCGCGCGGGCCGCTGCTGAGGCTACGCGAGCGGACCCACTCGGCGCGATGATCGCGAAAGCCAAGAGGCACTACGAGAGCACTGCTCTCGGCCTAAGTGTGGGGACTCACGTGCCGCGGTGATCACCGAAACCCCTGGTCGCACACCACATTCCAACACTTAACTTGTGCTATAATGGGGTTAGTTGCGGTACCGGCTACCCTAAATCCGTTTCGCCGCAACATTCTCCGCGCGATCAGCGCACCGCACATCATCACCACGACCGCAATGCACCTAACGCGCATTGAGGTCACTTCGTGCTGCCATAACGGAAGGTAAAAAAGGATGACCCATTGGACCGCCCCGGAGTGGGAGCCAAGCCCGGAGACGGCAGCGCTCACCGACGCCGAGCTGATCACCGCGGCGATCGACACAATCAAAAGTGTCGCCGACGATGTCGCCGCGATCACCGGAGCCAAACCCGCCACCGTGCTGCACGGCCTGGCCGGATACCGCTGGCCGCTTAAAGGTTTGGACGCCGCGAGCCTGGCCGACATCCTTGAGGACGCGACGCTGCTGCTGCACGGTGTGCAATACGGCATGAGCCTGCAGGCCGCCGCGGGGGCTGTCGCGCTGGCGCGTGGAGTGAAGGTCCGCGCGGAAGCAGCACCGCGAAACGGAAGCCGCCGCAATGGAAGGCCCTGAAAAAGAAGAGGGCGCCGGACCGAAATCCGACGCCACTCAAAACAACACGGTGACCAACCAACACGGGTATAGCACGCCGCGCGGCATCAAGCCGCTCGCCGACCATCTCGCCGAACTCGGCGTAGACGCCTCCCAGGTTCTGACGTTCGGCGACGTGCTCGACCGGCTCAATATCGGCGCCGACGAGCATGTTTCGCTGTTCGGCGCCCGCCAGCGCGTCAAACAGGCCGATCAGACCGCCTCTAAGGTTATGACCGCCGCCGGCGCCGCCGCAGCCGCCGTGGAGCACCTGGCCGGCACTAACGGCGCCGCCTGGAACGCCTACTTCGCGCCCAGCACAACAACACTGCCGCTCGGCGCCGGCCGCGGCCGCGGCACCGAAAACCAGATCGAAGCCGTCCACGCCTGTTTCGGCGACTTGGACGTGAAGCTCGGCGCCTGCCCAAGCCTCGACGTGGCGCACCTCGTCGTCGATGAGCTGGTCGCACAGACAGGCGTCCGGCCGACGGTGCTGATCTACTCCGGCGCCGGCCTGCAACCCTTGTGGGCCTTCGCTGAAGGTGTCGCACCCGAGGTAGGTGTTCCGCTGATCCGCCGGTTCGGGCGCCTCGTCCGCAAGGCTGCCGCCGTGGTGGGCGAGGAGCTGGGCTTGCCTGCGATCGCGGTCGATTCGGTGTTCGACGGTTGCCGGGTACTGCGAATGCCCGGATCGCACAACTTCAAATACATTCCGGCGCCGCCGGTCGTCGCCGTCGCCGGAGGCGGGGAACCTGTCGACGCCGAACTTTTCGCCGCCGCGCTCGACGCCGCCGGGGTCGGCGCCGAAACCGGCGACAACCGGATCGGACTCGGCGAGGTGCAATCCGACCCGGAAACCTGGAAGTTCGCCGGAAGCTCATGCGGCTACGCGGTCAAAACGATCCTGTCGTGGCTCGCCGAGACGCCCACCCAGCGCCACCCGCGGGCGCTGGCCTGGTACACCAGGCTCGCCGCCATGAAGGCCTACGGATGTTTGACCGCGCGGGACTACGCCGAAGCCGACCGGGCTATCGGCCGGCACTTTGAGAAGCTGCTCGCGACCCGCGGGACACCGCGCGCAGTCGGATCGCGCCGCCACCCCGAAACCGGCTTGCCGGTCACCGAAATCGACGACATGCGCGAAGTCGGTGTCGACCGAGTCTCCCGCAAAACCCCCGAGCAGCTCGCCGCCGAACTCGGCGAACACGTCCACCTCGCGAAAGGGTCACCGAAATGACCAGCCCCGAATTGTCATTAACCGAAGGCGGCAACGCCGAGCGGTTAGTAGCCGAGCACGGCCACGAAATGAAATACGTTCCAGCGGCCCGGAAGTGGTACCGGTGGGACGGGATGCGCTGGGCCGCCGAAGCCGACGACGCCGCCGTAATGCGCGCCGCGTACGAACTGGCCCGCGACCTGCCCGCGATCGGCGACGAAGCCCGCAAGTTCCGCAAGTCGTCGATGACCACGCGCGGGGTGCTCGCCGCCGTGCGGTTGGCGCGCATCTTCCCCGAGATGCTGCTGCAGGCCGAATTGTTCGACTCCGACGCCTATTCGCTCAACACCACCAGCGGAATCGTCGACTTGCGCTCCGGTGAGCTGCACCCCCACGACCCGCAAGCGTGGCACTCCCGCATCACCGGCTGCGGCTACGCGCCCGACGACGACTGCCCGACGTGGAAAACGTTCCTGGCCCGCACGTTCGGCGATGATCAGGAACTCGTCGACTACGTCCAAGAGCTGCTCGGACTCGCCGCGATCGGCAAGGTGATCGAGCACCTGGTTGCCGTGTTCTTCGGCTACGGGCGCAACGGAAAGACGGTGCTGCTCGAAACAGCCCGCAAGGTGTTCGGCGACTACGCGCAGACCGCGCCCGCGAATTTCCTGCAGGCCGGCCGGGACAAGCACCCGACCGAAATCGCCCGCCTGCAAGGCGCCCGGTTCGTAGCAGCGTCCGAAGTCAGCGGCGACGCAGCGAAGTTCGACGAACAGCGCCTGAAGAACCTGACCGGCAGCGAGGAACTGTCGGGCCGGTTCATGCACGCCGACTTCGTCGACTTCGAGCCGTCGCACACCCTGTTCCTGACCGTCAATGACCGCCCCGAGGTGTCCGGCGGCGGTGTCGGCTTGTGGGACCGCATCAAGCTCGTTCCGTTCACGCACCAGGTCCGCGCCGAAGACCAGATCAAAGATTTGCAGCAGATCATGTTCGACCGCGAAGGGCCTGCGATCCTCGCGTGGATCGTCGCCGGTGCCCGCCGTGTCCTCGCCCGCGGCGACAACGGCGGCATCGTCGAAATGCCGAAGACCGTCGCGCAGGCCACGGACGACTACCGCGACACCGAAGACCTGATCAGCTTGTTCATCGCCGAGGAATGCCAGCGGGGCGAGCACTGCCAGGCGCTGATGGGCGAGCTTTACCCGCGGTACACGCAGTGGTGCAAGGACGGTGGCCACCGCCCGCTGGCCGCTAACCGGCTCGGCATGGCTTTGCGCGCGAAGGGCTTCGCCGGTAAGAAGACGGCCGGCGGTAAGCGCCTCGTGCTGGGCCTGCGCTTGAACGGCTCCCCAGCCGCCGGGTGAGGCGTGTCCAGCTAAGTGGCAGTAGCCGTCACTAGGTGGCAGTAGCCGCCACTTTTTCGGCCCGGAAAGTGGCGCCAGGTGTCACCTAGTGGCGACTGAGTGGCAGTTAAATCTAGATTAATTTCGCAGCTCAGAGCATAAAAAAGTGGCAGATGGCAGTTGATTCGTGAAATTAGTACGTTTCGATGGTTTAGGTGTATATCCCCAGGTCGCACGCCTTACGCATATACAACGCATTTGTGAACGCCGATCTGTCGTCACTGTTGTCACTAGCAAACTCTCACGATGGCCACAAACACCGCCGGCGCGGGCTCGGCCATCAGGGCGCTACGGCACGCCGAACTTGATCACCTTCTGACGCTCAGCCCGAGCATGCCGGTCAGGATCGCATCGTGACCCGGCGGGACCTGGCCGCAGACCGGGCCGCAGACCTCGCCGCAGAACTCGACGAGGACATCAGCCCGCCGTGGTGGCCGCTGACGCGCGGTCAGCTCGGAATCCACAGGGGTAACTACCCGGACGGCGCCGACCATGACTAGACGATGTAACAAATGTGACACCGAACTCGTGCAACAAAGATCGAAGCTCATCGGGCGGTGCGACGAATCCCGCCGATGGCCTCACGGTTACGGGAATAAGCCCGCGACCATTTTACCCGAGAGGATAAGAATCAACATGGGAATCATAAACGAGCACCACACCCCAGACTTCAGCGACAACGACCCGCTGGATATTGCGAACCGCAGAATCCGGGCGACCGGCGACACCGCCGCCCAACGCGCGAATTCCGCGATCGTCGACGCCAATGCGAAGGCGGCCAAATTCTTCGAGGACGCAAAACGGCCAGAAATTCAGCGGCTTTACACGCCCGAAGGTATCGCGGATCTTGCCAAAAAGTATGAGGCCCAGGTCGGCGCCGAAATGGACCGGTACGTCGCGGAACACGACAAGCAAGTTGCACAGCTCGAAAAGGCGGTTGAGGCCGAGCGCGCTTCGTACACCGCGCCGAAAGACGAGGCCGCCGAAAGGCGCATCGACCGCCACATCGCGGCTCATCGTGATTCGTTCGCTCAGCTCGACGGCGCTGGCCTCGTCGCGAAGGTGCAGCAAGCCCTGACGAATGCCGCCGACCCCGAGGAGCGTTCCGCGTTGCTGCAGATGGCGCCGAGCTACCTCGAATCACGTGGGCTGCCAAGTGAATTCATTAACCGGACGGTCGCGCAAGTTGCGCCGGAACTGGCTGAGAAGGAAGCAGCGCTACGTGAGGCGCGCCGCGAAGCCCAGATCGTGAGGGCTAACCGTGGTGCGGTCGGTCGCGCGGTCGCGGAACGCAAGGCGGCCCCAAAAGGTGTGCTCGTGTCGATCGACGCGCCGTACGCTGACCGGCGTCGCACGTCCGGGTAGAATGTAAGAAGCTTGGCGTTTTGCCGGATCTTGGGAGTAGTCAGCACTCCTAGAGGCTGCTTCTGGCCGGGAAATGTCAAGAAAAGGCGCAGCGCGGCTTTAGATTCGAAAAGCCTGCAGCGCGCCGAACTAGCAGGCCGGGCTGAATTCTGGGTTGAGTTTAGCCCGGCCTGCACCAATTAGATGTACGGGGCTGATCGCGGCCCAGGAATTGAATCAGCCTGAAATCATAAATGGCGTCACCGGCTGCTCAGCCCCAGACAAATGTGCGCCATAAATGGAACCGCGATCAGCCCCCGCACCACCCCTAGAAAAGATAGGTCAGGGTGAACGTTCCAGTGAAGAAACCTAGATATAACCCACTGTGCCTTGACGCTTTGTGTCTCCGCAGACCGAAGCCACCGCACCGACGTTGCCCGCGCCATCGAAAAGGTAACGACCACAACGCGACTGCGGAACAAGTGAGCGCGCGCAAAGAAGATTCGACTGGTGCTGAAACACGCGGCGCCGCAACGCAACCCGCGACTGGTGAGCAGTAGCTCGACGTAATCGGCTCGCGCGCAGCGCGATCCGGTCAGCCAACACGGTGGAGGCCCCGACATTAGGCCAGCCCCCAGATAGGGAAGCCCCGGCCAGCGCCCACGACGGGCAGCCCCCGCGCGCCGAATCGCTTCAACCACCCCCGCTTTTCGCGACCGGCCACCTCCCAGGCAGCAAAGCTCTGCGCTCTTCAAGATATCCATCTGACCTGGGCATACACCCCCCCGCCACCCCTCCCTGGCTACCCCCTCAGCCGCCCCGGCCAGGACAGCGTAGGCGGGTCCCGCACGCATCAGAAACGCAGGAAACGAAAGGCAGCAAACATGGCACGATCACCTGAAGCCCTCAAAACCATCGCCGAGCTACGCCGGGAGCTCAAAGAAGCCGGCGAGAGCATCGGCGAGGAACTCGTATTCTCCGCTGTCGAGGAGACGTTGATCAACCAGATCGGCGATCTGCTGGACCGCAAGTACGACCTGATGAACGCCTACGCGGACTGCAGCGACGTCGAGTTGCAGATCAAGCTCAGCACCGAGATCAGGTTGCTCGAGGGAGCTGCTGAGCGGTTGTTGCGCCGGGTCAACACCGAGCCGCCTGTGCAGTCAAAACCACGCTCGAAGGTCAGCCAGCAGGCTCAGCGCGCCGCGGAGACCCGCTGGGCACGGCACCGGAACGCGGGAGCGTAGCTAATGGCGAGGTTAGCCAACCGCGGCGCTGCTGACGTGGTACGTGACCGTGTACCCGGCTTGCGGCGGTTCCACATCGACAAGTGCAGCGAGCTGGTCCGGCGCGGCGACCCGCGCCTGTGGCAGGACATGAGCTACGTGAACGAGCGTTACCGTCAGCGGCTCGAGGAGACCTCGCCAGCGGTACGGCAGGCGGCGCGGCAGCTCGAGGCGCTGCTCGCCGGTGAGCCGGTGATTGTGCCGCGCCCGGTCAAACGGGACTTCCCCGATGTCACCGAGATTGATTGGCTCGACGACGGCCCGCACCGCGGCGCAGACGACCGCCCGCCGCGGTATGTCGTCGTCTATGCCGGCGATTACGTCGAACCGGCATGATCACCGACGAACAGCGACAGATCGCCGAGCTCGAGGCACACTGCCGGCAGGTGAATCACACCGTCTCAGGTCACCGCGACAACCAAGCCGACCCTGCCGGCGCCAGCGGCGAGGAGCAGCACCGCAAGGGTCTGCTCGGCGAGCTCGAGTTTGCGAATGTGTTTGGCGTACAGCCCGATCTGGACTACCGCCCGCGCGGTGACGGTGGCGCCGACTACCGGCTCACACTGTGCAGCGGGAAAGTCATCACCGTGGACGTTAAGACCTCGAGCTATCGCGGGCCAGACGCGCGGATCAAGGTGCCAGTAGGCAAGATTCACGCCGAAACCGTCTACGTCGCCGCCCGCGTGTGTGCGAACTTCCTCGAGACCAGCGACGACGCGGAGCTTGTTGGTTGGATTACCGGCGCGGAGCTCCTGGCGCGTAACGAGATTCGCCAGTACACCAGGATCGCCAACTACACCGCCCCCGTATGAGTCACTGCACCCGCTGGCGCCACTGATAATGATCACCGCGTAAGAATCGAGGCTCTCAGATCGCCGGCTGATGGCGGGGTTGGGTACGTCACGCGGCTGGAATCTTGGCGGTGGTGCGGCTGCCGCGGAAGGTGTTGGCGATGATCGTCCCCATGCTCAAGACGTTGAGCAGCACCGCCGAGAGAGCTTCGTCGGACAGAGCCTTGTCCTTGAACCGCGAGTCCCGCCCGCGCAGCCCAGCCGCCGGAGTGCGCCGGTACATCTCGATGGCGGTCACCTGGCTCGCCAGGTGCGTCTTGATCGCGTTCTGAACCCGCGTGGTGGATTCCTTCTCGCCAGAGGCACGCCGGGTGCGGATGGCGTCATGCACCAGCTGCTTGACGTACGGGTGCGCCCCGTTGATCCAGATCAGACGGCTGGTCGGCACCCAACGCGCCAGCAGGCCGTCGTAGTCGTCCTCGAACTCGCTGCCGTACTCGTCCCATCGGACCTCCAGCGGTTCTACGGCGTTGGGGTTCGACACTGCCGGGCCATTCTCGCGGTGCTTCACCCCGCCACCGATTCGCGGACCCTTTCTGTTGCTCCGAGCACCACTGGGCTGCCCGCCTTCGCGCCCGGGGGACCGCTTCTTCGACTCGCCCGGTGTGCCCCCAGTGTCCGGATCTTTGCCGCTGGTGCCTTCGCCCTCGGTAACGTCGCCGACCTGGGCCGACTCGCCCCTGTCCTTCCAGGCGAGGATCATCCGCGAGAAGAACGAGGCGAGTTTCTTCTGGTCGTCGCGCAGCCGCTTTTCCAGATCGCTGTCCGTCTTGCCGCTCACCGCGTCGATGCGTTCCTTGATCGGCGTTGGCATCTGCATGGCGAACTCCTCGCCCCACTCCTGATGCGGCAGGGGGGCGTTGGCGAGCCGCAGCTCGTGGCGCGACGGGGCCGGGGTGGCGGGCATGTAGTCGTCGTTGGGCAACGGTTCGACCACAACGGCCAGCCGGTCCTTTACTTCCTTATGTGCGATGCCATAGGTCTCCAGCTTGAAGCTGACATGGCCCCGGCTCCCGGCGACACCCTCACTGCGGTAGGCCAGCGCGTACAGCTCGTCGCGGTGCTTCTCGCCGAACAGCCCCAGCGGGAGTGCCTCGTCTGTGGGATGGCCGCCGGCCTGCTTGTAGTTCTCGGGGAACAGCCCCCAGTACACGCGCGCCCTGTAGCCCCTGCCGCTGGTGACGGTTAGGGTGCCGGTGCTCTCGGCATCCCCGAGCAGGGCGTCCAACCCCTTCCAGGTGCGGAAGCGCCACACCCGGTGCTCCTCGTCGGCGTGGAAGAACTCGCCCGGGGCGATGTGGTCCTTCCACGCGTCGAGGTCCTGCCGGGCAAACATGAAGGCCAGCCGCGTGACGTGCTCGGGCAGCTTCCAGAACTTAGTGTTGTAGTACTGCCAGTCCTCGCGCGGGCGGCGATCGCTCGGATAGCGGAATGTACCGTCCTCGAGCGGCTCGATCTTGCCCACGGTGTGGTCCTCGATACCTGACCCGAGCAGGATCACTACCGTGCCGTGCCCGGCCTTTTCAACCGTCGGGTGCTTCCACTCGGGCTTGGGGACACCGATGCGGTCGTCGTCGGCCACTGTGCCGTTTTCGGCTTGGGAGACGATCTCGTAGACGCGCTTCTCGTCGTTGTAGGCGATGTGGATGAACGATCCCTCGGGATCGCCTTCCACCCAGGAAGCCCAGATCACGCCGAAGGGATTGAACGGCAGGGTGGCGACCCGACCACCCATGTTGTAGTTGCCTTGCGCGTCTACCTCGCTGGCGCCGTTGAATAGCTCACCGATGTAGTCGGCCAGCTTGGTGGCAGACATACCTTGGCCATTGTCGATGAAGGCGGCCTTGACGCCGCCGTCCTCGCCAAACTCGGCCAGCCGGATGGCTCCGGCCTCGATGTCGGTGGCCCCGGCGTCGATCGCGTTCTGCACGAGCTCGCGCTTGTACTGGTCGGGATCGCCCGCGTTGAACAGCTGGTTGACCATGTTGGCGGCTGCCAGCGGGTTGGGGTTCATCAGTAAGGGCTGGTTGGTAATTGGATTACTTCTTTCCGGTCGGTGAGGTCGAGCGTGTCTCGCCTGCTGAGTTCGAGTCTTCCGGTAACATCCGACACCGATTGTCAACAAAATGTTGACGCTTGCCGCATACTGATATGCATGCCAGGTATCGACGAAGAACTGCGCCAAGCCATCTCATATCGCAACGAAATGGCCGTAGAGCTGGCGAGCAATCTGTTGCGGCTTGCCAGTGAGGACGGCGAGATAATGTGGCCGATGCTTGGTACGGAAGGGGGCATAATCAACGGTCGCTACGACCAGCTCGCCACCGACATCGAGGCTCTTACGGCGGTGATAGTGCAGCGGGCCGGGATGCCGTGGGATGCAATGGCAGCCCCCGCGGAGGTCAGCAAGCAAGCACTACACCGCCGGCTCCATTCGCGGGGGGAAGAGCTGTTCGCGGAGTCTCTCCGAGGTAGTCGCGAAACAGATCCAGAAGCGCTGATCAGCTCTCTCCATAAGGCAGAAGATACGCACGATTGGGACGAGCTAGAGAAAGCCCTTAAGTCGGTGCCGTGGCAGTCGAGAGACTTGATCTCGAATCTGGTTCGGCTGCCGATGCCAGAGGACATCTTATGGGCGCCAACCCAACTCGCGGCCAGACTTTCGGAGCTGAGGAAGATTCCGCGGTGGTGGTGGAGCTGGGGAATAGGGGCCTTCCAATCGGGACCGAACCCCCTGCGCGTCGGCAGTGCGTCCGCAGTAGTTTCCGCACAACTCATCGCGCGTCAACAAACAACGATTTGATGTCCTGCGGGCGCGATTGATTTGGCCGGGTACAGGCCCGCACAGGGCGGCATAGACTTTGTGACTTATGAGCGCCGAGGAACCCGAGACCGAGGCGGGCGCGGCCAACGATGCGACGGAGGTCGTCGGCGATGACTTCACCACCCGCTTACGGGAGAAGGCCGACAGCCAGGCCGAGACCCAAGGGCAGGCGTGGTCAGACGACGACGCTGATGATGGCGGGCCGGAGCGTCATCCGTGGAGCGTTGTGACAGGCCAAGCCGCTGTGCTGATATCGGTGGGTGCCGCAGTGGCTGCGATCACCGTGATAGTGGGGTGGCTGATGTTTCAAAAGGATCGGCCAGCACCTTCCCCTTTACCGCCCGCCTCCATGGCGGAGAAAAACACCTCACCCACGGCAGCAGCAGCACCGGGGCCACCGCCCCCAGCGGGGTCGGCGGCGTCGCCGACCACCACATCGTCGGTCCTATCAACCACGACGGCAACGACGCCGCCAGCGGTATCGAAAGCGGGGTTTTTCGGCGAGTGGGGCCAACATTCCACGTCCGTCACCCTCGCGCCCGACGGGAGTGCGCACTACGCGGTGTGGTTAGGGGTGGCCAACGGCACATCTTGGTCAGCGCCGTGGTCGGCAATGACCTCGACCACAGCCATGATCGTTATGGCGACGCAATTGGAATCCCACGGCGACACCTCCAGTCAATGGCTGCATCGCTACAGCGGCGAGGCGTTCACCTTCACGTTGCGGCCCGATGGCTATGCGACGATCACGAATCCGGCGGGCAAGCCGATCACGTTGTGCCCCATGGGTACCGGTTTCCAAGACACGCAGGGGCTCTGCGGTGCCTAGGAATGTGACCGAGCTGGGTGTTGGTCTGGAAGACGAGGAGACGTTGGAGCTGCTGGCTGGCCGGCGCTAATCGGGCGGGTTGCCGATCGGGCGCAGGTTCGGCGCCAGATCTTGGCCGAGCAGGCCGCTATCTCATGACCACCCATATGCAGCCGCCGATAAAGACCATGGCAAAGATCAGACAGATCCCAGACGCAAACAGGAGCCACGCCTTGATGGTCGTCCCACGCCTAAGCGACAGAAGGCCCACTGCGTTGATGTAAGCCACTGCATCGCGCGCTTCCTCTTCGGAATCGTCGAGGTGGGATTCAAGCATTCTGTAGAGCGTTTTGTCTGATACGAACCTCTGGCCCACCGGAAATCCAACCGCGGCGGCAAACGCGCCAGCAGCGAGGAGAGATACCACGGCGACGACAAGATATGGCTTCGCAGAACCTGGGAATCCGGGGTTTTTGCCGACCAGGAAACCGAATACACCGAGCACCAGGGTAATAAGGGCAGCCGAGCTCGTTACGACTGCGCCGGCACGCGTGTGCACCGAATCGCGGCGGTCACTCTCAACCTTCAGCTCCGCCTCAATGAACTCGCCGTAGATCTCGCTCCCCGAGGTGGTCATGTGGCCTGTGCCGAGCTATTCCCCGGGCTCAATGATCTTGCGCTCAACGACTCCTGGATCTTGATTACGGATCCCGGTATCGAACTCGATCCACGACCGATCAGGGCGGCGGCGCGGCGGCGGGGGTGGTAGCGGTGGCGGCGCGCCCTCCGCACCGCCCTCGGCGCCGGGCTGACCCTCGGCGCTCTGTGATGGATTGGTCACAGCTGTAAATCGTAATTCGGCCTGTAGACCAACTGCCAGCACGACGCGATAGTCAGCCGTCCACCCATACGCAGGTCGTCCCCTGGTGCCGGTGCCTGGGCGCAGTGCCCCAGGCCTTCCACCGCGGCGGGTTGCCCCCTGAGCTGCTCGGGGCTGGCGCTGCCGCCGAGAATGCCGAAGACACTAAAAGCGCAGCTCGCCCAAACGTACTTTTCGCAATCGGTGATGCATTTTGCACAAGCCACTTCCGTGGCGAGCGTGTCAGTCTTGCCGAACCAACCGCTACGACTATGTCGCGCGGACCTTCACGCGACGCGCGATAGGCGACGCGCAAGTCGCCGTTCAGCGCATACCGCGTCTCCGAGAACATTGCGGAAGTGTAAGCCGAGGAGCGGATCGGGGAAGTTCACGGGCACCAGAGAGTATTTAAGCCAATCGCTAGTGTTTTCGGCACAGACACTTGAGGTTGGACGGGTGCGTGGGTCCGAGCGGGTAGGGGATGGTGTGGTCGATGTCGGCGAATTCGGCCGGCCGGTCGCAGCCAGGGAATCGGCACGTCATGTCGCGACAGCGGATGAACCGCTCGAGTTCCGCCGAGGGGCGATAACGGGCTTCGGGTGGCGTGTCCGCGCGATGATGCAAGGGCTGAAGTCTGGCTCCTTTGCGGATCAGTTCGGCGACCATCGGCGCGGGAAGGGTGCCGCCTCCCCCGGTGAGGTGCGCTGCGGGCGGCCTAGGCTGCGCGGGTAGGTCCGGTTCCGGGTCAGGCGCCAACGCTTCGGCAAGAGTCATGTCGGGGGTGATGGGCCGCGGGATGCGTTGACCGGAGGTATGCGGATCGGGGCTTGCCGTCAGCGTTTGCGCCTCAGCCACTACATGGATGACGACAACCTTGGCCCGTGCGTCGGTACTGGCGCCGACCTGACACTCGGGAGTTGCGCACCCGCACGCGAGGTGTTGACCCCCGGCGGCCAAGACCCCCAGCGCGTCGGCGCGGCGTTGATCCACGGTGCGTGGGTCGTTGGCGCAGACCTGGTGGGCCATGTCGGTGAGCCTTCGGTCCAGTACTGCGGCGTCGTTCGCGTACAGCGACCCCCAGAATTGGGCGGTGCCGCAGCCGTCGTCGGCGGGGCTGATCACCACCTCGCGCCCGCGGGCGCTGAGCCGGGTCCGGCGCACGGCCGCGGGGTCGTGCCGGTCGACCACCGCGTTGATGGCCTGGGCGGTCTTGCTCACCGACAGCGGCCCGAAGTGCCTGGCGCCTTCGGCGAGCGTCTGGTCGACCAGGTGCAGTGTGTCGCGGTCTTTGATCAGGTCGGTGTGCCACACCATGGTGCTGGCCAACCGCGCGCTGATGATGCCCTCGGCGAATATGGCTCCGACCCGGGGCAGCCGGTCGCGCAGCGCCACCGCGACATACATCTGGCCCGACGCCATCGCGTGGCTGATCCCTTGTGCGGCAGCGACTTCAGCGGCCATCGCATCCCAGTTGTCGCACGACCAGCGCGCCGAGCCGGTAGGGCCGTTGGCGTGGCGTGCCACCATCTCGGCGATGGCCGCCAGGCGCCGAGCGCTCGCGATCGCCTCTATGCGGGCGCACTCGGTGATTGCGGCCGCCACCGCCGAGTCGCCGCTGTGCTTGAGTGTCTCCACACTCGGCAAGGCGAAATCGCACATACGTTCGACATTACTAAGTGGCCGCGCCGTAAACCGGCTGACGATGCCCGGGTGTGGATGAACTCTCAACTGTGGATAAAGCAACCGGGTAGCGTGACGGACGTGGACTACGCCGCCGCATTCCTGGCAGAGAATCGGGCCTTTGCGGAGCTTTTCCGCGACGCCGACGCGTCCACGCCGGTGCCGACCTGCCCGGGGTGGAGCCTGCAGCAGCTATTCCGCCACGTCGGCCGTGGCGACCGCTGGGCGGCACAGATCGTGCGCGACCGGGTCGACCAATTCCTTGACCCGCGTTCCGTCGATGGCGGCAAGCCGCCACCCGATCCGGCCGATGCGATCTCCTGGCTGCATGGCGGTGCCCAGCGGCTCGTCGACGCCGTCGCGTTGACGGGCCCGGAAACGCCGGTGTGGACATTTCTCGGTCCCCGCCAGGCGAATTGGTGGATCCGGCGCCGGCTGCACGAAACAGCGGTACACCGCGCAGACGCGGCCATCGCGACTGGCACCGATTTCGCGCTCGACGCCAACGTGGCGGCCGACGGGATCACCGAATGGCTCGAACGAGTGGCGATTCAGGCGGGACGCGAGGGTGCGCCGCTCCCGCTCGCGGAGGGCAACACCCTGCACCTGCATGCCACCGACCCCGGCTTGGGTGAAGCTGGCGAATGGACGGTCGGCGTCGACCAGGGGCGGATCGCGTGGTCACACCGACACGGCAAGGGCACCGCTTCGCTGCGTGGCGGCGCCACCGAGCTACTGCTGGCGATCCTGCGCAGGGTGTCGCTGGACGAGACCGGCATCGAGCTGTTCGGCGACCAAGGAGTCTGGCGAGACTGGTTGGACCGTACGCCGCTCTAGCCACGAGCGAGAGACGCACACGGTAATTTGCTCACCATGACCACATCGGAGATCGCCACCGTTCTGGCATGGCACGACGCCCTGAACGCCGCCGACCTGGATACCTTGGTGGCGTTGTCCAGCGACGACATCGAGATCGGCGATGCGCACGGAGCAGCGCAGGGCCACGAGGCGCTGCGCAGCTGGGCCGCCTCGCGCAACGTGACCGCGGAGCTCGGCCGGATGTACGTGCACGATGGTGTCGTCGTCGTCGAAGAAAAGATCAGCACCCCGGATAGTCCGGGGGCCGTCACCACCGCCGCGTCGGCCTTCCGGGTGGTCCACGACCGGGTCACCTCGGTTTTCCGGCACGACGACCTGGCCTCGGCGCTGGCGGCCACCGATCTCACCGAATCCGACGTCATCGAGTAGGGGAGGCACGTATGCGCGGAATCATTTTGGCCGGCGGGTCAGCCACCCGCCTGCACCCCATCACCCAGGGCATCAGCAAGCAGTTGCTGCCGGTATACGACAAGCCGATGGTCTACTACCCGTTGTCCACCCTGATGATGGCCGGAATCCGCGACATCCTGGTGATCACCACCCCGCACGACGCGCCGGCCTTTCAGCGACTCCTGGGCGACGGTGCCCAATTCGGCATCAACCTCAGCTACGTGGCGCAGGCCCGACCGGATGGTCTGGCCCAGGCATTCATCCTCGGCGCTGACCATATCGGGACGGACTCGGTGGCTTTGGTGTTGGGAGACAACATCTTCTACGGCCCCGGACTGGGCACCAGCCTGAACCGCTTCCAATCCATCGACGGCGGGGCGATCTTCGCCTACTGGGTGGCAAACCCGTCGGCCTATGGTGTCGTCGAATTCAGCGACGACGGCATGGCCCTGTCGCTGGAGGAGAAGCCCGCAACGCCGAAGTCCCAATTCGCGGTTCCGGGTCTGTATTTCTACGACAACGAGGTCATCGAAATCGCCAGGGGTTTAAAGAAATCGGCGCGCGGCGAGTACGAGATCACCGAGGTGAATCAGATCTATCTGAACCGGGGGCGCCTCTCGGTCGAGGTCCTTGCCCGCGGCACCGCGTGGCTTGACACGGGAACCTTCGACTCGCTGCTGGATGCCAGCGACTACGTCCGCACTCTGGAACGACGGCAGGGCTTGAAGATCGGTGTCCCCGAGGAAGTGGCGTGGCGCCAGGGCTGGATAACCGACGACGAGCTGGCCGAGCTTGCCGAAGCCCTGCTCAAGTCCGGCTACGGTGGCTATTTGCTGGATTTGTTGGAACGGAGCCGATTTCACTAGGTTTGGCCAGCACCGCCGCGATCGCCGTCGTCAACGGCACGGAGAGGGCCAGGGCGATGCCGCCCACTGCGGAGCGGGCGATCTCGATGGCGACGCTCTCGCTGGTCAGCACGTCGCCCAGCGAGCGGTTGGCGACGCTGAACAGCAACAGCAGCGGCAAAGAACTGCCGGCATAGGCCAGCACCAGCGTGTAGACCGTGCTGGCGATGTGGTCGCGACCTACCCGGAGTGCGCTGCCGAAAACGGCGCGCCGGGTTTTGTCAGCGCCGAGGTGGGCCAGTTCGAACACCATCGATGCCTGCGTCACGGTGACGTCGTTGAGCACACCCAGCGACCCGATGATGAAGCCGGCGAGCAACAGGCCGCCGATCAACACGTTGTCCAGGTACGCGCTGACGGTGGCATTCTGTTCGTCTGACAGACCGGTCAGATGCGCCAGTTCTATTGCCGCCCAAGATAACCCGGCAGCAAGCAGCAACGACGCCAAGGTGCCCAGCAGCGCGGCGCTGGTCCGCAGGCTGACTCCGTGGGCCAGGTAGATGACCGCGTACAGGATCGCCGCGGAGGCCACCAGTGCGACCGGCACCGGCGGCGCGCCGTCTCGCAAGGCCGGCAGCAAGAACACCACCAGCAGTAGGAACGCGACGACGATGCCCACCAGCGCGAGCAGCCCCCGCCAGCGCGCCACGGCGACGATCACCACCGCGAACGCGATGGCCAGGCCGGCCAACGGCCAACCCCGTTCGAAGTCGTAGAACGCATAGCTGGTGGCGCCGTGGTCGTCGACCTGCCGGACCAGCCGGATCCGATCTCCCGCCGCGAACTTCGGCTGACCTGGACCGGGGGAGGACTCCAGCAGTGTGTTGGCTCCAGCATTAGGCCCGGAATCGATGGCCACCACGGTCAAAATGCACTGTCCCGCGCCCGGGGGAGCAGGCTGGGGCGCGGTGGTGAGCACCTGACTGGCCGATGGACTGCCGCAGTTGCCCAGTCCGCTGGACAGCACGTGGCCGGCCTGGGTATTCACGGCGCCACCGGTCGCGTTCTGAAACGGCATTGGGATGTCGACTTGCTGCCGGCTGGGCCACAGCAGGATGGCACCGGCGACCACGGCCACACCGATCGCGACCAGCAATCCGACCACGATCCTGGCGGGCAGCGGATCAACGGGGCTCGGGCCTGCCGCCGTGCCGTGCGAGTGTGAGTGCGTCACCCGGTCCACCGTAGAGGCGGGTGCCTGTGCGCTTACTGGCGATAGCTGACCAGGAAGTTTCCCAGCCGGTCGATCGCGGCTGCCAGGTCGCGGGCCCACGGCAGCGTCACGATGCGCAGATGATCCGGTGCCGGCCAGTTGAACCCGGTGCCCTGGGTGACGAGGATCTTTTCCGACAACAGCAGGTCGAGGACGAGCTGTTCGTCGTCGGTGATGTCATAGACCTCGGGATCCAGCCGGGGGAATACATACAGCGCGCCCTCGGGTTTGACGCAGGACACCCCGGGGATCTCGTTGAGTTTCTGCCAGGCGACGTCGCGCTGCTCCAGCAAGCGGCCACCGGGAAGGACCAGGTCTTCGATGCTCTGGTGGCCGCCGAGGGCGACCTGGATGGCATGCTGTGCGGGCACGTTGGGGCACAGTCGCATGTTTGCCAGCAGGCCGATTCCCTCGATGAAGCTGCTGGCATGCTCCTTGGGTCCGGTGATCGCCAGCCAGCCGGCCCGGTAGCCGGCGACCCGGTAGGCCTTCGACAGGCCGTTGAACGTCAGGCACAGCAGGTCGGGCGCCAGGGTGGCCACATTGATGTGCTTGGCGTCGTCGTAGAGGATCTTGTCGTAGATCTCGTCGGCGAGCAGCAGCAGTTGGTGGCGGCGTGCCAGCTCGACCATCCGGGTGAGGACCTCGCGGCTGTAGACCGCGCCGGTCGGGTTGTTCGGGTTGATGACGACCAGCGCCTTGGTGCGCGTGGTGATCTTGGACTCCAGGTCGGCGATGTCTGGCTGCCAGCCTTGGGTCTCGTCGCACAGGTAGTGCACGGGCGTGCCGCCGGCCAGCGAGGTCGACGCCGTCCACAGCGGGTAGTCCGGCGACGGCATCAACACCTCGTCGCCGTTGTCGAGCAAGGCCTGCAACGTCATGGTGATCAGCTCGGAGCACCCATTGCCGAGGTAGACGTCCTCGACGTCGAAACGGGGGAAGCCCTCCACCAGCTCGTAGCGGGTGACCACCGCCCGGCGCGCGGGCAGGATGCCCTGCGAGTCGGAGTACCCCTGGGCGTACGGCAGCGCCTGGATCATGTCGCGCATGATCACGTCGGGCGCCTCGAAGCCGAACGGCGCCGGGTTGCCGATATTCAGCTTGAGGATGCGGTGCCCCTCGGCCTCCAGCCGTGCGGCATGTTGGTGTACCGGGCCGCGGATCTCGTACAGAACGTCCTGAAGTTTGGACGACTGCGCGAAAGTACGCTGCCGGTGGTGAGCGGAGGCGGCATGGAGGGGCAGCTGGTGAGTGGTCACCTCACCAATGGTGCCATCACTGTCCACTGAAATTTGCTGTCAGCGCCAAATCCTCGTCTCAGCGCTTGCCCGGGGGGCGTGCGCCGCGCGCAATGCTCAGCCCTTTGACGGGCGGGGTCGACGGTGCCTGGGCGCCGTCGGTTTGCTTTGCCGGCTCCGGTTGAGCCTTGGGCTCCGGCGCGGCTCCCGGTTGCTGCTCGGGGGGCCGGGACGCGGTGCCCTGAGATTCGGTCGCCTCGGTCTCGGTTGCCTTGGCGCCGGCGGCCGGGGCTTTCGGCGCCGCCTTCTTCGCTCCCGGCCGCTTGGCGCCGGCGGCGATACCCAGACCTTTCACCGGGGCCGCGGGCACCTTGGCTTCGGTCTTGGCTTCGGGCGTCGCATCGGGAGTCGGTTCGGGGGCCGGTGCCTCGGTCGCCTTGGCGGCCGGAGCCGCCTTCTTGGCGCCGGGCCGTTTCGCGCCGCCGGCGATGCCCAGCCCCTTGGCCGGTGCAGCAGGAGCGGTCGAGGCTGCCGGCTCGGCCGTCGCCTCGGTGGCCGGCTCGGCCGGTGCCTCGGTCGCCTTGGCGGCCGGAGCCGCCTTCTTGGCGCCGGGCCGTTTCGCGCCGCCGGCGATGCCCAGCCCCTTGGCGGGCACCGCGGCCTTAGTGGGCTGCTCCGGCTCGGCGGCCTGGGTGGGCGCCTCGGGCTCGGCCGGGGCCTCGACGGGCGCGCTCGGTGCCGCTATCGAAGCCTTGGGCGTTTGGGCGGCCCGCTTCTCGGCCTCCTTCGCCGCCGTACCCTTTTCCGGCAGCGTCGCCTTGTCGTACTCGAGCGAACCGAGCAGCACCTGGGCCACGTCGAGCACCTCGACGCCGCTGCGACCGGCCTCTTCCTGCCGGTCGTTGACACCGTCGGTGACCATGACCCGGCAGAACGGACAGCCGGTGGCGATGGTGGCCGCCCCGGTGGCCAGCGCCTCGTCGACGCGCTCGTGGTTGATCCGCTTGCCGATGTGCTCTTCCATCCACATACGCGCACCACCCGCGCCGCAGCAGAAGCTGCGTTCGGCGTAGCGCGGCATCTCGGTCAGTTTGGCCCCGGAGGCCTCGATCAGTTCTCGCGGTGCCTCGTAGACCTTGTTGTGCCGGCCCAGGTAGCACGGGTCGTGATAGGTGATGTCTTGCGACACCGGAGTCACCGGCACCAGCTTGTTGTCCCGGATCAGCCGGTTGAGCAGCTGGGTGTGGTGCAACACCGTGTAATTCGAGCCCAGCTGCCGGTATTCACGGCCCAGGGTGTTGAAGCAGTGCGGGCAGGTGACCACGATCTTGCGGTCGACGGTCTCGACGCCCTCGAACACCCCGTCCAGCGTCTCGACGGCCTGCTGCGCCAGTTGCTGGAACAAGAACTCGTTGCCCGAGCGGCGCGCGGAATCGCCGTTGCAGGTCTCCCCGGTGCCCAGCACCAAGTACTTCACCCCGGCGATGGCCAGCAGCTCGGCGACGGCCTTGGTGGTCTTCTTGGCCTTGTCGTCGTAGGCGCCGGCGCAGCCAACCCAGAACAGGTACTCGAAGCTGTCGAAGCTCTCGACGTCTTCGCCGTAGACCGGGACGTCGAAGTCCACCTCGTCGATCCAGTTGGTGCGGTCGGAGGCGTTCTGGCCCCAGGGGTTTGCCTTGGCCTCCAGATTCTTGAACAGCACCGACAGTTCCGAGGGGAACTCCGACTCCATCATCACCTGGTAACGGCGCATATCGACGATGTGATCGACGTGCTCGATGTCCACCGGGCATTGTTCGACGCAGGCGCCGCAGGTCACGCAGGACCACAGCACGTCGGGGTCGATCACCCCGCCCTGCTCGAGGGTGCCCACCAGCGGGCGGGTGGCCTGCTCTGGCCCCGAGCCCATGACGCGCCCAAAGCCCGACTCGGGGACATGGTCGGCCTCGAAGCGCTTCTCGTCGGCCAGTTCCTCGCCGAGCCCACCCTCCGGGGTGTTCTCGATCGGCGGCTCCTTGTCACCCAGGATGTAGGGCGCCTTGGCCATCCAGTGGTCGCGCAGGTCCATGATGACGAGCTTGGGGGACAGCGGCTTACCGGTGTTCCAGGCCGGGCACTGCGACTGGCAGCGGCCGCACTCGGTGCAGGTGGCGAAGTCGAGCATGCCCTTCCAGCTGAAGTCTTCGATCTTGCCGCGGCCGAATGTGGCGTCGTCCGGCGGGTTTTCGAAGTCGATCGGCTTGCCGTCGGACTGGATCGGCAACAGCGGGCCGAGCGCGTCGGGCAGCCGCTTGAAGATGACATTGATCGGCGCCGTGAAGATGTGCAGGTGCTTGGAGTGCAGCACCAGGATCAGGAACGCCAGCATCACCGCGATGTGCAGTAGCAGCGCCGTCGTCTCGATGTATTCGTTGGCGGGCTGGCCGAGCGGGCGCAGAATCGCGCCGAACAGGTGCGAAAGGAAGGCCGGCTTGCCGTAGGGCAGCGTGCCGTTGTTGACCGCGGATCCGCGGACCAGCACATAGGTCCAGATGACGTTGAAGATCATGAACAGCACCATCCAGGCGCCGCCGGTGTGCGATCCGTAGAACCGCGAGGCGCGGCCGTAGTCTTGCGGCTCGCTGCGAAGCCGGATGATGGCGAAGGTGGTGATGCCGACGAAGACGGCGGTTGCGAAGAAGTCCTGCAGGAAGCCCAGCGCGTCCCACCGGCCGATGATCGGGATGTGGAAGTTGGACTGGAACAGCAGCCCGTAGGCCTCGATGTAGACCGTGAGCAGGACGAAGAATCCCCACATGGTGAAGAAGTGCGCCAGGCCGGGAAGCGACCATTTGAGCAGGCGGCGCTGCCCGAAGACTTCGGCGATCTCGGTCCAGACGCGCCTGCCTGGGTCGTTGGTGTGTCCGGGCGCTGGCTGTCCCGAGCTGACCAGCCTGAACAAGAACAGGACCCGCCGTCCAGCGAGCGCCAGCACGATCAGCGTCATGCCCATGCCCACGGTCAGTCTGATGAGCATTTGCGTCGTCACCGAAGGTCTCCCCAATGCATTAGTTCAGCCTGAAATTTCTCGATTAGCCCTGCTCATAGTTACATCTCCGCGACTTACGATGCGAGAAAGGCTGCCCTAACTTGCAGTTGGCCCGGCGCCGCCAGCGGCACCGGGTCAGTGCCCAAATGGCGGTTGAATCGGTGGCGGCAGCGGTCTGATGCGCGTGGTCGTCGGCGCGGCGGTCGTGGTCACTTGCGATGTCGTGGTCGGCGCGGCGGTCGTGGTGGTCGGCGGGGGCGTCGTGGTCGTGGTGGTCGGCGGCGGGGCGGTCGTGGTGGCCGGCTCCGTGGACGGCGGGGGCGGCGCCGGCACGACCGTCACGGTGGTGCTGTTGTCCGGCCCGGTGATGGTCACGGTTTGCGACGTTTGGGGCGGTGCCGGTTCGTTCGGCGGTGTGGTGTTGACCGGGTTGGACTTGGGGCGTCCGAGGGTGATCGCCAACAAGATGGCCACCAGCACTGCCGCGGCTGCGCCGGCTACGCCCAACACCAGCGCCGTGCGTTTGTACCACGGCAGTCCGCCCTGCTCTGGGGCGTACCGGTTGCCGGCCGCGTCGTCGAAGTCCCTTGCCTCGCTGGCGTACTCGCCGGTGGCGTCACGCCCGACGTAGGGCACCGGTTCCCCGGCGCCGTCAGCGTCTTCTGACCACGCCAGCGCGCTTTCCGCTTCGGCGCCCGGGGCGGCCCACCCGGCTTGGGTGACTATTTCGGTCGGCGCTTCCACGACGGCGGCCGCGGCAGTCGGGGCGCCGGCCGACGTTTGCTGTGCGCCCAGCAACGCCGCGCCGACGGCGGCGCTGAACGCGGGCTGCGGTGTGGTGTGCACGGGTACGCCGAAGCGCTCCGACAGCCGTGCGGTGAGCAACGGGATGCTGGCGCCGCCTCCCACAGCCGCGACAGCAGCCAGCCTGGATTGCGGAATCCCGTTGCGCCGCAACGTATCTTCCAGGTCCGCGAGGAATCGGTCCACCGGTTCGGAGATGAGTTGCTCGAACTCGGCGCGCGACAGCCTGACCTCATCGCCGGGAGCCTTGGTCACGGTGGTGACGGCGGCCGTCGACAGCTGCTCCTTGGCGCGCCGGCATTCGGCGAGCAGCCTGGTCTGTGAGCCGATCCGGGTGGTGCTGCCCATGTCGGCGGTGGTGTTATCGGAGGCCTGCACTTGACTGAGGATGCGCTGATCGATCGCGTCGCCGGAGAAATCGGTGTAGCGCGCCGACTGCCCGATGCGGGAGAAGTTGGACCGGGCGTCCATCAGCGTGATGCTGGTGCCGCTGGCACCGAAATCGCACAGCGCGACAACGCCTTCGGTGGGGAATCCCGGTTTGCCGCGCAGCGCCGAGAGCGCGGCGGCGGCGTCGGAAACCAACGTCGGAGCCACCCCGCCGCGCGCCAGATCCGGCTGAGCGAAGAATTCTTCACGCAGCGCGGCCAACTGAGCGTCAGACCAGTATGCGGGCACCGCGATGGTGACGGGTGTGCCGTAGCCGACGGTGCGTGCCAGGGCTTCGATCGCCTCGACCGTCAATACCTCGCCGAGGTACTTTGTCCCGTCGGCCGCCACCAAGGGGGCTCGGTCACCGACTCGCTCGACGAATCCGCGCAGCACGATCCCGGGCTCGGTCAGGTTGGGGTTCTCTTCGGGCAGGCCGACTTCGGTGGGTCGGTGCTCGAACAGGGTCAGCACGGAACTGCGGGCCACCGGAACGCCCCCGGCGCGGGCCGCCACCAGGTTGGCCGCCCCAATCGACAGTCCGAGCGACTCGCTCATATCCCGCACCCCTCCGTCGCTTGTCTCACCCGCATCACGGCAGCCGTTACCGCAGTTCGGGCGGGACCGTGATCACCGTCGGCACCTCCGGGATGGTGATCACCGACGGCAGCTGCGGCAAGTGATGCCGATGCGTTGGCTCCTGCTGCGTTGACTGGTGCGTTGGCTGCTGTGACGGCTGCTGAGGGGGTGCCTCGACCGCGCTACTGGTCGACGGCGTCGTGGTCGTGGTCGGCGCCGGCGTCGTCGTCGTGGTCGTGCTGGTGGTGCTGGGCGTGCTGGTTGACGGGGTGTGGCTGGTGCTGGGTTCGCCGTGAATCAGCTGGAGGATGCCGTAGATGATCAGTGCGATCAGGATGATGACGAGTACCAGCCACCCGGTGAGCATCACGGGCTCGCGGTACCAGGGGGTGGGCTCGATTTCCTGGTCGAGCGAGTCCAGCGTTTCGGCCTGCTCGAACTGATCGGTCGGGTTTGGCGGAGGTGCACCTGGGGACGCTTGTCCACCCCTGCCGTAGTCGGCATGTTGGGTCGCCTGGTTGTGGAAGTCGTCCCGTGGGCCGTTGGGTGCCACGGCACCGATGGTACTGACACCGCCCGCCACGACGCTCCGTCGGCCGCCGACCTGATGGTGCTGTCCGATCACTTGGTGACCAACCGCTCATGGCGCGCTACGTGAACTGAACTTTTGTGTCGGGAGTGTGCGGTAGTGGCGGTACGGCTCTTCGGGACTGTCGTGTGGGTCGTGTGGCACGGAATTGCCACCAAACTCTAAGTTCTAGCGCAGGCCGCCGGAGGCGAGATCATCATCTCCGAGCGTGTCGCCGACGGTCTACCGGCCCCAGTCGGAACACGTGTGCAACTCACACTTAAAGGCAAGCGGGAGCCGCAAACCGCATACCGCGCAAGCCTATGAGCCTCGGGAGCAACGGCAGCCATCCCAAAGATCGCCCAGCCCGCACGATGTCCTCGGCGACCAGACCTACGAATCGCTCGCCCGCAAGGGCAAGACGATGACCACCGCCGCCAAGGCCACCTACGCCTATCACCAAATCGACCGGGCCCGCCTAGACCAAGCCCATGCTGGCCGCGGTGCGGCGGATCGGCGCGCTATGTGTCGACTGCTGCGCTTCCCACCGTGGCCCAGTTCGGGTGCCCGGCTATGCGCGCTTGCGAAGGCTCACCGGCGCGCCCGGCGCCATGGCCCGGGCGGCCCATCCGGCGGCAGCCGCAGAGAGGACGTGCCAGGCGCCGTGGTACTGCCACAGGCTGTCGGGGCGGCACAGCGGCGAGCCGGAGCGTCCCGCCGCGTAGGCGGCCAGTCCGAGCGCGAAGACCCCCGCCGGTTTAGCCCAGGCCGACCACCGCCGCCGGCGCCCACTCCGGGCCAGGCCGACCGCGTACACCGCTGCCGCGGCGACGATGGGCCAGTCATGGGCGAGCTTCGCCCACGACGGCTGGGGGCCGTGGAAGGCGAAGCTGCCCGCCCCGACCGCCACCAGCGCAACTCCGGCAGCCCCAGCCAGCGGCGCCCTGGTCCGCGCCGCCCAGGACAGTACGGCCAGCCCGGCGGCGACGTAGGCCAGGCTGGTGACGGCTAGGACGGGCTGCGCCAGCGCGCCGACTACGGCACGCTCGCAGTCCGAGTGACCGAAACTGGCGGGAGCGGTCATGACCTGCATGGCGATCCACCGTAACGCGCGCGCCGGCGGACAGATGGTTTGTGCCGGGGGCTCATGGCTGTGCCGGCCCGGTATTTTTCGCTAATCGGCGCCCACCGAGCCCGAGACAAGCGGACAATCATCGTGGCGTGTGCAACGGTCTCCATTGACCGGAGGGGTCCGACGAACAGCTGCACTGCCGACTCGTGCACCTCGCCAGATCGGTTCAGACCGAGCGCTGCCGAATAGGGTTACCCAGGAAAGGGGTCGATATGTCAGATCAGAACATCGAGGTCGTCAAGCGGGGTTACGAAGCCTTCTCGGCTGGGGACGTCGAGACGGTGATGAGCCAGTTCGACGACAACCTCGAGTGGGTTCACCCGGGGGAAAGCTCGATCAGCGGTATCTATCGCGGCAAGGGCGAATTCGGCGAATACCTCGCGCGGTTGGCGGAGAAGGCAGTCGCGGTCAGGACGCTGAGCTTTATGGCCGGTGGCGACATGGTCATCGCGTTCACCGAGGTGACGGCCGGCAACGAAATGGGTGAAGACGCAGACGTGTACTGGCTGCGCGACGGCAAGATCGTACGGGCGCAGCTTTACACCGACACCGCAATGATGGAGCGCGTGTTCGGCCGGAAGCAGGTCGCCGCCGGCTGACGGACTCGAAGCCGCACCTGTACGACTCGCTCGCCCGTAAGGGTGAAGCGCTGACTCCCGCCGAGATAGTGACGTACGCATACGACCAAATCGACCAGGCTCTGGCAGCGGCGCCCGCAGGCATTTGCCGAGGTCCATTTGTCTCAGAACTCGCTCTCGGAAAGCAGCGTCTTGAAAGGGACGTTGGGGGTTGAGTCAATGTGAGACTCGTCGATTTGAAGCCCACCGGTGCTCGGACCGGCGAGTCCGGGTGAGAACCGTCGCCCAGACCCTGGATCTACAGAACGCTCCCGTCATAACGGCAGGGGTGTCTAAAACCTTTGCGACATTATGTCGGGCGCCCGTGATGCCCGCCCAGCTTGACCGCGCTGACGGAGTACGTCGGGGAGGCGACAACCACGGCCGGCTCGTCTGGGTCAAACCGCTCGGCTCGTAGCACTTCCGGTTTGGGCCTGACACGGCCGCGCTCAATTCCATTAGGGTTAATTCGTGGGTGACGAGTTCATCCAGATCCGATAACCCACCCCTGGGAATCCATCGAGTCGGGGCTCGAGGCAGTGCGCCCGCGACTGCTGGACTGGCGGGTTGATGCCGAGGGTAGGCACGTCGGACTGGTGGGTTGCCGAATTACCCGCTACGAGCGGGACGGCCAACCTGGTACCTCAAAGACGCGGCCGAGCACCACGCCGGTCGGCTGTTGCGCAGACAGCGATGGCGGCCCAAAAGCATGTACAACGGCCAGGAGCCGCCGCTGTGGATAGGTGGTCGAGGGCGGTTCTCATGAACCAGCATGTCGTCGCAATCTGGGCCGAGCAAGAGCGCAAGAACGCCGAGCTGCACAAGGTGGACCACAGTCATATCGCGGCTCTGCGTATCGCTGAGCGGTACCGCGGGAAGGCCCGGGGCCATGCGGCGCCGACAACTCGACGGCCAGATGCTGCGAACCCACTGCGGACAAGTCGGTGAAATGACTTGCTGAGCTGCCCTCAGAACGTGTTGACCTTGTCGATGCTGACGAACATGCCGTGCCCGGTTTTGTCGTTGGTGAAGCGGGTGCCGTCGGTGCTGGCGTTTATCGTCCAGCCCTGCGCCTGGTAGGTCTTGTAGTCGATCTGGACGGTCGGAATGGCCCCGAGGTTGCCGAGCACCCACTGGACTTTGCCGTTAGCGTTGATACTCACGCCATTGGCGTGCTCGCCGTCCTGTAAGGGGGAATTGGTGAAGGGCGCCTCGCAGCCGACGGTGTCCTTATTGATCTGGCAGCGGGTCATGCCGGATTTGGTCTCGATGAAGACGTAGCCATTCTGGTCGGGCGGCAGCGGGATGGCGCCCGCCGGTGTCGTCGGATTGACCGTCGTGGTCGGCAGGCCCGGGGCGGGGCCTGCAGTGGCCGACGGCGACGAGGGCGAAGGCCTGGGCGTGGGAATGGTGGGTTCGATGCCGCCCGCGCCCGGCGCGGCGACCGGCCTGCCCTCGATGGTGGAGGAACAGGCGTCGATCAGCATGGGACTAGCCAGCACGGGGGTGAGCAGCAGCGATCCAGCGGCCAGACTCCACCGTGCTCTTTGCGAAAACCGCACGCCTACTCCCGAGAATGTGGAATTTCGCGACCCAGATTACGCAGGGCGTGACGAAACCGACCACAGTGACGCGCCCATTTACCGTTGCGTGACCGTCTCGCGCATCATCTCGGCGGCCCGATGCGCGGCGGCGACGATGCCCTGGTAACCGGTGCACCGGCAGAAGTTGCCGGACAGGCCCTCTCGTATCTCGTCGTCGGTGGGATTCGGGTTGTCGCGCAGCAACGCGGTCAGCGACGTGACGAAACCGGGCGTGCAGAAGCCGCATTGCAATCCGTGGCACTCACGCAGCGCTGACTGCACGGGCGAGAGCGTGCCGTCCGGCGACGCGATGCCCTCGACGGTGGTCACCTGCATGCCGTCGGCCTGCACGGCGAACATCAGACAGGATCGCACCGCGTCGCCGTCCAGCAGCACCGTGCAGGCGCCGCACGCGCCGTGTTCGCAACCGAGATGGGTGCCGGTGAGCCCGCACCGCTCCCGCAGGAAGTCCGCCAGCGTCATGCGCGGTTCGACGCTGGCCGCGATCGGAGTGCCGTTGACGGACAACTGAACTCGCTGTTCACCCATGGTGTGCCCCGTTCATTGCTTCGGCGATGGCCTGCTGCCAGGCACGCGCGGCCATGGTGGCGCCGACCTGGGTGCGGTAGCTCGCCGAGCCCTGCAGGTCGGTCGGAATGTCGTCAAGCCCCGTGATGGCGGCACGGCCGATTTCTTCCGGTATGACGTCGCTGACGAGCCGGCCGACGACTGCAGCCTCGGCGGCGGTCGCGCGCCGGGGTGTGGAACCCAGACCCAGCAGTCCGATCGCGCAGCGGGATACCCGGTCCTGGCCAGAACTGTCGTCGAGCTGGACGGCGGCCAGCGCGCCGGCGATGGCAAAATCGCCGTGCCGGCGTGAGAATTCTTCAACCGCAAACCCGGTTCGGCCGTTCCACACCGGGAAGCGCACCCCGGCCAGCACTTCGTCGGACGCCATGGTGGTTTCCCATAAGCCGGCGAAGAACTCTGCGGCGGCGATCTCTCGGCGCCCGCGCGGCGACGCTACTTCCATCACCGCGTCCAGCGTCAGTGCGACCGCCGGGTATTCGCCCGCGGCATCGGCGTGGGCGATCGACCCGCCGAGGGTGCCGCGGTTGCGTATCTGGAAGTGCCCGACGAACGGCGTTGACCGGGTCAGCAGCGGAACCCCTTGGCGGACTTGGGTATCGGCGCCCACGGCGGCTTCGGTGGTTCCCGCGCCGATCCACAGCTCATCGTCTCTGCGTTCGATGCCCTGCAGTTCGCTCAGCCGGGAGATGTCGATGAGATGGTCGAAGTAGGCCAGCCGCATCGCCAGCATCGGCACCAGGCTCTGGCCGCCCGCCAGGATTTTGGCGTCATCGCCCAATTCGGCCAGCAGGCCCACCGCGTCGTCGACGGTCTCGGGGCGGTGGTAGTCGAACGAAGCCGGCTTCACCGGGCCCCCTCCGCCAGCAGCGCTGCGATCGACGCCGGGCTGGCCGGCAGCCGGGTGACGGTCACGTCAAGCGGGGCCAGCGCGTCGTTGATGGCGTTGATCACTGCCGGTACCGAGCCGATAGCGCCGCCTTCACCGGCGCCCTTGTATCCGCCGGGCCCGGGACCGGGTATCTCGACGTGGCCGAATTCGATAGGCGGCACCTCGGTGGCCGTGGGCAGCAGATAGTCGACGAATGTTGTTGCCAGCGGGTTGCCGTCGTCGTCGTAGACCACATCCTCCATCAACGCGCCGCCGATGCCCTGCACGGTTCCGCCGGCGATCTGTCCCTCGACGATGGTCGGGTTGATCATGGGTCCGACGTCCTCGCTGACGATGTAGCGCAGCAGCCTCACTTTGCCTGTCGCCACGTCGACTTCGCAGGTGCAGGCGTGGGTCGCGTTGGACCAGTGAACGGGATTGGGCGAGTTGAAGCGAGCGGTCGCCTCCAGATTGGCCGACATACCCGGCGGCAACAATTGCGGGGAGTAGTACGCCAGATAGGCCAGCTCACCGAAGGTCACCCGCTTCGACGGGTCATCGCGCACACTGGCCACCGAATAGGCAAGATCCACTTCGGATTCGGCGACCTTGAGGTGATGCGCGGCCAGCGCCACGATCTTCTCACGCAGCATGGTCCCCGCCTCGTTGACCGCCCCGGCCGTCATCGGTGCGCTGCGACTGCCCTGCGTCCCGGCTCCGTACGGGGTGACCGCGGTGTCGCCCTGGATCGTTGCCACATCGTCGATGTCGGCACCCAGCGCGTCGGCGGTCAACTGGACAACGGTGGTTTCGATGCTGTTTCCGCTCGAGCCGCCGTTGACGTAGACGTTGATCTTGCCCGTCGGCTCCATCCGGATGGTGGCACCCTCGGTGGCCAGGTGGCCCGTCGCGGCCCCGGTCGGCTCGATATAGGCCGAAAATCCCAGCCCCAGGTAACGGCCCTGCGCCAGCGCTTCGGCTTGTTCGTTGCGGAACCCTTCGTGGTCAAGGATTTTCACCGCCTGCTCGAACGTTTCGATCGGCGCGACGTGGTCGTAAGGCATTCCGTTGGGGTTGACGTAGGGTATTTCGTAGCGGCGCAACAGGTTACGCCGGCGCAGTTCGACCGGGTCGAGGTTCATCTTGCGCGCGGCGATGTCGAGCAGGATTTCGCGGGCCAGCGTCTCGTATTGCCACGGTCCGCGGTAGGCGGCCAGACCGCTGGTGTTGGAGAAGACGGTCTGATACTTGAAGCTGGCCTTGGGCACCCGGTAGGGCCCCGGGAAGAACATTCCGATGGCGGCCGTGGTCAGCACCGGGTAGGGCGTCGGATAGGCGCCGACGTCCTGAACGAAATCGATGTCTGCAGCGGCGATGCGGCCGTCGTCGTCGAACGCCATCCGTGCGGTGCCGTCGACGTGGCGGGCCTGCCCGGCCGATATCAAGTTCTCACGGCGGTCCTCGATCCACTTCAGCGCCGCCGGCACCTTGCGGGCGGCCAGCATTATGCACATGTCTTCGCGCATCGGGACCACCTTCTGGCCGAAGCCGCCGCCGGTGTCGCGCATGATGACCCGAACCCGTTGTGCCGCAATGCCTAACAACCGTGCGCAAAAAGCCCGTAGTTCGTGCGGAGTCTGGGTGGACGCCCACAGGGTGAGTTCGCCGGTGGCGGCTGTCCATTCGACGACCAGGCCCCGGGTTTCGATCGGCACCGGCGCATAGATCTGCTGATAGATGTTCTCGCACACCACGTATGGCGCGTTGGCGAAAATCTCTTCGTCCGGCGGAGCTCCGCCCATGCCGCCCGCGACGTTGTGGGCATAGCTGTCGTGGACCAACACCTCGGAGGTCTGCGCCCGGGTGAAATCGGTGATCGCCGGCAGCGGCTCGTAGTCGACGTCGATGAGTTCGAGCGCATCCTCGGCGACGTAACGGCTCTCGGCGACGATCAGGGCAACCGGGTCGCCGACGAACTTGGCCTCGCCCTCGGCCAGCGGGGGCCGCGGGGTATCCGGGACGTCCTTGCCCGCGACGGCGTGCCAGGCCTCCCTGACATCGGGGTTGAGATCGGCGGCGGTGAACACCGCCCGCACGCCGGGCAGCGCCAGCGCGGCCGAGGCGTCCATGCCGTTGATCCGGGCCCGCGCAAAAGGGCTGCGCACGAAGCAGGCATGCAGCATGCCGGGCCGTGAGATGTCGTCGACGAAGCAGCCGCGGCCGGTCAACAACCGGCCGTCCTCCACCCGCTGCACACGGGTGCCGGCGTACCGGGGCGACGGGGTGGCGGGGGCCTGGAGGTCCTGAGTCATCGTGCTCCATCGATTGTCGCTGGATGAGAAGCTCAATGTCATCATAGGAGAGTGCCGTTATCGGAGTCGATAGGCCAGCAGCCCCGCAGCGTCGGAGTGCTGTTGGCCGCCGGCGCGGGTCGCCGCTACGGCAAGCCGAAAGTGCTGGTCGACGGCTGGCTGGAGACCGCGGTCGGCGCCCTGCGCGAGGGCGGGTGCGCCGACGTCGTGGTCGTCCTCGGCGCTGCCCAGGTGGCCACCCCGCCGGGGACCACCGCGGTCACCGCGCCGCAGTGGCGCGACGGGCTGAGCGCCTCGGTGCGCACCGGTCTGGCCGCGGCCGACCGCATGCGCGCGGACTACGCGGTGCTGCACGTCATCGATACGCCGGATATCGGTCCCGCCGTGGTGGCCCGGGTGCTCGCCCGCGCGGCCGCGTCGGCCAGCGGCCTGGCGCGCGCCTACTTCGGCGACCGGCCGGGCCATCCCGTGGTCATCGCGCGTCGGCACTGGCCCGAGGTACAGGCCCACCTATCGGGCGACCAGGGTGCGGGTGCATACCTGCGGACCCGCCACGACGTCGAGATCGTCGACTGCGCCGATCTGGCCGGCGGCCACGACATCGACGAGCGTTAAGCGGCCACCTGGGGGTCGGTGGGATGAGCAGCCGGCGCAGCGGCGCCATGGGCGGTCGCTCGCACCCGGTGACGGACCAGGAACCAACCGCCGATCAGCGCAAGGCTGCCGATGATCATCGCGCCACGCAGCCAGGGGCCCTGTACCTTGTCGAACAGCATCAAGATCAGCACCCCGGCCAGAAAGAGCAGCGTCAGATAGCCGCTATAGGGGGCCAGCGGCATCCGGAAATGCGGTCGTTGCAATCTGCCTGCGCGTGCCAGCCGGTACAACCGCAGCTGGCTCGCCACGATCGTCCCCCAGGCCACCACGACGCCCACGGCGGCAAGGTGAAGCACAATCTCGAACGCCTGGCTCGGCTTGACGGCGTTGAGCACGATGCCAAACAGGCCGATGGCGCCGGTGAGCAGGATCCCGCCATACGGCACGCCGTTCTTCGACATGGGCGCGGTGAACTTGGGGCCGCTGCCGTTGATCGCCATTGACCGCAGGATGCGGCCCGTGGAATACAGGCCCGCGTTGAGGCTGGAAAGGGCGGCGGTGAGCACCACGAGGTTCATCAGACTGCCCGCCGCGCCGAAACCCACCTTGGAGAAGAACGTCACGAACGGGCTCACATGGTCTCGATACGCGGTGTGTGGCAGCAGCAGCGCCAGCAGGACCGTCGAGCCGATGTAGAAGACCGCGATGCGAAACACGACCGAGTTGATCGCGCGCGGCATGATCTTCTCCGGGTTCTGTGTCTCGCCGGCCGCGATGCCTACGAGTTCGACGGCGGCGTAGGCGAACACGACCCCCGAGGTAACGAGCACCAGCGGAAGCAGGCCGGCTGGCAGCAGCCCACCATGGCTGTCCCAGAGCGCCAGGCCGGTGTCGTGCCCGTCGATCTTGAAGCGCCCGAACAGAAAGACCGTACCGATGACGAGGAAGGTCACCAGCGCCAGCACCTTGATGAGCGACGCCCAGAACTCCAACTCGCCGAACAGCTTGACCGAGATCAGGTTCATCGCCAACACCGCCACCAGCGCGATCAACGCGAGGGTCCACTGTGGGACGGTATGCAACGTCTTCCAGTAGTGGCAGTAGTGCGCTATCGCGGTGGTGTCCACGATTCCGGTCATCGCCCAGTTGAGGAAATACAACCAGCCGGCCGCGAAAGCCACCTTCTCGCCATAGAATTCGCGCGCATACGAGACGAAGGACCCCGAGGACGGGCGGTGCAGGACGAGCTCGCCGAGGGCGCGCAGGATCAAGAAGACGAAGATGCCGCAGATCCCGTAGACCAAGAACAGCCCGGGTCCGGCCGACGCCAGCCTGCCCCCGGCGCCGAGGAAAAGACCGGTTCCGATCGCCCCGCCGAGACCAATCATCTGTATCTGGCGGTTCTTGAGGCCCTTGTGGTAGCCCGCATCTTCGCGCGCAAGCCGGGCAGCGGCGGTGTCTTGCTCTGACATCCAGCTCCTGCCATGGTGGGCCCGGGAAAGCTCAGGCTAACTTATGCGGGCGCCGCCCGCGACCGTAGGAACCCGACTGCGCCGTCTCGGCTGGACGCTGAGTCGCGCCCAGGTGCTCGCCTGGCTCGATCGGCACGCGCGACAGCTCAGCGCTTAGCCGAAGTCCCCGGGAACAAGACGGAAGTACCCGCCGTTAGCATTATCGGCAAGTTGAGTGACTAGGACTCAATCCTGGGGTTGACACCTTCGCGGGTCAAGGGCAGGCTTGAGCGAAGGTCACTCAGCGTAGTGCACGGAAGAAGCTCTACTACTCAGGAGGAATCACCATGGCTCGTGCGGTCGGAATCGACCTCGGGACCACCAACTCCGTCGTCTGTGTTCTCGAGGGTGGTGACCCGGTCGTGGTCGCCAACTCCGAGGGCTCTCGGACCACCCCGTCGATTGTCGCGTTCGCCCGCAACGGCGAAGTGCTGGTCGGCCAGCCGGCCAAGAACCAGGCGGTCACCAACGTCGACCGCACCGTGCGTTCGGTCAAGCGGCACATGGGCACCGACTGGTCCATCGAGATCGACGGCAAGAAATACACCGCGCAGGAGATCAGCGCCCGCGTGCTGATGAAGCTGAAGCGTGACGCGGAAGCCTACCTCGGTGAGGACATCACCGACGCGGTCATCACAGTGCCCGCCTACTTCAACGACGCCCAGCGTCAGGCGACCAAGGAAGCTGGCCAGATCGCCGGCCTCAACGTGCTGCGCATCGTCAACGAGCCCACCGCCGCGGCGCTGGCCTACGGCCTGGACAAGGGCGAGAAGGAACAGACCATCCTGGTCTTCGACCTCGGTGGCGGCACCTTCGACGTCTCGCTGCTCGAGATCGGTGAGGGCGTCGTCGAGGTCCGCGCCACCAGCGGTGACAACCACCTCGGTGGCGACGACTGGGACGACCGCATCGTCAACTGGCTGGTCGACAAGTTCAAGGGCACCAGCGGGATTGACCTGACCAAGGACAAGATGGCGATGCAGCGGCTGCGTGAGGCCGCGGAGAAGGCCAAGATCGAGCTCTCCAGCTCACAGAGCACCTCGATCAACCTGCCCTACATCACCGTCGACGCGGACAAGAACCCGCTGTTCCTCGACGAGCAGCTGACCCGCGCCGAGTTCCAGAAGATCACCCAAGATCTGCTGGACCGCACCCGGCAGCCGTTCAAGTCGGTGATCTCCGACGCCGGTATCTCGGTGTCCGACATCGACCACGTGGTGTTGGTGGGTGGTTCCACCCGGATGCCCGCGGTGACCGAGCTGGTCAAGGAACTGACCGGCGGCAAGGAGCCCAACAAGGGTGTCAACCCCGACGAAGTGGTGGCCGTGGGCGCCGCGCTGCAGGCCGGTGTGCTCAAGGGTGAGGTGAAAGACGTTCTGCTGCTTGACGTTACGCCGCTGAGCCTGGGTATCGAAACCAAGGGCGGCGTGATGACCAGGCTCATCGAGCGCAACACTACGATCCCGACCAAGCGGTCGGAGACCTTTACCACCGCCGACGACAACCAGCCGTCGGTGCAGATTCAGGTCTACCAGGGTGAGCGTGAAATCGCTTCGCACAACAAGTTGCTCGGCTCGTTCGAGCTGACCGGTATTCCGCCGGCCCCGCGCGGTGTGCCGCAGATCGAGGTCACCTTCGACATCGACGCCAACGGCATCGTGCACGTCACGGCCAAGGACAAGGGCACCGGCAAGGAGAACACGATCAAGATCCAGGAGGGCTCCGGCCTGTCCAAGGAGGAGATCGACCGGATGATCAAGGACGCCGAAGCGCACGCCGAAGAAGACCGGAAGCGTCGCGAGGAGGCCGACATCCGCAACCAGGCCGAGACGCTGGTGTACCAGACGGAGAAGTTCGTCAAAGAACAGCGCGAAGCCGAGGGTGGCAGCAAGGTCCCCCAGGACACGCTGAACAAGGTGGACGCCGCAGTGGCCGACGCCAAGACGGCACTGGGCGGCACCGACATCTCCGCGATCAAGTCGGCGATGGAGAAGCTGGGTCAGGAGTCGCAGGCGCTCGGACAGGCCATCTATGAGGCCACCCAGGCTGCCGGCGGCCAGGCCGGCGGCGCCGAGGCCGGCGCTGCCTCAGGCTCAGCCGATGACGTCGTGGACGCGGAGGTGGTCGACGATGACCGGGAGTCCAAGTGAGCGAAGGGCAACAGGAACAGGTAACGGTCACCGACAAGCGGCGTATCGATCCTGAGACCGGCGAAGTACGGCATGTCCCTCCCGGCGGCGAACCGAAAGGGGAGCCGGGAGGGGCGGCGCCTGGAGCCTTCGCCGGCGAAACTCCGGAAGAGGCCGACAAGGCGGCCGAACTGCTCGGCGATCTGCAACGGGTGCAGGCGGACTTCGCCAACTACCGCAGGCGGGCGCTGCGCGACCAGCAGGCCGCGGCGGACCGGGCCAAGGCCGCCGTGGTCACCCCACTGCTGGGCGTGTTGGACGATCTGGATCGGGCACGCAAGCACGGTGACCTGGAGTCGGGGCCGCTGAAGTCGGTGGCCGACAAGCTGGTCAGCGCACTGACCGGGCTTGGCCTGGCCCCGTTCGGCGAGGAAGGCGAAGACTTCGACCCAGCGCTGCACGAGGCCGTCCAGCATGAGGGCGACGGCGCCGAGGGCTCAAAGCCGGTGATCGGCACCGTCATGCGTCACGGCTACAAACTCGGCGACCAGGTGCTGCGCCACGCTCTGGTCGCCGTCGTTGACACGGTCGCGGACAACAGCCAAGAAACGCCGGCCGCCGGCGTGCCCGAAGGCGCTGCGGCAACCCACCCGGTCCAATCGGACGATAACGCCGGCGCATCCGGTGACTAGAACACACAATCAGCACAACAAATGAACGCGAAAGGTGAGAGGGGGTGACGCGACATGGCCCAGCGTGAATGGGTCGAAAAGGACTTCTATAAGGAGCTGGGCGTCTCCTCTGACGCCAGTCCCGAAGAGATCAAACGTGCCTATCGCAAGCTAGCGCGCGATCTGCATCCGGACGCCAATCCCGACAATCCGGCCGCGGGCGAACGATTCAAAGCGGTGTCCGAAGCGCACAACGTATTGTCGGATCCGGCCAAGCGCAAGGAATACGACGAAACCCGCCGCCTGTTCGCGGGCGGCGGTTTCGGCGGCCGCCGGTTCGACACCGGTGATTTTGGCGGATTCGGTGACGGCGCCGAGTTCAACCTCAATGATTTGTTCGATGCCGCCGGCCGTAGTGGCGGCACCAACATCGGCGATTTGTTCGGTGGCTTGTTCGGGCGCGGCGCCAGTGCTCGTCCCAGCCGGCCGCGACGCGGCAACGACCTGGAGACCGAAACCCAGCTGGACTTTGTGGAGGCCGCCAACGGTGTGGCCATGCCGCTGCGGCTGACCAGCCCGGCGCCGTGCACCAATTGCCACGGCAGCGGCGCACGGCCGGGCACCAGCCCGAAGGTGTGCCCGAGCTGTAACGGCTCCGGCGTGATCAACCGCAACCAGGGTGCGTTCGGCTTTTCCGAACCCTGCGCCGACTGCCGGGGCAGCGGCTCGATCATCGAGCACCCCTGCGACGAGTGCAAGGGCACCGGTGTCACCACGCGCACCCGCACCATCAATGTGCGGATCCCGCCCGGTGTCGAGGACGGACAGCGCATCCGGCTGCCCGGGCAGGGTGAGGCCGGGTTGCGTGGCGCGCCGTCAGGCGACCTATACGTGACGGTCCATGTTCGGCCGGACAAGGTGTTCGGCCGTGACGGTGACGACCTCACCGTGACCGTTCCCGTCAGCTTCACCGAATTAGCTTTAGGCTCAACCATTTCGGTGCCCACACTGGACGGCAAGGTTGGTGTACGGGTGCCCAAGGGAACCGCCGACGGCCGCATCCTACGGGTGCGCGGACGCGGGGTGCCCAAGCGCAGCGGGGGCAGCGGGGACTTGCTGGTCACCGTGAAGGTGGCGGTCCCGCCGAACTTGGAGGGCGCCGCGCAGGAGGCGCTGGAGGCGTACGCGGCTGCCGAGCAGGCCAGTGGATTTAACCCACGGGCCGGATGGGCAGGTAATCGCTGATGCCTAGAAATTCCAGGAACCAAAGGGAACCTGAATCGCGGACCTTCCTGATCTCGGTCGCCGCGGAGCTGGCCGGCATGCACGCCCAAACGCTGCGCACCTACGATCGCCTGGGTCTGGTCAGCCCGCGCCGCACTTCCGGGGGCGGACGGCGTTATTCACAGAACGACGTCGAGCTGCTGCGGGAGGTGCAGCGGCTGTCTCAGGACGAGGGCGTCAACCTCGCCGGCATCAAGCGGATCATCGAGCTGACCAATCAGGTCGAGGCGCTGCAGGCGCGGGTGAGGGAGTTGACCGGGGAGTTGGCGCAGGTGCGTGCCGGTCAGCGCCGCGATCTCGCGGTGATGCCCAAGAGCACCGCCGTGGTGGTGTGGCAGCCCCGCAAGCCGCGCTACGCCGAGTGAACGGTGTGAATAGCGGCAAAATTCACGCCAGCAAATCGCCAACGCGGGTTATAGTCGGCCGGTGATCGGCGGCGACCCGCTGACCGGGCGTGACAGCGAATTGGCCGCTATTCGGCGTGCGCTCAGCGGTGTTGGCAATTTCTCCGGCGTGGTCATCGCCGGAGCCGCAGGGGTGGGCAAGACCCGCTTGGCGCGTGAAGTGCTCGCCCGTGCCGAGGCCTCGGGTGAGCGGACGTGCTGGATCGTGGGCACCCAGTCCGCGCGACAGGTACCGTTGGGCGCGTTCACCGCATCCACCTGCGACATGATCTCCGATCCGATCTCCGACGTGCGACGGGTCATCAATTTCTTTGTCAGCCAACAACGCGGGCGCGGGATGCTGATCGGGGTCGACGACGCACATCTGCTCGACGGACTGTCGGCACACGTCGTGCACCAGCTGGCCCAGGCGCGCGGGATACGGCTGGTGGTCACCGTGCGCACGGGCGCGGACGAGCCCGACGCGATCACCGCGCTGTGGAAAAACGACTTACTCGCCCGCCTGGACCTTCAACCGCTGTCGGCTTCGGACATCCACCGCATGCTTGAAACCATGCTTGGCGGCGCGGTGGACAGTCGCAGCGCCAAGCGGTTCTGGAAGCTGACCGGAGGCAACGCGCTTTTTTTGCGGCAACTGCTCAAGGACCAGATCGCCGCCGGCGCGATACGGCAGGTCGCCGGGGTGTGGATGTGGGACGAGCGCGTTGCGGTGTCGGACAGTATCGGCGACATGGTCGATCGGCAATTGAGCCGGCTCACCCCCGATGTCGCCCTTGTCGTCGACACGCTCTCGCAATACGAGCCGCTCCCGGTCGACGCGCTCTGCGACCTGGTGCACCGCCGCGATCTGGAGGCCGCCGAACAGATGAACCTGGTCACCGTGGAACGCAGCGGCTCCAAGTTGATGGCCCGACTGGCCCATCCGCTGTTCGGTGAGCTTCGGCGCGCCGCGGCCAGTGAGATGTACCTGTCGCGGATCCGCGGCAAGCTGGCGCAGCGGCTGGCCAAGGACTCCGATCCCGACATGCACGCGACGGTGCGACGCGCGCTGCTGGCCCTCGAATCGGACCTGCCCGCCGACCCGGGCCTGTACCTGCAGGCGGCGCGATTCGCGATGACGCTGCTCGACTTCGACCTGTCCGATCGATTCGCCGCCGCCGCGGCCGATGCCGGGGTCAGTGAGGCTGTCCGCCTGCGTGCGATGAGCCTGGCCGGGCGTGGGCACGGAGAGCAGGCCGAGGCGATCCTGGCCGGGATCGGCGTCGCTGACCCGGACGGACACCATTGGGCGACCGTGCGGGCAGCGAACCTGATCTGGAATCTCGGCCGACCCCAGGACGCGTCGGCCATTCTTGACGGCCTGGCATCGACGCGTGAATCCGCGGCGGAGCGGGCTGAGCGCGCCGCGATCGAATCGTGCGTGGACGCCGTGATGGCCCGTTGTGAAATAGCGGCGGAAAAGGCGCAGGCGGCGCTGCGTTCGCCGACACTGCCCGACTATCACGCCATGTTGGCATCGATCGCGTTGACCATCGCGCAAGGCGCGCTCGGCAGAATCGGCGACCTCACTGACGTTGTGGCGGAGCCCATCGACCGCGCGATCACGTCGTTTCAGGCGTCGCCGATGAGGTTCTGGTATGGCGGCGTCTATGCGCGCGCCTGCCGGTTGAATGGGCGCATCGACGAATGCGTGCGCTCGGCCGAGCAGCTATCCGAGTCGGCACGCGACATTCCCGGGCTTGCCTATGCGAACCTGGCATTCTTACTGGGTTACGCCGAGCTGGCGCAGGGGAATGTCGCCGCCGCGGTGAAACTTCTGCACGAGGCGCTGGCCGGGGCAGAGAAGCACAGCGTCACAAGCGGCTTACGACCGGCGAGCTGCTTCGCGTTGGCCGAGGCGCACGCCAAGCTGGGTCAGGTGGACGCCGCCAATGCCGCGATCACCGAAGCGCGCAAATGCGTACCGGCCGACTACGTGTTCATGCAAACCGGTCTGGCGGTGGCCAGCGGCTGGGCGCTGGCCGCCAGCGGATGCCTGACCGACGCGATTTCGCTTGTCCGAGCGGCCGGCGAGGCGGCCCGCAAGCTTAATCAGCCAACCCACGAGCTGGCCTGCATACAGGTGGCGGCTCAATGGGGCGACACGTCGGGCGCGCCCCGCGCGCGGGAACTGGCCAACGAGCTCTCGCTTGGCCTCGCCGATACCGTTGCGCGGCATACCGAATCGTTGCACGCCCAGGACGGGGCGGGTCTGCTGGCGGCATCGGCCGACTACCGCGCGATCGGTGATCGGGCCGCGGCAGCCGATGTCGCCGCCCAGGCGGCCGTCGCGTTCAGCCGTAATCAGAACCGCAAGCGCAGCTTGTATGCTGCGGCGCTGGCGCAGCAGCTGGCCACCGACTGCGGCGCGCTGTGCACGCCGGCGCTGCGAAACCCGGTCGGGCAGCCGTTGACCGATCGTCAACGCGAAATCATCGAGTTGGTCGCCGCGGGATTGTCCAACAAGGAGATCGCCGAGCGGCTGGTCACCTCGGTGCGCACCGTCGAGGGGCATGTGTATCGCGCGTTCCAGCGTCTGGGCGCCGGGTCACGTGAGGAGCTGGTCCGGATTTTGCGCGCCGGCCCAAGCGGCTCATAGCCGATGCATTTCACGCTCCATGCGCGCACCTTCCAGGTACGCGGCGCGTGTGTAAATAGGCCGCGGGGGCGGCAGCTGCACGGCGGCCCGGACGACACGAAGCGCGTCGATCATCCGGCGGGCCAGGGTGCTCGGCGGCGGCACGGCTGCCGCGGTGCCCAGCATCACTTGCTGTTCGGTGATCAGCACCGGCGGGGATACGGCGTCCTTGGCTGCGGTCGGCTGGGCGATGGCATCCCGCGGTGCCCCGATCGATATGTCCGACATGGTGATCGCCTCCGACGCATCGGCTGTGCTGATGCATGCAACCTAGGGCCGGCGCACATCACTAAGCACGCGTAGCGGACTACTCGCGTTGCGGCAGACAGGTACTCAATCGCGACGTAACCGCTGGCAAAGCTTCAAAAGTCTGAGAAGCTGCACCCATGGCGGGTGCGAAGGCGAAATCCAGGTGGACCGACGAGCGGCTCGACAAGATGCGAAAGCAAGGCGATGTGCTGCTCGACAAGAAGGTCGAGGCCGAGTTCAGGCGCGGTGACATCGACGCGGTCAACTCGATCATGCAGTCGTTGGTCAAAAACGACCAGCCGGTGCCGGAAGATCTGCCCGTTGGCATCCGGGAATACCTGGCCCAGAGTTCGTCGCTGCCGGAGTGGGCCGACTCGGCCAAGATCAAACGGGGGCAGCAGATATTCGAGACGTGGGGCGTTTTGATCACGCTCTGCCTGTTCTGCGCGTCGCTTCCCTCGGCGTACGCGGCGGCGAACGGCGTCAAGGTGCTGTACCTGACCGCCCAACTTGACACGAACACCCGTCGGCGGGTGATGGAGACCGGCCAGTTCCTGATGGACGTGCTCGCCGTCGGCGGCCTCGATGACGATGGCAAAGGCCGACGCACCATCCAACGGGTCCGGCTGATGCACTCCGCGGTGCGCAACCTGGTCAAGGCCCGCAACAAGGAGAAGCCCGGGCTATGGGATGCAAAAGAGTGGGGCACGCCGATCAACCAGGAGGACCTGGCCGGGACGCTGCTCAGCTTCTCATACGTCGTCGTCGAGCCGATGCCTCGCCTGGGCGTGCGCCTTTCAGACGAGGACGTCGACGCGTACCTCCATGTCTGGAACGTCATCGGACATCTGCTCGGTCTGAGCGACGAGATGCTGGTGCACGACAGCTCCGATGCCACCGCGCTGGTCAACGCCATCCGGCGCCGGCAATTCCGGGCATCGCCGGAAGGCCAGGAGATGGCGGCCGCGCTGATCAAGCTGCTCGACGAGCTGACCCCCTTCCACCGCTTCGACGACACTATCCCTCCGATGATCCGCCACCTGATCGGCGACGAGGCCGCCGACATGCTGCTGGTGCCGAAGTCGAAGCTGACCGACGAGCTCAACCTGGTGGACTCGGTAACCAAATTGATCTACGTGCACCTCTTCGGGCAAAGCGAACGGAACCTGCCGCGATACCAAAGGATGTCGCGGCTGGCTTTACCATTCGGCCGCAACCTGTTACACGGGATTTTCCGGCTCGAGCGGGGAGGGGAGCGGGCTCGCTTCGAGATGCCCGACCACCTCGCCCGTGACTGGGAGCTTTCCACATGACACCGCCACTGCCCCGCCTGGCCGAGGCCAACGACGTCGACGATGTTCTGCGCAACGTCGACAAGGTCATCCGCTGGTCCATCGCGCAGGAAAGTCACCTCGGCTACTTCGCCGCCATCTACCAGCGCGTCACTCTCGCCATCCGGGACGCCATCAACAACGAGAAGTTCAAAGACGGGCACCGAGTTGCCCGGCTGGACGTCGCCTTCGCTCAGCGTTACTTCAACGCCCTGAATGCCTACTTCCACCCCAAGCAGTGCCAGGGCCTGACCCTGCCATGGGAGGTGGCGTTCGTCGGGGACCACGACGGCCAAGCAGTCATCCTGCAACACATGATGAGCGCGTTTACCGCTCACATCAGCTTCGATCTGGGCATGGCATGCTTTGCGATCGCGCCCGACTCGCTGAAGACGCTGGAACCCGATTTCATCCGCGTCAACGCACTGCTGTGCTCGCAGATGCCCGACATGGTTGCCAAGATGCAGGAGCTGTCGCCGGAGTTGCGCTGGATGCGTCGGCTGCTCCCCGACGAGCTCGGTGTGTTCGATCGGGTGCTGACCAATATGCGGGAAGGGGCTTGGCTATTCGCCAATTCCATGGCTGAGAACGCGGCGAATGCGCCGCAGAAGCGGGTGCACCAGGCGGCGTGGACGGCCGCGCTGGCGTCCTGGTATCTGCATCCGCCGGAGAAGTTCACGCCGTTCCCCGCGCTGGTGCGCGCCATCGCCAAGCAGGAGAGCCCCAACGTTGCCGACAACATCAAGCTGCTGCAACAGGTATCGAATACGCCGGACAAGCTGCACCAGCGTTACCTGAAACCGCTGCGCAAGTAGGTCAGGACAGGATCTGTTCCGCCCGTTCCATTTCCGGCCACCGGGCGTCACCCGGGAAGCGGCGCACGACGTCGGCGAGCTGCGTCCGGTTACCGTCTTCGAGCAGGTCGAAACTGTCCAGCAGGCAACGTAATTCGAACAGGGTCGCGCCCTGCTGGCGTGCGAACTCCAACGCGGCGGCCAGCGCCTTGCGCCGGTCTTCTGGCTCGGTGAACGTGTGCGCGCGCACCCGCATCAGTTCGGCGTCGTGGAAGCGCATTCCGGTCTCTTGTGAGTGGCGCAGGGCCATATCCAGTCGCTCGCGCGCCTTCTCGGGGCGACCCGCGGCGATCAGCAGACGGCCGATGATGGCGTCTTTGAATGTCAGATAAATGTTGAGCTGCATCATGCGCGAGCTGTCCACGTGCAGCGCTACCTTGTCCGCCGCGGCCAGCAGCGTGGCCGCGTCGGCGCCGGCGTTCAGCGCGGTGAGCGCCTTGACCGTGTTGTGTTCGGTCCTGCCCACCCACTGCCACAAGTCGAGGCCGGACTGCTGACTGAGCTGACGCAGACGGGTAACCAGGTTGGCGGCCTCCTCGATCTCGCCGGCTTCCAGGCGCACCCAGATCTCCACGAAATACGTCTGTGCCCGGTTGCAGGAATCGTGCGGGAAACTCAGTTCGTCGGAGCGCCGCACCGATTCGGCCAACTCGGCATTGGCGCGATCGAGGTCCCCGCACACCGTATGCGTCAACGCCAGGTACTGGTGTGCCGCCGCGATGGGGTCCACCGTCACCCATGACGGTGCATCCAACACCGCCGGGTCGGCGGCCGAACGGTCGGCCAGCGCTGCCATCAGGTTTTCCCGAGCGGCGGTGAAGTCACCTTCGAGCCAGGCGACCGATCCCAGCGACGAGGCGATGACGGGACGACTCCAGGGTCGGTCTCTGGTGATCCGGGCGGACAGCGAGTCCAGCAGTTCCCGGGCCCGGCGCAGTTCGGCGCGCGGCACGTAGTAGCCGATCAGCGCGGTGAGCGTATTGAACAGCTCGTCTTCGTAGTTGCCGGCGCTCGCCAGGGCCAGGCACCGCTCGAAATCGGCGGGTGCCTCACCGCTGGTGCCGCCTTCGAGGGCACCGGTGAGAAAACCGCGCTCGAGCCGGATGGCGATCTCGCTGCGATCCCGCGCGCATCCTGCCCCGCAGCTGATCAGCTGGCTGAGTGCTTTGGTCAGGCAGGCCAGCGCCTCTTGCATGGCACCGCGCCGGCGTGCGTCGACGGAGGCCTTCTGGTAGGCCTCGACGGCCTGGTCATATTGCTGAGCCTCTTCGAAATGGCTTGCGACGACGCGCCAATCCGGTTCGGCGACGATCGCCGCGTCGACCAGCGCGTGGGCGGCCCTACGGTGCAATTCGCGTCGCAGCGACGGCGGGGCCAACTCGGTTGCCACTTCGCGGAGCAGTTCATGGCGGAAGCGCCAGCCGTCGGTGCTGCGTCGTTCGAGCACCCGCGCCCGCACCAGTTCGGTCACCACCTCGTCGAGGTCCTCGCTGTCGCGTCCGACCACGGTACGCAGCAACGGGAGATCGCCGGCGCGCCCGATCACGGCGGCCGCCTCCACCACCGGCACCACATCGCTGCGGGTGTGCAGCCGCGCGAACAGCGGCTCGTACAGCGCCTCGGGCACCTGCGCTTCATGGCCGGTCGCCCCCAAGCCGGCCACCACATGTTCGATGTAGAAGGGCACCCCGTCGCACCGCTTGCGGACCGCGGCCCGTTGCGCAACCGACACCGCCGGATCCAATGCTTGGATCAATGCGTCGGATTGCTCGTCGGTCAGCGGCGCCAGATCGAAAACTGTTGCCTGCCATCCAGATTGCAGCCAGTCACCGTCGCGTCCGGTCATCACCACCATCAGTCGCCCGTCGGCGGCCAAAAGCAGCGCGTTGAGTAGTTCCATGGTGGACGGGTCAAACCAGTGCACGTCTTCGGCGATGACCAGACCGGGCCGGTTGTGCAGGCACGCCAACACATAGCGGAGCACCGTGGCTCCGATCAACTCGTACAGGGTGCGGCCTTCTACCGCGGCGGGGTGATAGCCATGCTCGGGACCGATGCCCAAGACCGGGGCCAACAGCGGTACCGTGTTCACCGGATCCACTGCGCACGAGCCTAATTCGGCGTCCAGCAAGCGCAACCGTTCGCCACCGTCGGTGAGCCGGGTGATGCCGCAGCGACGCTCCAGCAGCCTGCGCACCGGGTGCAGGCCGGTTTCGGTGTGCAGCGGCGAACCTCTGAGTTCGATCACCGTCCCGCCGGAGGCTCGGACGAGGTCGGCTGCTTCGGTCGCAAGCCGGGTCTTGCCGATTCCGGGCTCCCCACGAAAGACCACGCCGGGAGCGCTCATTAGCCCGTCGCGCGCTTCTTGCCAGCTCTGCTGCAGCCAACCGCGCTCACCGCCGCGCCCGATCAGCGGGGGAGAACCCGGGGCCGCAACTTCCGGTCGCTCACCGACCACGTGATGATGGTTGATCGGCGCTTCGATGCCCTTGACCGCCACAGCCGAGGCCGTGTGGAGTTCGAACGAGTCCCGCACCAATGGTGCGACGGCATCCGAAACCGCCACCGTGCCGGGCTTGGCCACACTGCATACCAGGGCGGCCAGATTGGCCGCGAACCCATAGACGTCGTCCTGGTCGGTGTCGAGGTAGACCAGCCCGCGATGGATCCCGACCCGCACGTTGATCGCCACGCCGAACTTGCGTTCGGCCCGCCCACTGAGCTGCGCCACGACGCGAGTGATGTCCAGCCCCGCCGCCACCGCCCGCTGCACGTCGTCCTCATGCGCCGTGGGGTGGCCGAACACCGCCAACAATCCGTCGCCCTTGATCGAACAGATATGACCCTCATATCGATCGACGATCCGGCGCACCTCATCGCGGTACCGGCCAACCAAGGTGTGATACGCCTCGGGCTCTAACCGGGTGGACAGCGCCGTCGATTCAACCAGGTCGGCAAACAAAATGGTCAGCCGGCGGATCTCACCGTAGCGAGCGGGCGCGGCGAGCAGGTCCTCTGCTTCCGGGTTGCCCCGGTCGACCGCAAGAACCTGGCCGGCCAACGCCGTGGCGGTCGCATGGTCCCCTTCGTTGATGGCCCGCACCGCGCGGTCCAGCAAGTCGTCGATCGTCGCGCCGCTCTTGCCAGGGCTCACCTGCATCCTCCTGACCAGGATGGGCTAAAGAGTACCGGTCGGCCGCGCCGATTTCAGCACATGTAGAGCAGTTCGCTCAGGTCCAGCCGAGAATCGCTTGCGCACGGGCGAATTCCGGCCACCGGGCATCACCGGGAAAGCTGCGCATCAGATCGGCTAGCTGCGTCCGGTCACCGTCTTCGAGTAGGTCGAAACTGTCCAGTAGGCAACGCAATTCGAACAGGGTCGCGCCCTGCTGGCGGGCCAGCTCGAGGGCGGCGGCGAGCGCCTTGCGCCGGTCTTCCGGGTCGGTGAACGTGTGCGCGCGCACCCGCATCAGTTCGGCGTCGTGGAAGCGCATTAAGGTCTCTTGTGAGTGGCGCAGCGCCATATCCAGTCGCTGGCGCGCCTTGTCCGGGTAGCCCGCGGCGATCAGCAGACGGCCGATGATGGCGTCTTTGAATGTCAGATAAATGTTGAGCTGCATCATGCGCGAGCTGTCCACGTGCAGCGCTACCTTCTCGGCCGCGGCCAGCAGCGTGGCCGCGTCGGCGCCGGCGTTCAGCGCGGTGAGCGCCTTGACCGTGTTGTGTTCGGTCCTGCCCACCCACTGCCACAAGTCGAGGCCGGACTGCTGACTCAGCTGACGAAAACGGCTGACCAGCGTGGCCGCCTCGGCGAGTTGGCCGCTCTCCACTCGCACCCAGATCTCCACAAAACACGTGAGTCCTCTGCTGTGCGCGTTCTGCGGAAACTCCAGGTTGTCGCCGCGCCGAACCGCTTCGGCCAGGTCGGCGTCGGCCTGGTCGAGGTCGCCGCGAATCGTGTGCGTTAGCACCAGGTACGTCAGCGCGGTCGAGATCGGGTCGACGGGCACCCACCAAACCGTCGCGAGCACCCGGGGATCGGCGGCGGAACGAGCGGCCAGCGCTGCCAGCAGGTGCTCGTGGGCGGCGCTGAATTCGCCTTTCAACCACAGCACCGAACCCAGCGATGACTCAATCACCGGATAACTCCAGGGCCGGTCCGTGCTGATCAGTCTGGACACCGAGTCGATCAGTTCCCGGGCCCGGCGCAGTTCGGCGCGCGGCACGTAGTAACCGATCAGCGCCATCAGTGTGGTGAACAACTCGTTGTCGTAGTTGCCGGTGCTGGCCAGTGACAGGCACCACTGGAAATCCGCCGGCCCCTCGCCGCTCATCCTGCCTTGGGTGGCACCGGCCAGGAAACCGCGCTGGAGCCGGATGGCGATCTCTTGGCGGTCGCGCTCTGCTCCCCCGACGCAGCCGGTGATCTGGTCGAGCACATTGGTGAGGCAATCCAGCGCCTCCTGAAGAGCACCGCGGCGGCGGGCCTCGACGGAGGCCCTCTGATAGGCCTCGACGGCTTGGTCGTGCTGCCCCGCCTGCTCGAAATGGCTTGCCACCACTCGCCAGTCCGGTTGGGCCGCGCTTGTTGCGTCAGCCAGCGCGCGGGCGACGCGCGCATGCAGGTCCTGGGCCAGCGATGGAGGGGCCAGCTCGGCGGCCACCTCCCGGATCAGTTCATGGCGGAATCGCCAGCCATCGGTTCCGCGTCTTTCCAGCACGCGCGTCCGCACCAGTTCGGTGACGACGTCGTCGACGTCCGCGGCCTCGCCGACAACCGAGCGCAGCAACGGCAGATCACCGGCGCGCCCGATGATCGCGGCGGCCTCGATCACCGGCACCACGTCGATGCGGGCGTGCAGGCGCGCGAACAGCGGCTCGTACAGCGCTGCCGGCACCTCTGGCGGGTGGCCGGCCACCCCCAAACCCGCCACCACATGCTCGATGTAGAAAGGCACTCCGTCGCACCGCTTGCGGACCGCGGCGCGCTGGGCCTCCGGCACGGTCGGGTCCAAGGCTTCGATCAAAGCCTCGGACTCCTCGTCGGTAAGCGGTGCAAGCTCGAAAACCGTTGCAGGCCAATCGGAATTCAACCAATCACCGTCACGTCCGGTCACCACCACCATCAGCCGCCCGTCCGCGGCCGCCAGCAGCGAGTTGAGCAACTCCATGGTCGACGGATCGAACCAGTGCACATCCTCGGCGACTACCAGCCCGGCTCGGTCGCCGATGCAGGCCAACAGGTATCGCTGGACGGTCGCGCCGATCAACTCGTACAGGATCCGGCCTTCCACCGCAGCGGGTTGATAGCCATGCTCTGGACCGATGCCCAGCACCGGAGCCAGCAGCGGCGCTGTGCTGGCCGGATCCATTCCGCGCGAACGCAACTCGGCCTCCAGCATCCGCATCCGCTCGGCGCCGTCGGTGAGCCGGGTGATTCCGCAACGGCGCTCCAGCAGCCTGCGCACCGGATGCAGACCGGTGTCGGTGTGCAGCGGCGAACCGCGGAGCTCGATGACGGCACCGCCCGATCCGGTGACCATTTCGGCCGCGTGTGCCGCCAGCCGAGTCTTACCGATCCCCGCCTCACCGCGGAACACGATGCCCGGAGTGCTCAGCGCCCCGTCACACGCTCGCTGCCAGCTCTCCTGCATCCAGCTGCGCTCACGGTCACGCCCGATCAGTGACGGCGAAACCACAGCTGGTGCCTCGGGTCGCTCACCGAGCACCTCGTGCGGGGTGATCGGCCCGTCAACGCCCTTGACCGCGACGGGCGCACGGGTGTGCAGCTCGAACGAGTGCCCCAGCAGTGGCGCGACCGCATCCGACACCGTCACCGTGCCGGAGTGCGCCACCGCGCACAGCCGGGCAGCCAGGTTGGCGGCCAAACCATAGACGTCGTCCTGGTCGGTGTCGAGATAGACCAGGCCGCGGTGCACGCCCACCCGCACGTCGATGGCTACCCCGAACTTGCGCTCGGCCTGCTCGCTGAGGCACTCGACCGCGCGGGTGATGTCCAACCCCGCCGCGACGGCGCGCCGCACGTCGTCCTCATGGGCCGTGGGATGGCCGAAGACCGCCAACAGCCCGTCGCCCTTCGTCGAGCCGACATGGCCCCCATACCGATCGACGATGCGCAGCACATCCTGCCGGTAGCGCCCGACCAACGTGTGGTAAGCCTCCGGCTCCAAGCGGGTGGACAGCGCCGTGGAGTCGACCAGGTCCACGTACACGATTGTCAGTCGGCGGATTTCGCCGTGCCGGGCGGGGACGGCGAGCAGGTCCTCCGCGTCAGGATTGCTGCCGTCGACTGCAAGGACTTGCCCGGCCAACGCGGTTGCGGTCGCGCGGTCGCCCGCGTTGATGGCGCGCACCGCACTGTCCAGCAGCTCATCGATCGATGCACCGCTCTCGCCTGGGCTCACCTGCTCCTCCTGCCCGGGATGGGCCAAGGCTACCGTTCGGCCGCCTCGATTTCAGCGCTTAGCGAGCCATTTGATCACACGCGGATGGAAAACTGGGTGGCTTCCGGTTCGCCCGGTTGTGCGCAGCGGTAGCCGCCGCGGCGCAGCGCGTCGGCTGGCGCGGTCATCGGCTCGAAGCACACGATCTGCTCGGCAACCGGCGCGAAGATCTGCGTCGCCGGATACCCCTGCTCGAAGTGCACCTCCAGGCGGCGCCCACCCCCGGACACCGCGAACACCGCACCGTCGTTGACCTGGTCATAGGCATCATCAAACCCCTTGTCGGCCAACGCCTCTCGTCGCGACGGCTGGGGCTCTGATGCGCCGGTGGGCAGCCCGCGCTCGTCGAGGCTCAGATGCCGCAGCGGCGGTGTCTCGATCAGCCACTCGCTGCGGGCGACATCCGGCAGGTGCACATAGGGGTGGAAGCCGAAGCACAGCGGCACCGCAACGGCGGCGGTGGCGCTGACGGTGGTGCGGACCGTCAGCGTCCGGTCGGTAAGCCGCACCGCCACGGTCAGCACATGCGGAAACGGGAAGCTGGCCAGCAATTCGGGGTCGGCGCCGAAGTCGACCTCGGCGCTCAGCTCGTTCGCTGATTCGGCAGTGACCCGCCAGCCCGGGTAGCCCGCCAGCACCCCGTGGATGGGCAGCCCGTTGGGGTCGGCGCGCACCCGGTTTTCGCCGGGCGTCAGGGTCACCGTCCTGCCTGCTGCGATAAAGGTGTTCGCGCCCAGCCGGTTTGCCCACGGATAGAGGATCGGGATTCCCATCGTCTTGCCCGCGGTGAGGTAGGCGTCCAGGCCGCGTCGTTGCCCGAGCAGCTCGACACCGGCGTCGCTCAGCGAGGTGCCGATCATGCCGGCCTCGGGAACGTACTGTGCGGTTACCGTCGATGCCGGGTCACGCAGCGTGACGACGCGCATGCTTACCTCCACTCACCTCGACAGCGGGTCGTGCTGAATACGCTCTGGCGGCGCCCCTTTGGCGATCACCGCGGCTTTGGTGGCGTGAATCATCGCCGGCCCGCCGCTGATCAGGATTTGCCGGTCGCCCCAGCCGCCGTATTTGGTCACCACGTCGGGCAACCGGCCGGTTTGGTGCACGTGCAGCCCGCGCGGCGGCGTGACGTCGGGGTAGTCGGCGGCCCACGGCGGGTCGCCGCTGTACTCGGAGACCGGCGAGACCGACAGCCACGCATTGTGCGACGCCACCTGCCACAGGGTGGGCAAGTCATAGAGCTCGCAGCGATAGCGGGCCCCGAAGAAAAGGTGCACCCGCGGGTTCACCGCAAAACGGCTCAGGTCCATGATCAGCGCGCGAAGCGGTGCCAGCCCGGTGCTGCCGGCCACCATCAGCACGTCCCCGCCGTCCCGGTCGACGCTCAGCCCACCGTGTGGGCTCGACATCCGCCACCGGTCGCCCGGCCGGGTTTCGTTGACGACGGCCGTGCTGACCAGGCCACCGGGAACCTGGCGGACGTGGAACTCGATTCTGCCGTCCGGGTCGGCCGGCATGGCGGGGGACAGATAGCGCCAGCGGCGCGGGCATTGCGGAACGTGGACGTTGACGTACTGGCCGGGGTGATAGTGCATCGGGCGGTCAAGCTGCAGCCGGACCACCGCGAGATCGCGGGACACCCGCATATGCTCGATGACCGTGCCGTCCCACCAGGCGGGTCCCTCCTCGGCCTCCGCGGCGCCGCTCATCACCCCGGTGATCAGGTTCAGCGACTGCCGGGCGGCCGCGTCGAGGGCGTCGTTCCAGGCCTCGCCCAGATGGGTGCGCAACGTCGTCAACAACGCGCGCCGCAAGGTGTCGTATTGGCCCGGCCGGACACCGTATTTGCGATGATCGCGCCCGAGTTGAGCCAGAAACGCCACCGGCTCGGCCGCGCGTTGGGCGACCAATTCGCCGTACACCCAGTGCAAAGCGTGGGCGAAAGCGTTGCGTTGCTCCTCCATTTCGGGCGGGAACAAATCCCGCACCGAGACGTCGAGGGCGAACCAGTTGGTGTAGAAGCGGTGGACCAGGTCCGGAGTGAAGGCATCGCGCAACACGCGCAACGCATCCGAATCCTCCAGGCTCACGGGCGTCGATTCTAGGCGCGCTTACGGAAGGCGATCGGGCGTGATCGGCTCAACCTTGCCGGACGGTGTTCGCCGTTCCGGCGTTGACGATCTTCGGTGCGCCCCAGTGGTAGGTCACCACGTTGCGGTTGCCCGACGTGCTGACCGCATCGGTGCTGTCGACGGCGACGTGATCGCCGTTTCCCGAGACGCTGACGCTGGTGGAGTGACCGGTGACGGTGACCGTATTCATCTCGCCCCTGACCGGGACATAGCCGTCGTGGCAAGGGACGGTCTTCGTCGTGCCGCTCCCGCTGATCTGCAAGGTGCGCGCCTCCGGGACGGTCGCCGACGGGCTCGACCGACCGGCCAGGTCGGTGCGGAACCCGGTTGCCGCCAGGGCCGCCAGGGTCAGCCAGCCCAACACGGTCACCACCCAGCAGGCCATCCCCGCGCACAGGCGCGGGCGCAGCCGGCCACCCAGTTGCCCGTCTCGTCCCGGTCCAGGTCGTGGGCGAACGACGTCATGCAACGGGCCCGCGCCGGCTCGCGCGCATCGGCCAGGATCACCTCGTCGATGTATTCGCGCTCACCCACCACGACGGGGTGAGTCTGGTACCGACGGGGTACTCGGGCCGCGTCATTGCGGAAATGCTCCCACCCTTCTAAAATTGAGCGGAACAGACTCAACCTTGACGACGTTGAAGAACGCGACAAGCATTTTCTTCACCCACTTTCTGCACCAGACGGAGGCTGTTCGTGGACTCTTTCAACCCGACGACCAAGACCCAGGCGGCTTTGACCGCGGCGCTTCAGGCGGCCTCGGCTGCCGGGAACCCCGAGATCCGGCCCGCTCACCTACTGATGGCCCTGTTGACGCAGGCCGACGGGATCGCCGCGCCGCTCCTGGAGGCTGTCGGCGTCGAGCCCGCCGCGATCCGGACCGAGGCGCAGCGGATGTTGGACCGGCTGCCGCAGGCCAGCGGCGCGAGCTCGCAGCCGCAGTTGAGCCGCGAATCGCTGGCCGCTATCACCACGGCCCAGCAACTGGCCACCGAGATGGACGACGAATACGTCTCGACCGAACACCTGATGGTGGGGCTGGCCACCGGTGACTCGGACGTCGCCAAGCTGCTGACCGGACACGGCGCGTCTCCGCAGGCGTTGCGGGAGGCGTTCGTCAAGGTGCGCGGCAGCGCCCGGGTCACCAGCCCCGAGCCGGAGGCCACCTACCAGGCGCTGGAGAAGTACTCCACCGACCTGACGGCCCGGGCCCGCGAGGGCAAGCTCGACCCGGTCATCGGCCGCGACAACGAGATTCGCCGCGTCGTGCAGGTGCTGTCCCGGCGCACCAAGAACAACCCGGTGCTGATCGGGGAGCCCGGCGTCGGCAAGACCGCGATCGTGGAGGGCCTGGCCCAGCGCATCGTGGCCGGCGACGTGCCGGAGAGCCTGCGCGACAAAACGGTCATCAGCTTAGACCTCAGCTCGATGGTGGCCGGTGCCAAGTACCGCGGCGAGTTCGAGGAGCGGCTCAAGGCCGTGCTCGACGACATCAAGAACTCCGCCGGGCAGATCATCACGTTCATCGACGAGTTGCACACCATCGTCGGCGCCGGCGCGACCGGCGAGGGCGCGATGGACGCCGGCAACATGATCAAGCCGATGCTGGCCCGTGGCGAGCTGCGGCTGGTCGGCGCGACCACGCTCGATGAGTACCGCAAGTACATCGAGAAGGACGCCGCGCTGGAGCGGCGCTTCCAGCAGGTGTTCGTCGGCGAGCCGTCGGTGGAGGACACCGTCGGCATCCTGCGCGGTTTGAAGGACCGCTACGAGGTGCACCACGGCGTGCGTATCACCGACTCCGCCCTGGTGGCCGCCGCGACGTTGAGCGACCGTTACATCACCGCCCGCTTCCTGCCGGACAAGGCCATCGACCTGGTCGACGAGGCCGCCAGCCGGTTGAAGATGGAGATCGACTCGCGGCCCGTCGAGATCGACGAGGTCGAGCGCCTGGTGCGCCGCCTGGAGATCGAGGAGATGGCGCTGGCCAAGGAAGAAGACGAGGCGTCCAAGGAGCGGCTGGAGAAGCTGCGCTCCGAGCTGGCCGACAAGAAGGAACAGCTCGCCGAGCTCACCACCCGCTGGCAGAACGAGAAGAACGCGATCGACGTCGTTCGCGAACTCAAGGAACAGCTGGAGACCCTGCGTGGCGAATCCGAGCGGGCCGAGCGCGATGGGGACCTGGCCAAGGCCGCCGAGCTGCGCTACGGGCGCATTCCTGAGGTCGAGAAGAAACTGGAGGCCGCGCTGCCGCAGGCCGAGGCCCGCGAAAACGTGATGCTCAAGGAGGAGGTCGGACCCGACGACATCGCCGAGGTGGTGTCGGCGTGGACCGGCATCCCCGCCGGGCGGATGCTCGAGGGCGAGACGGCCAAGCTGCTGCGCATGGAGGACGAGCTGGGCAAGCGCGTCATCGGGCAGAAGAAGGCCGTGCAGGCGGTCTCCGACGCCGTGCGGCGTTCGCGGGCCGGTGTCGCCGACCCCAACCGGCCGACCGGGTCGTTCATGTTCCTCGGGCCGACCGGTGTCGGTAAGACGGAACTGGCCAAGGCTTTGGCGGAGTTCTTGTTCGACGACGAGCGCGCGATGGTCCGCATCGACATGAGCGAGTACGGCGAGAAGCACTCGGTCGCCCGGCTGGTCGGTGCGCCCCCCGGTTACATCGGCTACGACCAGGGCGGTCAGCTGACCGAGGCGGTGCGGCGGCGTCCCTACACGGTGATCCTGTTCGACGAGATCGAGAAGGCCCACCCGGACGTGTTCGACGTGCTGCTGCAGGTGCTCGACGAGGGCCGGCTCACCGACGGGCAGGGCCGCACGGTCGACTTCCGCAACACCATCCTGACCTTGACGTCCAACCTGGGTTCGGGCGGCAGCGAAGAGCAGGTGATGGCCGCGGTGCGCTCGGCGTTCAAGCCGGAGTTCATCAACCGGCTCGACGACGTGATCATCTTCCACGGCCTCGAGCCCGGTGAGCTGGTGCAGATCGTCGACATCCAGTTGGCCCAGCTGCAGAAGCGGCTGGCGCAGCGCCGCCTCACGCTGGAGGTGTCGCTGCCGGCCAAGCAGTGGCTGGCCCAGCGTGGATTCGACCCGGTTTACGGGGCGCGGCCGTTGCGCCGGCTTGTGCAGCAGGCCATCGGCGACCAGCTGGCCAAGCAGTTGCTCGCCGGTGACGTGCACGACGGCGACACCGTTCCGGTGAACGTCAGCCCCGACGGCGACTCGCTGATATTGGGCTAGGGCAGTATGGTGGCGACCCGCATCGCCCGGCCACGCCGCGCTCGCGATCGCCACGCCGTGATTGGGTTGTGACCAGGTCGGCTTCTGTATTTGGCGCCGATAACAGATACCCTGTGTGGGATGGTCCCCCTTTGGTTCACGCTCTCCGCGCTGTGCTTTGTCGGCGCGGTGGTGCTGCTGTACGTCGACCTGGATCGACGCCGCGGGCGCAGCCGGCGCCGTCGGTCGTGGGCGCGGTCGCACGGGTTCGACTACGAGCGTGAATCAACCGAGATCTTGAAGCGCTGGAAGCGCGGCGTGATGTCGACCGTGGGTGACGTCGCAGCCGAGAACGTGGTGCTCGGTCAGATCCGCGGCGAGGCGGTGTACATCTTCGACCTCGAGGAAGTCGCCACCGTGATCGCTCTGCACCGCAAAGTCGGCACCAACGTTGTGGTCGACCTGCGCCTCAAGGGACTCAAAGAGCCACGGGAAAACGACATCTGGCTGTTGGGTGCGATCGGGCCGCGGATGGTGTACTCCACCAACCTGGACGCGGCCCGACGTGCCTGCGACCGCCGCATGGTCACTTTCGCCCACACCGCGCCCGATTGCGCCGAGATCATGTGGAACGAGCAGAACTGGACCCTGGTTGCCATGCCGATCACCAGCACTCGCGCCCAGTGGGACGAGGGTCTGCGCACCGTCCGTCAATTCAACGACCTGCTGCGGGTGTTGCCGCCGCTTCCGGAGGAGACCGTCGCGGAGGCGGGCGCGCCGGCGGGACTTCGCAATGCGTCGCCAAGCCGTCCGTTGGCTCCCGCCGCCCGCGCGGAGTTGCCGCCCAGGCGTCCGGAGCAAGATGTCGCGGGGCTATTGGGCTCGGACGTGCAGACGGCTCGCCGCGCCCCGGAGCCGGTGCGCCGGGAGCCGACTCGGGCGGAAGGTCGCCCGGAAGCCGTTCGCCAGCCGCCGCCGACCGGACGCAACGGCCATCAGGCCACCAATTACCAGCACTGATCGCACGCCCGGTGCTGCCGCGGACGGTTAGGCCCGGTTGGTCAGCCGGGTCATTAAGATGTCGCTCATGCCTCGCCCCGTAGCGCTGATCACCGGGCCTACCTCTGGAATCGGCGCCGGCTACGCGCGACGCTATGCCAGTGACGGCTACGACCTGGTTGTGGTCGCCCGCGATGTCGACCGATTGAACAAACTGGCGGGCGAATTGCAGGACCAGGCCGGCGATATCGAGGTTCTTCCGGCGGACCTCGCGGATTTGGCTGACCGGCAAAAGGTTTGCGACCGCCTTGCCCGCGGAGTGCGGGTGCTGGTGAACAACGCCGGCTTCGGCGCGTCGGGCGACTTCGCGGCAACGGATCCCGGGCTGCTGCAGGCGCAGCTCGACGTCAACGTGACAGCCGTGATGCACCTGACCCGCGCAGCACTACCGGCCATGCTCGACGCCGGTGCCGGCACGGTCATCAACATCGCCAGCGTCGCCGGGCTGGTGCCGGGACGGGCAGCGACCTATTCCGCGTCCAAGGCGTGGGTGATCTCGTTCAGCGAGGGGTTGGCCGCCGAACTGAATGGCACCGGCGTGGGAGTGCATGCCGTGTGCCCAGGGTTCGTGCACACCGAATTCCATGCCCGCGCCGGGTTGGACGTCAAGTCGCCGTCGTTCATGTGGCTCGAGGTCGACGACGTGGTCAAGCAAAGCCTGGCCGACATCGCCCGGGGCAAGACGATCAGCATTCCGGGCCTGCAGTACAAAACAATCGTCGCCGCGCAGCGCATGATTCCCCGCACGGTGCTGGGGGCCATCGCCAAACGAACCAGGGGTGAGCGTGGCCGGACGTGACCCGCGCGAGGAGTTGGCGGAGTTGGTGCGACGGCTGTCGGTGGTGCATGGGCGGGTAGCGCTGTCGTCGGGCAAAGAGGCCGATTACTACGTCGATCTGCGCCGGGCCACTCTGCACCACCGCGCCGCGCCGTTGATCGGCAAGCTGATGCGTGAACTCACCGCCGACTGGGACTACGCGGTGGTCGGCGGGCTGACGCTGGGCGCCGACCCGGTGGCCACGGCGATCATGCACGCGCCCGGGCGTCCCATCGACGCGTTCGTGGTGCGTAAGTCGGCGAAAACCCATGGCCTGCAACGACTCATCGAGGGGTCTGAGGTCGCCGGTCAGCGGGCGTTGGTGGTCGAGGACACCAGTACCACGGGCGCCTCGGCACTGACGGCGGTGCATGCGGTCCAAAACGCGGGCGGACACGTGGTCGGGGTGGCCACCGTGGTGGACCGCGCCACCGGCGCTGCCGAGGCCATCCAAGCCGAGGGGCTGCTATACCGCAGCGTGCTGGGCCTGGCCGATCTGGGGCTGGGCTAGGCGGCCAGCGGAATCGTCGTATGCATCAACTGTCACATTCGCCGCGGCGGTCTCTCCCGCAGGGGCTGTTGGGGCGCTTGCGGCAGGTGTGTTCGGCGGCTGCAGTTTCGGGCCACTGAATCATGCGCACGCTCCTGGCGATACTGGCTTGCCTGCTGGCCGTCGTGACGGGCTGCTCGGGGCATAACCCGCCCGTTCGCCCCTACGGCACGCAGGGCGCCCGGCTCGGGGAATCGCTGACGCTGCTGGGCTGGAACATCGCGGTGTCCAATCTGCGCTTCGACGGCGACTTCATGCTGATCGACGTGGACGCCAGCCCGAAGGACCCGAAAGCGCCGCACGCCCAACCCGGCGACATCCGCTTCGGCCTCTACGGCGCGCTGGCCCATCCGTTGGAGTCCACCGGACTGGGCAGCTGCGACAACGCCAAGGCCAGTGTGCGTGATATCCCCGCTCCGCTGTCGGCGCCTCCCGACCGGCTCAACGGCACGGTGTGCCTGGGGCCGCTGAAGGATCGCAGTCAGGTGCGCGGTGTGTACAGCTACTCACCGCGCGACCGCATCCCAGATACCTCGTCGGCATACCCGGCCGCATTTCCGGTGGGGTTGCTGCCGACGAACGCCAACGACACCGGCCTGGTGGTCAAGACCGTCAACCTTTCGGCCTGGCGCGCCGACGGGAAGCCGGTCACCGAGGCGCAGCTTGGCGACCCGCAGGCATTCCGCGGCAGCGGCTATATGCTGCTCGGATTGGAAGCCGACGCGATCGCCGCCCGGTATCGCGACGAGTCGGCGAAACGGGGCGGCCCGTTGATGCTGCTCGCCTCGCCGACGCTGCCCGCGCCCGGGTTGAACCCGGCCTGCACGATGTACGGGTCGTCGGTGCTGGTCCTGCCCGACGCGTCGTTGGACGCGGTGCACGTCAACGCGTCGTTGTGCACGCAGGGCGAGATCAACGAGGCGCTGCTCTATGCGACGGTGGCAATCGACGGCACCCATGCCGGTGTGTGGACGCAGCGATGACTGAACCGGGGCCCACCGAGTGGGCGACGCCGGGCGGCGGCGTCGGGCCCTGGGTCGGCGAACTGCCCGATGACCCGCGGTATGACGCTGCGCTGTTGCGCGACGGCGACACACGCAATGTCGTTGACGCCTACCGGTACTGGACCCGGGACGCGATCATCGCCGATATCGACGGCCGCCGTCACCCGTTGCATGTGGCGATCGAGAACTTCGGCCACGACGCCAACATCGGCTCGGTGGTACGCACCGCCAACGCCTTTGCGGTGCACACCGTGCACATCGTGGGGCGGCGACGCTGGAATCGTCGCGGCGCCATGGTGACCGACCGATATCAGCGGCTATGCCATCACGACAGCGCCGCGGCGCTGCTGCGCTTCGCGGCCGACGCCGGCTTGACCGTCGTCGCGGTGGACAACGTCCCGGGTGCGGCACGTCTGGAAGAGACCGCGCTGCCGCGGCAGTGTCTGCTGGTGTTCGGTCAGGAGGGTCCCGGCATCACCGACGACACCCGGACCGGCGCGGCGATGACGGTGTCGATCGCCCAATTCGGCTCCACCCGCAGCATCAACGCGGGCGTCGCCGCCGGGATCGCGATGCATGCCTGGATCCGTCAGCACGCCGACTTGTCGCGCGCGTGGTGAGCGTCGAGTGTGCGTTCTTGGCTTTCGATGTGAAGTGGCGGCGGCGTTCGCCGGCGTGTCGCCGCCCAGGGTTCACACCTGACCGAAGCCTCAACTCCACAGCGTGACATGTACTTTCGGGCGAAACCGCGTGACCCCCACGCCAGAGCCCCGGATCATCGCCTGCGTGCACCGCGGCGTGGTGATAAAGCGGACCAGCTCGGAGACGGCGGGTTGGCGGGCCGAGGGCGCCAATGTCGCCACGCACCACTCGCCCGACCGGTCCAGCCCCGCCCCGCTCACGTGATTCAACCGCCCGGCTGCGAGGTCCTTGGCCACCGCGAAGCCGATGGTCAACGTGACTCCACCGACCCGCTGAACCTCCTCCAGCGCGGCGGCGTCGCTCTGGAAAATTCGCTGCTGCGACTCGGGAATCCCCAACGAGCGCAACATATTAGCGATCTCCCCGTCGGCGCTGCCCGCCGACGGGCCGAGCATCCACTGCTGCTGGCGCAATAACGCGGGCGTCGGAATGCCATGAACCAGTGGACTGTTCGGCGCCGCGACGGTGATGATCTGATATTTCAGGAAGGGCCGCACAAAGATCGACGAGTCGGAGCTGATCGAGCCCTCAGCGGCCGGGCCGATCGCGATATCGACCGCCCGCGAGCAGATCAGATCGCGAAACCGGCTCGTCGGATGCACGCTCAGCTCCACCGACAGATCGTCGGCCCGCGACGAGAAAAGCTCGATCAGCCCGGGCGCGGCGTGTTCGGCGAAGGTGGTCGACGCGGCGATCCGCAGCAATCGGCGGCCATGGGCGGCCTCGGTGACCTCGATCGCCGTTTGTTGCTGCAGACCCAGGATTTCCACCGCCCGGCTGGCCAGCCGCAGTCCACCGGGGGTGAACGCCAATCCGGCACCCGTCCGGGTGAACAAAGCGTCGTCGAGCTCTTTGCGTAACGCCGCGATGTGCATGGAAACTCCGGCGTCGGACAGGCCGAGTTCGGCGGCGGCGGCCCGCACCGAGCCCAGCCGCACCACCGCGGAATAGGCCCGAAGTTGAGCCGGGGTCACGAGTTTGAGCTTACTTTGGGATGCGTGCGTGACGTGCTTGCCGAGCTGATGTCGATCTGGCACGCCGGTGACACCGCGGGGGTGGGGACGGTGGTGCGCACATTCCGGTCCGCACCGCGGCCACCCGGAGCCTCGATGGTGGTGGCGCCCGACGGTTCGGTCACCGGGTCGGTGTCGGGCGGTTGCGTCGAAGGGGCGGTCTACGAGCTCGCCACCGAAGTGGCGGAAACGCACACGCCGCGGCTGGAACGCTACGGAGTCACTGACGACGACGCGTTCGCGGTCGGCCTGACCTGCGGGGGTGTCATCGACGTGTTCGTCGAGTCGATCTCGCGGGCGTCGTTTCCCGAACTCGCCGCGGTGGCCGAGGACATCGCCGCGCATCGCGCGGTCGCGGTCGCGACCGTTATCGCCCACCCCGACGTCCGGTGGATCGGGCGGCGGTTGGTCGTCCGGCCCGACGGCGTGGCGGGATCGCTGGGCTCGGCGCGTGCCGACGCCGCGGTCGCCGACGACGCGCGTGGCCTGCTGGCGGTGGGCCGCACCGAGGTGCTCAAGTACGGACCGGACGGGCAGCGTCTGGGCGACGGCATGGAGGTTTTCGTTTCCAGCCATGCCCCGCCGCCGCGGATGTTGGTGTTCGGCGCGATCGACTTCGCCGCCGCCCTCGCCCGGCAAGCATCGTTGCTCGGCTACCGGGTCACCGTCTGCGACGCCCGTCCGGTGTTCGCCACGCGGGCGCGGTTCCCGACGGCCGACGAGGTCGTCGTCGACTGGCCACATCGGTATCTGGCCGCCCAGGCCGCGGCCGGGGCCATCGACCGGCACACGGTGATCTGCGTGCTGACCCACGACCCGAAATTCGACGTCCCAGTGCTCGAGGTGGCGCTGCGCCTGCCGCACGTCGGTTATGTGGGGGCGATGGGATCACGGCGCACCCACGACGACCGGTTGACCCGGCTGAAAGCCGCCGGCCTGACCGACGCCGAGCTGAGCCGGTTGTCCAGCCCCATCGGACTCGACCTCGGCGCGCGCACCCCCGAAGAGACCGCCGTCTCGATCGCCGCCGACATCATCGCCCAACGCTGGGGCGGCGGGGGCCGCCCGTTGGCCCAGATCGCCGGACGGATACACCACGACACGCAGCTGGGCGGCGACTTTACGGCTAGTTCAGCGATCCCTTAATTGGCTATTGACGGCCCTGCTGGCGCGGCTGACACTGTGCCGCATGCAAGTACCCGGGCCCTTCGAATACGAGCGGGCGACCAGCGTCGACCACGCCATCGGACTACTGGATCGGTTGGGGGAGGGGGCGCGCATCGTCGCCGGCGGGCACAGTCTGCTGCCCATGATGAAGCTGCGGATCGCCAATCCGGAGTATCTGGTCGACATCAACGACTTGGCGCTTGAACTCGGCTACGTGATCACCGATCCGACCCTGGTTCGCATCGGCGCCATGACCCGTCACCGCGAGATCCTGGAGTCCGACACCCTTGCCGCGGTGTGCCCGATCTTCCGCGACGCCGAACGGGTGATCGCCGACCCCGTGGTCCGCAACCGCGGCACCCTCGGTGGCTCGCTCTGCCAGGCCGATCCGGCCGAGGACCTGTCGACGGTGTGCGCCGTGCTGGACGCGGTGTGCCTGGCCCGCGGGCCGTCGGGTGAGCGCGAGATAGCCATCGGCGATTTTCTGATCGGTCCGTACGAGACCGCGCTGGTGCCTAACGAGATGCTGATCGAAGTCCGAATTCCGGTGCGGCACAACACCTCCAGTGCCTACGCGAAAGTCGAGCGCCGGGTGGGCGACTGGGCGGTCACGGCGGCCGGGGCCAGTCTCACCCTGGACGGCGACGCGATCGCCGCCGCCCGCGTCGACCTGACGGCGGTGAATCCGGATCCGGCCGCGCTTGCCGAGCTGTCGACGGCGCTGGTCGGCCGACCCGCCACCGAAGAAGCCTTCGCCGAGGCGGGCCGGCGCGCCGCGCAAGCATGCGATCCGGTGACCGATATCCGCGGCACCGCCGAGTACAAGCGGCACCTGGCCTCCGAGTTGACCATCCGCACGTTGCGCACCGCAGCCTTGCGGGTCCGCGAGCAAGGGAGCTAGTGGCGATCGCAAGCGCGGCGAAGCCGGGCGCGGCGGGTCGCCACCAGAGAGGAATTGTGGCGATCGCAAGCGCGGCGAAGCCGGGCGCGGCGGGTCGCCACCAGAGAGGAATTGTGGCGATCCCAAGCGCGGCGAAGCCGGGCGCGGCGGGTCGCCACCAGAGAGGAATAGTGGCGATCGCAAGCGCGGCGAAGCCGGGCGCGGCGGGTCGCCACCAGGCAGGAGAAGCGACATGCAGGTGAACATGACCGTCAACGGTGAACAGGTCAGCGCGGACGTCGAACCCCGGATGCTGCTGGTGCACTTCTTGCGAGACCAGCTGGCGCTCACCGGAACTCACTGGGGATGTGACACCAGCAATTGCGGCACCTGCGTGGTCGATGTCGACGGCGTGCCGGTGAAGTCGTGCACGATGCTGGCGGTGATGGCGTCGGGTCACAGCGTGCGGACCGTCGAGGGGCTGGCCGTGGATGGCCAACTGGATCCCGTGCAGGAGGGGTTCATGCGCTGCCACGGCCTGCAATGCGGCTTCTGCACACCGGGGATGATGATCACCGCCCGCGCCCTGCTGGACCGCGATCCCCATCCCGACGAGGAGACCATCCGGGAGGCGATCTCCGGACAGATCTGCCGCTGCACCGGATACACCACCATCGTGCGCTCCATCCAGTGGGCGGCGCAGCACGGAGCTCCAGCGGAGGCCAGCTCATGACCACCATCGAATCCCGGCCGCCGTCACCGGAAGACACGGCCGACAACGACCAAAAGCCATGCGGCCACGGCCGGATGCTGCGCAAGGAAGACCCGCGCTTCATCCGCGGCCGCGGCACCTACGTCGACGACGTGAACCTGCCGGGCATGCTGCACCTGGCCATCTTGCGCTCGCCGTATGCGCACGCCCGCATCGCGGGCATCGATACCACTGCGGCGCTTGCCCACCCGAAGGTCAAGGCGGTGGTCACGGGTGCCGACCTGGCCGAGAAGGGCCTGGCCTGGATGCCGACCCTGTCCAACGACATGCAGGCCGTGCTGGCCACCGACAAGGTGCGCTTCCAGGGACAGGAGGTGGCGTTCGTCGTTGCCGAGGACCGATATTCGGCGCGCGACGCGCTGGAGCTGATCGACGTCGACTACGACCCGCTCGACCCCGTGGTCGACGTCCGCACCGCGCTGGACCCGTCGGCGCCGGTGATCCGCACCGACCTGGACGGCAAGACCGACAACCACATCTTCGACTGGGAGACCGGTGACGTAGTGGCCACCGAGGCGGCGTTCGCCAAGGCCGACGTCGTCGTCGAGCAGGAGATCGTCTACCCGCGGGTGCACCCCGCACCGATGGAAACCTGCGGCGCGGTGGCCGATTTGGACCCAGTCACCGGCAAGCTGACGCTGTGGACCACCTCGCAGGCGCCGCACGCCCACCGCACCCTGTATGCGTTGGTGGCGGGCTTGCCCGAGCACAAGATCCGGGTGATATCCCCCGACATCGGCGGCGGCTTCGGCAACAAGGTGCCGATCTACCCGGGCTACGTCTGCGCGATCGTCGGATCGCTGCTGCTGAGTAAGCCGGTCAAGTGGATGGAAGACCGCAGCGAGAACCTGACCTCCACCAGCTTCGCCCGCGACTACATCATGGTCGGCGAGATCGCGGCCACCAATGACGGCAAGATCCTGGCGATCCGATCCAACGTGCTGGCCGACCACGGCGCCTTCAACGGCCAGGCCGCGCCCACGAAGTACCCAGCCGGATTTTTCGGGGTGTTCACCGGCAGCTACGACCTGGAAGCCGCCTACTGCCACATGACGGCGGTGTACACCAACAAGGCACCCGGCGGGGTGGCCTACGCGTGCTCGTTCCGGATCACCGAAGCTGTCTACTTCGTCGAGCGGCTGGTGGACTGCCTGGCGTTCGAGCTCAAGATGGATCCGGCCAAGCTGCGGCTGCGAAACCTGTTGCGGCCCGAGCAGTTTCCATACCAGAGCAAGACCGGCTGGGTGTACGACTCGGGTGACTACGAGGCCACCATGCGCAAGGCCATGGACATGATTGGCTACGACGCGCTGCGCGCCGAACAGCAGGAGCGCCGCGCGCGTGGCGAGCTGATGGGTATCGGCATGTCGTTCTTTACCGAGGCCGTCGGCGCCGGGCCGCGGAAGGACATGGACATCCTCGGCCTGGGCATGGCCGATGGCTGCGAGCTCCGCGTACACCCGACCGGGAAAGCCGTTGTGCGCCTGTCGGTTCAGACCCAGGGCCAGGGCCACGAGACGACGTTCGCGCAGATTGTCGCCGAGGAGCTGGGCATCCCGCCCGACGACATCGAGGTGGTGCACGGCGACACCGACCAGACACCGTTCGGGCTGGGCACCTACGGCAGCCGGTCCACCCCCGTCTCGGGCGCGGCCGCTGCATTGGTCGCGCGCAAGGTGCGTGATAAGGCGAAGATCATCGCGTCGGGCATGCTCGAGGTGTCGGTCGCCGACTTGGAGTGGGAGAAGGGCTCTTTCAGAGTCAAGGGTGACCCGTCGGCGTCGGTGACCATTCAGGACATCGCCATGCGCGCGCACGGCGCCGGCGACCTGCCCGAGGGCATCGAGGGCGGCCTGGACGCGGAGGTGTGCTACAACCCGTCGAACCTGACCTACCCGTACGGGGCGTACTTCTGCGTGGTGGACGTCGATCCGGGCACCGCCGTGGTCAAGGTGCGGCGCTTCCTGGCCGTCGACGACTGCGGCACCCGCATCAACCCGATGATCATCGAGGGCCAAGTGCACGGCGGCATCGTCGACGGCATCGGCATGGCGCTGATGGAGATGATCGCGTTCGACGAGGACGGCAACTGCCTGGGCGGGTCGCTGATGGACTACCTGATCCCGACCGCGATGGAGGTGCCCCACCTGGAAACCGGGCACACCGTGACGCCGTCACCCCATCACCCGATCGGCGCCAAGGGCATCGGCGAGTCCGCGACCGTCGGTTCCCCGCCGGCCGTGGTGAACGCGGTGGTGGATGCGTTGGCGCCGTTCGGGGTCCGGCACGCCGATATGCCGCTGACACCGTCTCGGGTGTGGGAGGCCATGCAGGGTAGGGCGAGGCCGCCGATTTGATGACCATCAGTGAGCGCGCGCGGCAGTTGTTGGCGGCACGGACACCGTTCGTGCGCGCGACCGTGGTGCGCGCCCAGCCGCCCACGTCGTCCTGCCCGGGCGACGAAGCGATTTTGTTGGTGGACGGCACCATTGAGGGTTTCGTCGGTGGTCAGTGCGCGCAGAACTCCGTCCGCAAGGCGGCGCTGGGCGCGCTGCAAGCAGGCGAGAGTGTGCTGCTGCGGGTGCTTCCCGACGGCGACGTGCATTTTCCCGAGGCGCCCGGTGCCTGCGTCGTGGTCAATCCGTGCCTGTCCGGCGGGTCGCTGGAGATCTTTTTGACACCGCAGCTGCCGGCACCGCTGATCGGCATCTATGGGTCGACGCCAATCGCCGATGCGCTGGCGCAAACCTGTGCAGTCCTGGGCTATGACGTGCGCACCGACGAGGACGTCGCCGATGCGACGGCGGTCGTGATCGCCAGCCACGGTGGTCCCGAGGCCCAGATCATCCGCACCGCGCTGGACAGCGGCGTCGGGTACATCGGTCTGGTCGCCAGCAAGGTTCGCGGCGCCTCGATCCTGAACTCGCTCGACCTGTCCGACGATGAGCGGGCCCGGATCCATACCCCGGTCGGATTGCCCATCGGCGCGAAGACTCCGGCCGAGATTGCGGTTTCCATTGCGGCCGAACTCATCGCCGATGTGCGTGGTGGCAGCCTGCGCCGCGCAGGTCCACCGCAGCACGGCCCGACCGAGGCGATCGATCCGGTGTGCGGTATGACGGTTGCCATGGGACCGGACACCGAGCACCTGCAGTTGGCCGGTGCGGACTACTGGTTCTGCGGCCCGGGCTGCCGTGCGGCGTTCGCCGCCGGGAAAGCTGGCGCATGACCTTTGCCGATCCAGACGACGTGGTCCGCCGCTTCGACGCGCACGACTACCTGCTCGACACCGGAACTGCGTCGGCGATCTATCTCGCGGCCACCCTCGGTCGTCCGCTGCTGCTGGAGGGTGAACCCGGCGTCGGCAAAACTACGGCGGCCAAAGCCCTTGCCGCCGTGCTGGATACGCCGCTGATCCGGTTGCAGTGCTACGAGGGCTTGACCGCAAACGAAGCGCTCTACGACTGGAACTACCAACGCCAACTTTTGTCCATCCGGCTGGCCGAAGCGCGCGGTGCCACCCTCGAAGAGGCCGACCTGTACACCGAAACCTATCTGGTGGATCGGCCGATCCTGCGCTGCGTGCGGCATCGCGGGCCCACACCACCGGTGCTGCTGATCGACGAAATCGACCGGGCCGACGACGAATTCGAGGCGCTGCTGCTGGAGTTTCTCGGCGAGTTTGCGCTCACCATTCCCGAGCTGGGCACCTTCCTCGCCGAGCGGCCGCCGGTTGTGGTCCTCACCTCCAACCGCAGCCGCGACTTGCACGATGCGCTGCGTCGGCGCTGTCTTTACCACTGGATCGACTATCCCGAGCCGTCCCGGGCCGCCGCGATCGTCCGGCGGACGGTGCCCGGGGCGACGGATCCGCTGATCGAGCACGCCACTCAATTCGTTGGCCGCGCAAGGGATCTCGACTTGGACAAGCCGCCTGGAGTGGCCGAGACGATCGACTGGGTCGCCGCCCTGGTGTCGTTGGGCGTCGCGGACCTGGTCTCCGACGAAGCCGCGCTGACCAGCCTGGGGGCGCTGGCCAAGACACCGGACGACCGTACTCTGATTCGCGACGCGTACCGCGCTTTTACCGAGTGCAGTCTGACCTGAGAGGACCCGCCGCATGAAGATCGCCAACCAGTTCACCGTCAGCGCGCCAATCGAACGGGCCTGGGACGTGCTGCGCGACCTGGAGCAGGTGATCCCGCTGATGCCGGGGGCCGCGCTGACCGGACATGAGGGCGACGACTACCTCGGCAAGGTCAAGGTCAAGGTTGGCCCGGTGACCAGCGAATTCAGCGGCAAGGTGCGCTTCGTCGAGCTGGACCGTGGCCAGTATCGCGCGGTCATCGACGCCAAGGGCAAGGAAACGCGGGGCACCGGCAACGCCGCTGCCACGGTCACCGCCCAGCTGCACGAGGACGGCGAGCGCACCAGCGTCACCGTCGACACCGACCTGAAGATCGTGGGCAAACTTGCCCAGTTCGGCAGCGGGATGTTGCAACAGGTGTCCGAGAAGTTGCTGGGCCAGTTCGTTGAATCGCTGGAAGCCAAGCTGGCCGCGGACACTGTGGCGGCGCCGGCAACACCCGAGGGTCCCGCGCGGGTGGGGCGCGTCCCGGAGCCTCGTCAAGCGGCCGCCGCCGAACCGGAGCCCATCGATCTGCTCGAGCTCGCCGGCGGTGACCAGCTCAAGAAGTACGCGCCGGTGCTCTTGGCTGTGCTCGCCGCGCTGGTGCTGGGTTGGGTACTCGGCCGGAGACGGTAGCGGGGCGTGAGTAGCCCACTGCTGTTTCGGGGCGTCGACGTGGCGGCCTTCGCGGTCGCCCTGGTGGCGCGGCTGCGCGGCGCCGGCGTGCCGGTGGCCGCCGACGGCCAGGCCAGTTTCGTCCAGGCGCTCCGACAGCTGGGGCCCGACAGCGCCTCGGCGTTGTATTGGGCGGCCAGGCTGACCCTGGTCAACCAGATGGAAGACCTCGGCGCTTTCGACGCCGTCTTCGCGGCGGTTTTCGGTCGCGAGCAACCCGACGCGGCAATGAACCCGGGTGCCTCCCGTCCGCTGTCCGGCCCCAAAGCGCCCGCGGCCGGGACGGTGCTGCGGACCGGCAGCCGGTCGGCGAGCGCCCAGCGACTGCCGTGGGCCACTCGAGCCGTCGCCGGGGTCGACGCCGCCGCGGGCTCGAACGTGGTCGTGCCGGACGTGCTGCCCAGCCGCCTGGCAGTCCTCGCCGATGAACCGTTTGATCGCTTCGACGCGCAAGATCTTCGCCTGCTCGGCGCGTGGCTTCAGCAGACCGTCGAGCACTGGCCGCGGCGGCGCAGCCTGCGGTTCGAACCCAGCGCCGGCGGCAAGCGCATCGACCTGCGGGCGACGATGAACGCCTCGCGGGCCAGCGGATTCGAGCCGGTGACCCTGGCGCGGATCCGGCCGCGCCGCAGGCCGCGGCGAGCCGTTTTGGTCTGCGACGTGAGCCGCTCGATGCAGCCTTATGCCGCCGTCTATCTGCATTTGATGCGCGCCGCCGCGCTGCGCCGGGTCGGGATCCGCCCCGAGGTCTTCGCTTTCTCCACGTCGCTGACCCGGCTCACCTCGGTGCTGTCGCACCGCTCCGCCGAAGTGGCGCTGCGGCGAGCCAACGCCAAGGTCGCCGACCGGTATGGCGGGACCTTCATCGGCCGCAGCGTCGCTGCGCTGCTGTCCCCGCCGCACGGCTACGCGCTGCGCGGCGCGGTGGTCATCATCGCCTCCGACGGCTGGGACAGCGATCCCCCCGACGTGCTCGAGCGTGCCATGGCCCGGTTGAGTCGCCGCGCCGCGATGCTGGTCTGGCTCAATCCCCGTGCGGCCCAAACGAATTTTGAGCCGCTGGCCGGCTCGATGGCCGCCGCGCTGCCGTATTGCGACCTGGTGTTGCCGGCGCACTCGCTGACCGGCCTGCACGAGTTGCTGCTGGCTCTGACGGATGCCGGGCTCAGTCCGGCATCGCCGCGATGAGCTGCTCCGCGGTCAGCGGCAGCGTGCGCACCTGGACTCCCAGCGCGTCACACACCGCATTGGCGCCCTCTCCCATGACTCCAGCATCCCTGAGGCAGGATCGACAAGTATGGATCAGCTTTGGGTCAACCGAGCCGCCAGCTCCGAAGCCGCTGTGACGCAACGACACCTGACCCGGTTGTGGGGACTGCCGGGAACGCAGCTGGGCCTGGTGGCGTGGCCGGCGACGCCGCGGGACCGGCGCTTTGGCACCTGGCACTACTGGTGGCAGGCGCATCTGCTCGACTGCCTGCTCGACGCGCAGCAGCGCGACCCGCGGCCGCAACGGCTCATCCAGATCCACCGGCAAGTCCGCACGCACCACATGCGCAACAACTTCTCGTGGACCAACAGCTACTACGACGACATGGCCTGGCTGGCGCTGGCGCTGGAACGCGCGATGCGGATCGCCGGCGTCGAGCGTCGGCGCGCCTTGAACAAACTCGCCGGCCAGTTCGTCAACGCGTGGGTGCCCGAGGACGGCGGCGGCATTCCGTGGCGCAAAGACGACCAGTTCTTCAACGCCCCGGCCAACGGGCCCGCAGGGATCTTCCTGGCTCGTTACGGGGACTGGCTCAAACGCGCCGGGCAGATGGCCGATTGGATCGATCGCACCCTGATCGATCCCGAGACGCACCTGGTCTTCGACGGCATCAAAGCCGGCTCGCTGGTCCGCGCGCAGTACACCTACTGCCAGGGCGTGGTGCTCGGCCTGGAGACCGAGCTGGCGGCCCGCACCGGCGCGGAGGTGCGCGCCAGGCACGCGGCGCGGGTGCATCGCCTGGTGGCTGCCGTCAAGGAGCACATGGCGCCCGCGGGTGTGCTGCAGGGCGCCGGCGGCGGGGACGGTGGCCTGTTCGCCGGGATCACCGCCCGGTATCTCGCCCTGGTCGCCACCGCGCTGCCGGGTGACTCCGCCGACGACGCCGTCGCACGCGACACCGCCCGCAGCATCGTCGTGACGAGCGCGAAATCGGCGTGGGACTACCGGCAGACGGTGGACGGGCTGCCGCTGTTCGGCGCGTTCTGGGACCGCGAGGCCGAACTGCCCACGGCGGGCGGCCAGGAGGCGCAGTTCGTCGGCGGCGCGGTCAACGCATCGCAGATCGCCGAACGCGACCTGTCGGTGCAGCTCTCGGGCTGGATGCTGATGGAGGCCGCCTGTAACGTCACCGCCGTGAGCGAGACGACATGACCGCATCCGGCGACTGGACCCCCGACGAGGCAACGCTGGCCGGCGCCAACCTCACCCGCTTCATGGCCTGGTTGGCCGATACCGGCCGCGGCCAGTACGGCGACTACCACCAACTCTGGACCAAGTCGGTCGACGACATCGAATGGTTCTGGGACGCCGTCTGGGATTACTTCGACATCCGGGCGGGCGCCCCGCCCAGGGCGGTGCTGGGCAACAAGTCCATGCCCGGTGCCGAGTGGTTCCCCGGTGTCACGCTCAACTACGCGACCGAAATCTTCCGGCACGCCACCGAGGAGCGCCCCGCCTTGATCGTCGTCGGCGAACACGGCTCATGCGAGTGGTCGTGGGCGCGGTTGCAGCGGGAGACCGCGGCGTTCGCCGCCTACCTGCGCAGCCTCGGGGTCAAGCCCGGGGATGCCGTCGTCGGATACCTGCCCAACGTCGCCGAGGCCGTCGTCGCCGCCTTGGCCGCGGCCGCCGTGGGCGCGATGTGGGCGGTGTGCAACCAGGATGTGTCGGTAGACGGCGTGATAGCGAGGCTGGGGCAGGTCGAGCCGGCCGTGCTGGTGGCCACCGACGGCTCGGTGTACGGCGGCAAGCGCGTCGATCGCCGCGCCGAGCTGGCCGAGATCCGGCGCGCGATGCCCACGCTGCGGGCCACCGTCGTGGTGCCGCGGTTGGGCCTCGACCACCCCGACGACACGGTGCCCTGGGCGACGGCCGTCCACGCGGATGCGGCCCTGGACATCGAGGCGGTCCCGTTCGCGCACCCGCTGTGGGTGATGTTCTCGTCCGGCACCACCGGCAAGCCCAAAGGCATCGTGCACGGTCACGGCGGTGTCGTGCTCGAGCACTTGAAGTACCTGAGTCTGCAGCTGGACCTGCACCGCGGCGACCGCTTCCTGTGGTACTCGTCCACCAGCTGGATGATGTGGAACCTGCTGATGTCCGGGCTACTGGTCGGCGCCACCATCGTGCTCTACGACGGCAGCCCCACTTATGGGACGACTGATGCGCTGTGGCGAGTCGCCGCCGACGCCGGTGTCACGGTGCTGGGTGCCGGGGCCGGCTACCTGTTGGCCTGCGCCAAACAGGAGCTCAAGCCCGGGGCGTCATACCCGCTGGACGGGCTGCGCGCAGTGGGTTCCACCGGCTCACCGCTGCCCGCATCCGGATTCCGCTGGGTGCAAGAGGGACTCGGCCGGTCGGTTCCGGTGATCTCGATGAGTGGCGGCACCGACGTCTGCACGGCATTCATCGGCGGTTGCCCGATCTTGCCGGTGGTAGCCGGGGAGCTGAATTGCATCTGCCTGGGCGCTGCCATCGAGGCGTGGTCCGGCCCGGGCCGTCCCGTCATCGGGGAGGAGGGCGAACTGGTGGTGACCAAGCCGATGCCCTCGATGCCGGTGTTCTTCTGGAACGACGCCGACGGCAGTCGCTACCGCGCCGCTTACTTCGACAAGTATCCGGGTGTGTGGTGTCACGGGGACTGGATCACCATTACCGAGCGGGGATCGGTTGTGGTGCATGGACGTTCGGACGCCACCCTGAACCGGCTGGGTGTGCGGATGGGCAGCGCCGAGATCTACACCGCGGTTGAGGGCATGCCGGAGGTGGCCGATTGCCTGGTGGTCGGCGTCGAGCAGGACGACGGCGGCTACTGGATGCCGCTGTTCGTGGCGTTGGCCGCCGACGCCCAGCTAGACGAGGGGCTGCGGTCGAGAATCGTGGCGGCCATTCGGCAGCACGCCTCCCCGCGGCATGTGCCCGACGACATCCTCGCGGTTCCGGGCATACCGCGGACGCTGACCGGCAAACGGCTGGAGATACCGATCAAGCGCATCCTGCTCGGGGCGGTCCCGGGCAAGGCCGTGCAGCAGAGTTCGATCGACCGGCCGGAACTGCTAGACGCTTTCGCTGCGTACCGCAGAGGTCGGGTGTCCTGAGCCCGAACTCCGTCGTCCCCGGTAGCTGCGCCACGCCGCGATGAACGCCGGCATCAGGGAGACGACCAGAATGGCCAGCAGAATCTTTTGCAGGTTGTGGTGGACGAATGGCACGTTGCCCAGGAAGTAGCCCGCCAGCGTCACGCCGCCGCCCCACAGGATGCCACCCACGATGTCGAAGCCGAGGAACACCGGATAACGCATGTAGGACACCCCGGCGACCGGCGGGACGAACGTCCGCACGAACGGCGCGAATCGGGCCAGGATGATCGCCCACGGCCCGTATTTCTCGAAGAAGGCGTGCGACTCGGTCACATAGTGCTTCTTGAAGAACCGGGAATCTTCCTTCTTGAACAGCGCCGGCCCGATCCGCCGCCCGATGAAGTAGCCGGTCTGGTCGCCCAGTATCGCCACCAGCGCGACGGCGGGGGCCAGCACCCAGATGCTGGCCGGCGGGTTCGCATGCGCGGCCAGCAGCCCGCCGGTGAACAACAGCGATTCGCCCGGCAACAGCGGAAACAGCAGCCCGGTCTCGATGAAGACGATGACCAGAATTCCGGGCAGTACCGCGGATCCGAAAACACCGTTAGCGCCCAACCAATACATCGGGTCGAGGATGTCGGGCAGGGCCGTCACGGCGGTGCTCATGATCTCCTAATGTACCGGCTCCGGGTGAGCCCTCGGCCGTCCTGGACAATACTCAAGTGAACCGAGCCAATCAGGAGGGATCCCATGCCTATCGCAACGCCCGAGGTTTACGCCGAGATGCTCCGACGGGCCAAGGAGAACTCGTACGCCTTTCCGGCGATCAACTGCACCTCATCGGAGACGGTCAACGCGGCCATCAAGGGCTTTGCCGACGCCGGCAGCGACGGCATCATCCAGTTCTCCACCGGTGGTGCGGAGTTCGCCTCGGGGCTCGGGGTGAAAGACATGGTGGCCGGTGCGGTAGCGCTGGCCAAGTTCACCCGCAGTATCGCCGCGCGATATCCCGTCTACGTCGCGTTGCACACCGATCACTGCCCCAAGGACAAACTGGACAGCTACGTGCGGCCGCTGCTGGCCATCTCAGCGAAACGCGTGGCCGCCGGCAAAGACCCGGTGTTTCAGTCGCACATGTGGGACGGCTCGGCCGTCCCCATCGACGAGAACCTGGTCATTGCCCGGGAGCTGCTCAAGGAGGCCGCGGCCGCCAAGATCATCCTGGAGATCGAGATCGGCGTGGTGGGCGGCGAGGAGGATGGCGTCGTGGGCGAGATCAACGACAAGCTGTACACCACGCCTGCGGACTTCGAGAAAACCATCGACGCGCTGGGCCACGGCGAGCACGGCAAATACCTGCTGGCCGCGACGTTCGGCAACGTGCACGGCGTGTACAAGCCGGGCAACGTCAAGCTGCGTCCCGACATCCTGGCCCAGGGCCAAGAGGTGGCGGCGGCCAAGCTGGGACTGCCCGATGACGCCAAACCCTTCGACTTCGTGTTCCACGGCGGCTCGGGCTCGGAGAAGTCGGAGATCCAGGAGGCACTGCGCTACGGCGTGGTGAAGATGAACGTCGACACCGACGCCCAGTACGCATTCACCCGCCCCATCGCCGCGCACATGTTCACCAATTACGACGGCGTGCTCAAGGTCGACGGCGAAGTGGGCAACAAGAAGGCATACGACCCGCGCAGCTACCTCAAGAAAGCCGAAGCGTCGATGACCGAGCGCGTGGTGGAGGCGTGCAACGACCTGCACTGCGCGGGAAAGTCGCTCGGCAGCTGAGGCCGAGCAGACACAAAAGCACCCATTTGGAGCCGAAATACGGGGCTTTTGCGTCTCCTCGCGCTGTCGGCTGCTCGAGCTAGCCGCTCGGGGACTGGCAGATCTTCCATTGGTCGTCGCGGTACTGCAGGTCCAGGCTGCGGGTCGAACGGACCAGCGGGTCGTAAGCCATGAACGTGGTGACGTTGGCCTCCGCGTGCTGGCCGTTGACCACGACCTGGTCGATGCTGGCGATCACCGGATACTGTTTGGCTGCCGAGACACGGCGGTAGGTTTCCTCCCACGCGTGCTCGTCATAATCCGCATAGCTGTCGCGGGTGGTGCCGCAGGTGATGGTGCGCAGCGTGGTCAGGTCGCCCTTCTGGATCGCGGCGTCGAAGCTTTGGATGGTGTGGCGGACCTGGTCTTCCTGCGAGACTTTCGTGTGTTTGGTGCGGGTCAGCAACACCGTGCCCAGGATGGCGATGGCCGCCAACGCCAGCACGATCACAATAATCGCCAGAACCCAGCCCCAGTTGAACTGTCTGGATGTCCGGAGCTTTCCGCCCAGCCGTGGCGGGATCGATTGCGGCACGGCCGGTTTGGGAGGGGGCCCAAACTGTGTTGTCGGGCCGTCCGGTTCCGGCGGTGTCGTGAAGACTTCGGTGGCGGGCTCCGGGGTGGTGGCGATGACGGCGGTTTCTTTCGCGTCGAATCCGGGCGCGGTGAAGCGGCGTTCGCGTGATGTCCCGTCCGGCGTCTCCAGAGGATCACCAAGATCCCCGCCCGAGTCCGGTTTGTTGATCACCACCGTCTCGGTCTCGTAGTCGCTCGGTACCAGGGGGACGTTCTCGGTTGCGGCCTCGTCGGATTCGGTGGCCCGCTCGTCGCTCGGCTCGCTCCGAGATTCGTGTGGATCCACTGCTGCTGTCCTTCGCTTCGACTGGGGTAGTTGGAGAGCTTAGCGACCTACCCACCGCCGTGGCGTATTGGTCGAGGTGCGCCGTCCGGGCCAGACGAGGCAGCTGCAGAATGGAAGTCATGACGCGGATGGGAGACCTGCTGGGACCTGACCCGACCCTATTGCCCGGCGATCCCGATGCCGAGGCCGAGCTGCTCGCCGGCGAGAAACCGGGGATCGTCGCCGCCGCGCATCCGTCGGCCTCGGTGGCCTGGGCGGTGCTGGCCGAGCAAGCGCTGGCCGACGACAAGGCCATCACGGCCTACGCGTATGCGCGCACCGGCTACCACCGCGGCCTGGACCAGCTGCGCCGAAACGGCTGGAAGGGCTTCGGTCCGGTGCCGTATTCGCACGAGCCCAATCGCGGATTCTTGCGTTGCGTGGCGGCCCTGGCGCGGGCTGCCGACACCATCGGCGAAACCGACGAGTACCTACGCTGCCTGGATCTACTCGACGACTGCGACCCGGGGGCGCGGGCGGCGCTGGGGCTTTAGAAGGTTTCCGAACACCCGGCTTCGTCCGGGGAATCGATCTGAACGGTGGCGTGGTCCAGGCCGCGCGCCGAGAGCACCGCGCGGGCGTCGTGCAGCACTCGCGCGGAGTCGCCAGCGCTGGTCAAGTGTGCGGTGCACATGTCCTTGCCGGGCGACAGCGTCCATACATGCAGGTCGTGCACTTCCGTCACCCCGTCAACGGCGCCCAGCGCGGAGCGCAGCTCCTCCACGTCGATATAGGCCGGTGAGGTCTCGGAGAGGATGCGCAGCGCAGCGCGGGCAAGTGAGATCGCGCGTGGCAGCACCCAGATGGCGACCAACACGGCCACCACCACGTCGGCGTAGGGCCAGCGCGTCGTGACGGTGACGATGCCGGCGATCAGCACGCCCAGGCTGCTGACGCTGTCGGCGACGACCTCCATGTAGGCGCCTTTGACCGCCAGGCTGCCCTCGGAGTGTGAGCGCAGCAGCAGCGCCACCACAAAGTTGGCGGCCAATCCGGCCAGCGCCACCACGATCATCGGCAAGCCGGGAACGGCGGGGGGTTCCTTGAGCCGCTGGATCGCCTCCCACAGGATGAACAGCGCCACGCCGATCAGGAGGCCCGCGTTGGCGACGGCGGTGAACACCTCGGCGCGGTGCCAGCCGTAAGTGCGCGCGGGTGATGCGCTGCCGCGTTTGGCCAGCGTAACGGCGGCAAGCCCCATGAACACCGCGACCACGTCGGTCAGCATGTGCCCGGCGTCGGCCAGCAGTGCCATCGAGTTGATCAATATCGAGGTGGTCAGTTCCACGACAAAGAACGCTGCCAGGATCGCTGCGGCCAAGATCATGCGGGGGATCAGCCGAGACGAGTCGGTCTCGGCGGGGGTGTGATTGTGCCCGGCGCCCATGCCGTGAATATATGCGTACTAACGCATATATTGCAAGGGTTAGAACCAGCGGGTCCAGAAGCGGGTCAGCAAGTTGCCCGCGGCCGCCAGCCAGTGCGGCACACCGGAAAAATCGAAAAACCAGTACACGAGCCCGAAAAACCATTGGTTGAGCCCCGGCGCCAAGAGCACGAATAGCAGGATAAAAAAGCCCCACTGCTTGACCGGTGCCAGCGCCCGCTGCGTCTCGGGACTTAAATGCGGTTCCAGGGCGTCGTATCCGTCCAGTCCCGGGATGGGCAGCAAGTTGAGCAACACGGCTGTGAGTTCGAGGAATCCCAGGAACGCCACCGCGGCCCACAGCACCGCGTGCGCCGGGTCGTAAAACAGCCGGGTCAGTAGCAGCAACAGCACGGCCAGCAGCAGGTTGGCCGCGGGACCGGCCAGGCTGACCATCGTGCGACGGGCTGGGGTCATGAACGACGTGTGCAGATACACCGCGGCGCCCGGCAAGCCGATCCCTCCCAACGCGATGACCACCATGGGCAGCAGCAACGAAAGCGCCGGATGGCTGTAGCGTCGCGGATCCAGCGTCAGGTACCCGCGCACGGCGGCGTCGTGGTCGCCGAACCGCCAGGCGGTCACCGCGTGCCCGAATTCGTGCAGGCACAACGACACCAGCCAGCCGGAGATCACGAAAATGAACACCCCGGCATAAGCCAGCGGTCGCGCGCTGGCCCCGGCCAGCCAGGCGAGCACCCCCCCGACCGCGGTCAAACCCACCAGGGCCAAGAAGATGGGGCTGGGTCGCACCGATTCACGCCGCGCGGGCAAGGTCACCGGTCGAAACTATCGGACCAGCAGCCAGCCTTCGACGTGGCGGTAGAACGTCGAGCGGCGGGCCGCGCGGTCCGCGGGGACACCATCGCGCACCACGATGACACCGGTGCTGCCCAGTTGGGCGGCCCGGCCGGCGACCCACCGCCGCCAGAACGGGCGCCGCACCGACGCCCGCAGCCCCGGCATCGCCAGCGTCGGCTCGATGTGGACCACTGTGACATCGCCGTCGAACAGCGTGGTGTCGTCGACGACGGCCTCGCCGTGCAGGAGCGGCCGGCCCTCGGGGGGCAGCCAGCTGGCCCGGCCGACGACCACCGAGCCGGTCTCGTCGCGGATCAGGGTCACCCGCTGCGCCGAACCCCGCCGAGCGCGGCGCGCCGCCCGGCGGCCGGCGGCCACCCGGTAGCGCCGGGTCGCCCGGGTGCGGCGGCGCGGCGCGTACGCGACCTCGATGTCGAGCCGCTCGGCGCGCACGAGCTGGGTCAGCACGGCGGCCAGGTCGGGGTCTCCGCCCACCACCACCAACCGTCGGTACGGGCCTATCGCGGCGACGATATCCGCCGTGAGGACCGGAAGGCCCGTCAGTGGCCTTGGCATCGGCCGATCGCCGAACACCAACACCGCCACGGTTTCCATGCGTCGCTCGCAACCTCCTGGGCTAAGGTGGGTCACCGGCTGGACCACAATAAGCAGGCTGCAACAGGTGGGATTAGGCGGGAGCAAGTCATGCCGGCAATCGTCCTCATCGGCGCCCAGTGGGGTGACGAGGGCAAAGGTAAGGCCACTGACCTGCTCGGTGGGCGCGTGCAATGGGTGGTGCGCTACCAGGGCGGCAACAATGCGGGGCACACCGTCGTCCTGCCCACTGGTGAGAACTTCGCGCTACACCTGATCCCGTCGGGTCTGCTGACCCCGGGCGTCACCAACGTCATCGGCAATGGTGTGGTGGTGGATCCCGGGGTGCTGCTGGACGAGCTGAAGGGGCTCGAAGACCGCGGCGTCGACACCTCCGGACTGCTCATCTCCGCCGATGCCCACCTGCTGTTGCCGTACCACGTCGCGATCGACAAGGTCACCGAGCGCTACATGGGCAACAAGAAGATCGGCACCACCGGCCGTGGCATCGGCCCGTGTTACCAAGACAAGATCGCCCGAATCGGAATCCGGGTCGCCGACGTCCTCGACCCCGAGGTGCTGACCCACAAGATCGAGGCTGCGCTGGAGCTCAAAAACCAGATCCTGGTGAAGATCTACAACCGTCGGGCGCTGGATCCCCACCAGGTGGTCGAAGCCCTTCTGCAACAGGCCGAGGGCTTCCGGCACCGCATCGCCGATACCCGATTGCTGCTCAACGCCGCGCTCGAGGCGGGCGAGACGGTATTGCTGGAAGGCTCGCAGGGCACCCTGCTCGATGTCGACCACGGCACGTATCCTTATGTGACGTCATCGAATCCGACGGCCGGCGGCGCCGCCGTGGGTTCTGGCATCGGCCCCACCCGGATCAGCACCGTGCTGGGAATCCTCAAGGCATACACCACCCGGGTGGGTTCCGGTCCGTTCCCCACCGAGCTGTTCGACGAGAACGGTGAGTACCTGTCCAAGACCGGCAGCGAGTTCGGGGTCACCACCGGCCGGCGCCGGCGCTGCGGCTGGTTCGACGCCGTCATCGCTCGCTACGCCACCCGCGTCAACGGCATCACCGACTACTTCCTGACCAAACTCGACGTGCTTTCCAGCTTGGAAACGGTGCCGGTGTGTGTCGGCTATCAGCTCGACGGGGTGCGCACCCACGAAATGCCGATGACGCAAAGCGATCTCGCTCGTGCTGAGCCGATTTACGAGGAGCTACCCGGCTGGTGGGAGGACATCTCGGGGGCGCGTGCTTTCGACGACTTGCCCGCCAAAGCCCGCGACTATGTGTTACGCCTGGAAGAGCTTGCCGGAGCCCATGTTTCGTGCATCGGCGTGGGGCCGGGGCGGGAACAGACGATCGTGCGCCGCGACGTCCTGGCGGCCCGCCCGTGACGGATGCCGAGCCGAATCCGCAAGACCTCGACCCCGAATACACTCATCACGGCGGCTTTCCGGAATACGGCCCGGCGAGCCCGGGTCCGGGCTTCGGCAGGTTCGTCGCGGCGATGCGTCAGCTGCAGGACCTTGCCGTATCCGCTGACCCGGCGGATGACGTGTGGGACGATGCGGCCGACCGGGTGGCCGCGCTGGTGGAGTTGCTGGGCCCGTTTCAAGCCGACGAAGGAAAAGCGCCGGCGGGGCGCACACCGGACCTCCCCGGCATGGGAAGCCTGCTGCTCCCACCCTGGACGTTGACCCGCTATCAGCCCGACGGTGTTGAAATGCGGGGACATTTCACCCGGTTTCATGTCGGCGGCAACCATGCGGTGCACGGCGGTGTGCTGCCGCTGCTGTTCGACCACACGTTCGGGATGATCACGCACGCCGCCGGACGGCCGATCAGCCGGACGGCCTTCCTGCATGTCGACTATCGCAAGGTCACCCCGATCGATGCGCCGTTGGTGGTGCGCGGCCGGGTCACGAGCACCGAAGGCCGCAAGGCGTTCGTGGCCGCGGAATTGCTCGACGGCGACGACACGGTGCTGGCCGAGGGCAACGGGCTGATGGTGCGGCTGCTTCCCGGCCAGCCCTAGCCCGGCCAGCCCTAGAAGCCGGGCAGCCAGCCCTGACCGGCGGCGGACCTATCCTTGAGCGGTGACTGACGGCGTGACTGACGGACCAGAAGACAAAACCGCGGCGATCGTCGTGACTCCGCATGGCCCGGAAGCCGAAGCCGACGTCAGGCCGCGAGTGATGTTGTTGGGTTCCGGAGAGCTCAGCCGGGAGCTGGCGATCGCCTTGGGGCGGCTGGGTGCACAGGTGATCGCGGTCGATGAGTACCCGCACGCACCCGCGCACGGGGTGGCCGATCAGTCGCTGGTGGTGCCGTTGACCGACGTAGACCAGGTATCCAAGGTCGTCGGCCGGCTGCATCCCGACTTCGTGGTGATCGCCACCGACGCGGTCGGTACCCAAGTTCTGGAGGCCCTTGACGGGTTAGAGCGTACCGAACTGGTACCGAGTGCTCGCGCCGCGCGGCTCACCGCCAACCGGGAGGGGCTACGCCGGCTGGCCGCCGACGAGTTGGGCCTGCCCACCGCGCCGTTCTGGTTCGCCGGATCGGTCGGTGAGCTGGAAGCGGTGGGCGCCCACGCCGGATATCCGTTGCTGGTCAAACCGGTGGCGGGGGCGGTCGGGCCGGGCCAGTCGATGGTCACCCGGCCCGAGGAGATCGGGGCCGCCTGGGACCGTGCGGTGGCCAGCCAGGTGGCCCCCGAGCGCCACCTGGTGCTGGCCGAAACGGTGGTCGAAGTCCAGTTCTATGTCACCCTGCTCGCGGTGCGCAGCGACGGCCCCGGTGGTCCTGTGATCGAATTCTGCTCACCCATCGGTCATCGCAGGGCCGATGCTGGTGTGCTGGAATCCTGGCAACCGCAGCAGATGACTCAGGCCGCGACCGACGCCGCCAAGTCGATCGCCGCACGAATCGTCAAGGCGCTGGGCGGGCGTGGCGTCTTCGCGGTGGAACTGATGATCAACGATGAAGAGGTGTACTTCGCCGACGTCGCCCCACGCCTGCCGGACAGTGCCTGGGTGACCGTGCGCAGCCAGCGGCTATCGGCGTTCGAGCTGCTGGCCCGGACGATCCTCGGCCTGCCCGTCGACACCATGATGATCTCGCCGGGAGCCGCCCGAGCGGTAGAGACGGGTGGCTCACCGGTCGCCGCCGCACTGGCCGGCGCACTGGACGTGCCAGAGAGCGATCTTCGGGTGTTCCGGCGAGGATTTCAGGCAGTGGCCACCGCACCGGAGCTGACGGTCGCACGCGATAGGGCCCGCGAGGTGGCAACCAAGCTGGCGATGCGCGACTCACGTCGCTGACCCTCGCCGAGGCTTCTACGCTCAAGCCCAGATACTGTGGCCCACAGGCTCACCAAGGACGAGGTCAAAGAGCATGAGCGCAGAGCACGCAGGCTCCTATGCCGGAGACATCACGCCCCTCCAGGCATGGCAGCTGCTCAACGACAACCCCGACGCTGTGCTGGTCGACGTGCGCACCGACGCCGAATGGCGGTTCGTCGGTGTGCCCGACCTATCCAGCCTTGGCCGTGCGGCGGTGTTCATCGAGTGGAATACGACCGACGGGAAGCGCAACGATAACTTCGCCGACGAATTGCGCGACCGGATGCCGCCGGTAGAAAACGCGGGCGAGCGGCCGGTGATCTTTCTGTGCCGCTCGGGCCAGCGCTCGATTGGGGCCGCCCAGGCTGCGACCGGGGTGGGCATCACCCCCGCCTTCAACGTCTTAGACGGCTTTGAAGGTCCTCTCAACGCCCAAGGTCATCGCGGGGAAAGCGGCTGGCGCGCAGTCGGATTGCCCTGGAAGCAGCTATGACCCGCCCGGAGGTCAGCTCGGTGCGCACCCCCAAGGCGCTGCCCGACGGCGTCCGCCCAGCCACCATCGGGGTCCGCGGCGGACTCATGCGATCGGGTTTCGAAGAGACCGCCGAGGCGATGTATCTGACGTCCGGCTACGTCTACGAATCGGCGGCCGTTGCAGAGCGGTCGTTCAGTGGTGAGCTCGACCATTATGTGTACTCCCGCTACGGAAACCCGACTGTGACGATGTTCGAGGAGCGCTTGCGCCTGATCGAGGGAGCGCCCGCGGCGTTCGCCACCGCGAGCGGCATGGCAGCGGTGTTCACCTCGCTGGGCGCATTGCTGGCCGCCGGTGACCGGCTGGTCGCCGCGCGCAGCCTGTTCGGGTCGTGTTTCGTGGTGTGCAACGAGATCCTGCCGCGATGGGGGATCGAGACCGTCTTCGTCGACGGCGACGACCTCGCGCAATGGGAGCAGGCGCTGTCGAAGCCAACGCAGGCGGTGTTCTTCGAGACCCCGTCCAACCCGATGCAATCGTTGGTGGACATCGCCGCAGTCGTCGAGCTGGCGCACGCCGCGGGCGCAAAGGTGTTGCTGGACAACGTCTTTGCGACGCCGCTACTGCAGCAGGGCTTTCCGCTCGGGGTCGACGTGGTGGTGTACTCGGGCACCAAGCACATCGACGGCCAGGGCCGGGTACTCGGTGGCGCGATCTTGGGCGACAAGGAGTACATCGACGGCCCGGTGCAAAAGCTGATGCGGCACACCGGGCCGGCGATGAGCGCTTTCAACGCCTGGGTGTTACTGAAAGGCCTCGAGACGCTGGCGATCCGGGTTCAACAGTGCAATTCCTCGGCGCTGCGGATTGCGGAATTCCTGGCCGAGCATCCGGCGGTTAGCTGGGTTCGCTACCCGTATCTGGCCTCCCACCCGCAGTACGATCTGGCCAAGCGTCAGATGTCCGGCGGCGGAACGGTGGTCACCTTCGCGCTCGACTGCCCCGAAAGTACGGCCAAGCAACGGGCTTTCCAGGTACTGGACAAGCTGAGGTTGATTGACATCTCCAACAATCTCGGCGACGCCAAATCCCTTGTCACACATCCGGCGACGACCACACACCGGGCGATGGGTCCGGAGGGTCGCGCCGCGATCGGCCTCGGCGACGGCGTGGTTCGCATCTCCGTTGGGCTTGAGGCCACCGAGGATCTGATCGCCGACATCGCCGAGGCCCTGGGCTAACCGGCTGCCTTCTGTTCGGCCGCTTCGGCGCGCTCGGCCGCGGCCAGGGTTCCTTCCTGGGCTTGCTGTTCCACCCAGTCCGTCAGCGACCGGGCGTAAATCATCTGGCTGGTGATGGCCATCTGGCCGCGGGTGCGTCCCAGGAATGACAGTCCCCAGGAGAACATGGCGGCGATCCGGTTGCGGTGGCCGATCAGGTAATACAAGTGCAGCAGCAGCCAGGCCAACCACGCGAAGTAGCCACTGAACTCAGCCTTGCCGACTTTCGCGACGGCGCTGTAGCGGGAGATGAGCGCCATGCTGCCCTTGTCGACGTACTTGAACGGTTTGCGGTTGGCCGGGTCGTCGTCGCCTTTCACCGCGTGTTTGATCACCGTGGTGGCGTAGTGGGCCCCTTGGATGGCGCCCTGGGCCATTCCGGGCACCCCGGGAACCGACATCAAGTCACCGATGACGAAGACGTACTTGTGGCCCTTGACGGTCAGGTCCGGCTCGACGATCACCCGTCCGGCCCGGTCGGTTTCGGTTCCGTCGGACTGCTCGGCGATGATCTTGCCGAGCGGGCTGGCCTGCACGCCAGCCGCCCACACCTTGCACGCGCATTCGATGCGGCGTTCGCTGCCGTCCTTGTCCTTGACCGTGATGCCCAGGTAGTCGACCGCGGTCACCATCGCATTGAGCTGGATCTCGACGTCCATCTTCTCCAGCCGGCGTTGCGCCTTGAGCCCCAGGTTGGGGCCCATGGGCGGCAACACCGCGGGTGCCGCGTCGAGCAAGATGACCCGGCACTCGCTGGGTGTGATGGTCCGAAAGGCGCCGGCCAGGGTGCGTTCTGCGAGTTGAACGATCTCCCCGGCCAACTCGACCCCGGTCGGGCCGGCGCCGACGACGACGAAGGTCAGCCGGCGTTGCCGCTCCGCCGGGTCGGTGGCGACCTCGGCGGCCTCGAACGCGCCGAGGATGCGGCCGCGCAACTCGAGGGCGTCGTCGATGCTCTTCATGCCGGGCGCGTACGCCGCGTACTCGTCGTGGCCGAAATAGGACTGCTGGGCGCCGGCGGCCACGATGAGGCTGTCGTAAGGCGTCACCGTCTCCATGCCCATTAGATGCGAGGTGACGGTCTGGGCGGTCAGGTCGATCGCGCTAACGTCACCCCACAGCACCCGAACGTTCTTCTGCTTACGCAACACCAGCCTGGTGGTAGGGGCGATGTCGCCTTCGGACAAAATGCCCGTCGCCACCTGGTACAGGAGTGGCTGGAACAGGTGGCTGGTGGTCTTAGAGATCAGGGTGATATCGACGTCGGCCCGTTTGAGCCCCTTGGCCGCGTACAGGCCGCCGAATCCGCTTCCGATGATGACGACGCGATGGCGCGACATACTCACCCCTTCCGGTCCGTACCTTCTGGTCTCACAGTCTCCTCACCGCATGTCCACCGTACGACGCCGCCCCGGCGAACGTCGCAGGTGTTGTTCGGCAATCTTCTCTGCCGATGGCCGGTATGCCCGGCCACGGCCCGAGCCCGCCAACCGATGCCGGGTGAGGAGCGGGCGTGACCTACGTGGCGCAGTACACGAAGCGGGAAACGAAACTGTCACAGCGTCTCTCGCGCGATGACGACCGAGATTCCGCCAGCCGGACACGTCGGCCGCGAAACCCGTTGGCAGCATTCGCCTTTCGCTGCCGTCTAGAACGGCCACCCGCTGAAACTGCCTTTGAACTTCGCGTTGACGGCATTGCAAAAGTCGTCGGCGGTGCCGGCGAGCATGATGTAGTACGTCTCCCCGGCGTGGCTACTGAAGGAGTTGGGAGTGGCCCAACCGGCATCGCACATCGACGTCTCCGTACCCACAGTGGCCCTGCGCCAATTCGTCTTGGCGCAGCTGACCAGGGCGTCGGGGTCCGGTGTGGCGCTCTTGGCGGCGACCAACATCGCGCCTCCCCATTGCCCGTCATTGCGTCGATAGGCGCGGGCCCCGAACCCGGCGTTGTTGGCCTGGCAAGCCAACCCCCGGCGCAACAGCGAGAACGGCGCAGAGAGCTGCGAGTTGCTGACCCCAGCGGCAGCGGTGATGAATTGCGCCGCGTCCGAGCCGTCGACCTCCTGCACGTTGGGAGTACCGAAGCTGAACAGTTGCTGCGAAATTCCCTGCTGGGCGGAGCTGCTTCCGCCGATGATCGGGCTACTGCCACTCGAGGTCATCGGTGGCAGCGCCACGCTGGGATCTGCGGCCGTCGCGGGTGTCCCGAAAACAGCGCCGAGCGACAGCACGCACGCGATACTCGCACCGACCCGATATTCGTTAGTTCTCATAGTGATTCCCCGTTCGGCATTGGCCAGGCCTCCGGCCGCACCTAGTGTGCCCCGGTACGGGCTGTGGCGCATCATTTTCCTCCGGATACAGCTGTCAGCGGAAGGCGTCGCAGCCGGTGAACGCCTGGCCGAGGACGAGCTGATGCATCTCCGGGGTGCCTTCGTAGGTCAGCACCGACTCCAGGTTCACCATGTGCCGGATAACCGGGTATTCCAGCGATATTCCATTGCCGCCCAATATGGTTCGAGCGGTACGGCAGATCTTGAGCGCCTCGCGGGTGTTGTTGAGCTTGCCGAAGCTGACCTGCTCGGGACGCAGCCCGACGCTGTCTTTGAGCCGCCCCAGGTGCAGTGACAGCAACTGGCCCTTGTGCAGCTCGACCGCCATGTCGACGAGCTTGGCCTGGGTCAGTTGAAACCCGGCGATCGGGCGGCCGAATTGGGTGCGCTGCGTGGCGTAGTCGAGTGCGGCCTGCCACGCCGACCGCGCCGCGCCCATCGACCCCCAGATGATTCCGTACCGCGCCTCCGACAGGCACGACAGCGGCCCGCGCAACCCCGTCGCCTCGGGCAGCAGCGCGTCGGCAGGCAGCCGGACGTCGTCGAGCACCAGCTCACTGGTGATCGACGCCCGCAGCGAGAGCTTGTGGTGAATGGTGTTGGCGGTGAAGGCCGGGGTCTCGGTGGGCACGACGAAACCGCGGACTCCCTCGTCGGTGGCGGCCCACACGATCGCGACGTCGGCGACAGAGCCATTGGTGATCCACAGCTTGCGGCCGTTGAGCACCCAATCAGAGCCGTCGCGCCGGGCGCGGGTTTTCATCGCGGCCGGGTCGGATCCGACGTCGGGTTCGGTCAGCCCGAAGCAGCCGAGAAGTTCGCCGGTGGCCATCCCCGGCAGCCACTGCTGCTTCTGCTCCTGCGACCCGAACTTCCAGATCGCGAACATCGCCAGCGAGCCCTGCACCGAGACCATCGACCGAATGCCCGAATCGGCGGCCTCCAGCTCGGTGCAGGCCAGGCCGTAGTGCACGGCGGAGGCGCCACCGCATCCGTAGCCGTGCAAGTGCATGCCGAGCAGCCCGAGCTGGCCGAACCCTTTGGCGAGTTGGCGGACCGGGAGGTCGCCGATCTCAAACCACTCCGCAATGTAGGGCGTGACATGCTCGGCGCAGAATTGCCTCACGGTGTCCCGCACCGCGAGCTCGTCGTCGGACAGGGAGGCGTCGAGGCCCAGCGGGTCATATCGGTCGAAGGCCGGGGGTTTGTCGGTGCTCATAGCATTCAGCCTGCCACTAACTCCGACATCCTCACGCCGGTACTCTCGCTGCATGCGACGGTTGGCCTGGCTTGCTGTGGACATCATCGGTGTGCTGGTGTTTTGTGCCGCCGGGCGTCGCAGCCACGACGAAGGCCTCAGCATCGGCGGCGTCGCCACGACGGCGTGGCCATTTCTCACCGGGACGCTCGTCGGGTGGCTGGCCTCGCGCGGTTGGCGACAACCCACTGCGGTGGTGCCCACCGGGGTGGTGGTGTGGCTGTGCACCGTGGCGGTCGGGATGCTGTTGCGCAAAGTGACTTCGGCAGGTGTGGCAGCCAGTTTCGTGGTGGTGGCGGCATCGGTCACCGCCGTTTTGTTGCTGGGCTGGCGAGTGCTCGTGGGGATGACCCTGCGGCGCCGCTCCGGTGTGTGAGCAGCCGATGGCACGGACGGCCGACGTGTGGGCGACCGCGGCATTCGGCGCGACCGCGCGGGCCGTGGCCACCAACAAGGGCTTGCTGAACGATCCGTTCGCGGAGGCGTTGGTGCATGCCGTCGGGCTGGAGCACTTGGTCCGGGTGATCAACGATGATCGGTTCGCCGCAGACGATGAGCAGCCCGGCGATGACGGGGTTCATGGATGTCTGTGCGGCGCACCCCCGGTTCGCGGACGAGTTTCTCGCCGAAGCGGGACGCGACGGCATCCGCCAGGTGGTGATTCTGGCGTCGGGTCTGGACACTCGGCCGTACCGGTTGCGGTGGCCGCACGGGACAACCGTCTATGAGATCGATCAGCCGCAGGTGCTCACTCTGAAATCCGACGTGCTCCGCGAGCTGTCTGCCGACTTGACCGCGAATCGACGGGCGGTCGGCGTAGATCTCAGACAGGGTTGGCCGGCAGCGCTGCGACGGGTTGGTTTCGGCGCCGCCGAGCCCACGGTGTGGATTGCCGAGCAACTCCTCATCAGGTACTTGCCGCCCCGCAGGACCGATTACTGAAGAAACGTGACTTCGCTGAGCACCTTCGGCACTCGGTTCGCCGCCGATCACATGCCTACCTGGACCCCGCTGCAGCAGGAGGCCGAGCGGGCGTTTGTCGATGACTGGCGGCGATTCGGCCTGGACGTCGATCCGGCAAGCCTGACCTACCCGGGCGAATACCACTATGTCCCAGAGTATCTCGCCACCCACGATTGGGACGCGGTCGAGCGGGACGTCGGTGATCTGCTCGGCACGATGGGGCTGGACTCATCGCGGTTCCTTGCGCAAACAGAGTTCATCCCCGAGTACGTCACCGCGATGCGGCAGTCGCTTCAGTAAGTTAATATTTAACATATTTAAAGCTGAACCGACATCCTCGGTCGCCGCGCGACGTAAGGTGGCAAGGCATGCTAGCGGGACTTGCCCGACTCGCCCTCGCCGCGCCGCGACGGGTCATCGCGACCGCAGTCATGGTCATGGCCGCTGCGGGCGTCTTCGGTGTCCCAGCGGCGGCCAGTCTGTCTGGCGGCGGATTCCTTGACCCCACCTCCGAATCCGCCCGCGCCGCTGCCATTCTGGCCGAAAAGTTCCACCGGGGTGATATGGAGATGCTGCTGCTGGTGACGTCGCCGAACGGCATCAAAGACGGCGCCGCGCGATCCGTGGGCACCGACATCGTCCGATGCCTGGCCCACTCACCCTACGTCGCCCAGGTGGCATCGCCCTGGGACGGCCCGCAGCCGGCGCCGGGGATGGTCAGCCCCGACGGGAAGTCCGCGCTGATTGTGGCCGCACTCAACGGTGGTGAAAACAGCGCCCCGAAGCATGCCCAAGCCTTAGCGGACCGACTAGCCCATGACCGCGACGGTGTGAGCGTGCAAGCGGGCGGCATGGCACTGATCTATGGCGAGCTCAACCGGCAGACCGAAAAAGACTTGCTGCGAATGGAATCCATTGCGATCCCGCTGAGTTTCGTTGCCCTGGTCTGGGTATTCGGCGGCCTGCTGGCCGCGGCATTGCCAGTGGTTGTAGGCGGGTTCGCGATCTTAGGCTCACTGGCGGTACTGCGCGCGGTCTCCTTGGTCACTGACGTGTCGGTCTTCGCGTTGAACGTGGCGGTCGCCTTAGCCCTGGCGTTGGCCATCGACTACACGCTGCTGATCCTCAGTCGCTATCGCGACGAACTGGCCGAGGGGATGCGTCCCGAGGAGGCCCTGGTTCGTACCATGACGACAGCCGGTCGCACCGTGTTGTTTTCGGCGATGACGGTGGCCCTGGCGCTGATCGCGATGGCGCTTTTCCCGATGTATTTCCTGAGGTCGTTCGCCTACGCCGGCATTGCGGTGGTGGCATTCGCGGCCCTGGCCGCGGTGGTGGTAGCACCGACGGTAATCGTGTTGCTGGGTAACCGAATCGACGCGCTCAATATGTGGCGTATCGGCCGCCGGCTGCTGGGCCGCCCCGAACCGGGGCCGCAACCCGTTGAGCAGAGCTTCTGGTACCGGACGGCGAAGCTGGCCATGCACTACGCCATCCCGATGGGCCTGGCGATCGTCGCGCTTCTGCTCGCGCTCGGCGCCCCGTTCCTTGGCATCAAATGGGGCTACCCCGACGGCCGGGTACTTCCGGCGTCATCGTCGGCACGGGCGGTCACCGACCGGATCCGCAGCGATTTAGGCACCGGCTCAGAGACCCGGGTGACGGTGGTCATCCCGCAGGTCGGCGGCCTGACAACCGCAGACCTGGACACCTACGGCGCACAGTTGTCCCGCGTGCCCGACGTCACCGCGGTGTCCGCACCGACGGGCACCTACATCGCCGGTGAGCCGTCAGGGCCACCGACGGCACCCAGCGGAATCGCCGACGGCAGCGCCTATCTCACCGTCGCCAGCAACGCGCCGCTGTATTCGGCAGCATCTGAGACACAACTGGACAATTTGCACGCGATTTCCCTGCCGGGCGGCCATCAGGCACTGATGACCGGGATAGCGCAACTGAATCGCGACTCCGTCGACGGGATTACCTCCCGGCTACCGCTGGTGTTCGGTTTCGTCGCGGTCGTCACGCTGGTGCTGCTTTTCCTGCTCACCGGCAGTGTGGTGCTGCCGATCAAAGCGGTGCTGCTCAATATGCTCTCGCTGACCGCGGCCTTCGGTGCTCTGGTGTGGATCTTCCAGAACGGGCACGTGGGGGCATTGGGTACCACGCCTACCGGCACCCTGGTGGCAAACGTCCCCGTGCTGATGTTTTGCATCGCGTTCGGATTGTCCATGGACTACGAGGTTTTCCTGCTCTCGCGTATCCGCGAACACTGGCTGGCATCGAACCGAACCCGCATCGACAATGACGAGAGCATCGCGTTGGGTCTGGCACGCACCGGTCGGGTTATCACCGCGGCAGCGCTGCTGATGTCGATCTCGTTCGCGGCTCTGACTTCCGCCGACGTCTCGTTCATGCGGATGTTCGGCGTCGGGCTGACCCTGGCGGTGTTGGTCGATGCCACGTTGGTGCGGATGCTGCTGGTACCGGCGTTCATGCACGTGCTCGGCGGCCTGAACTGGTGGGCACCCAGACCGCTGGCCCGAATCCACCAGCGAGTTTGAGGCGAATGGAATGCGGCCGGGACACAGACGTTGGATCGTTAGATGGTGCACCAATCACGCGAGTCAGCCGCAAGTGCTGAGCTCCGGTTCGTGTCGGCCACGCACAACGATCCGCTGGCACAGCCGCTGCTGGCCGAACTGGCGCTCGAATACGCGGATCGATACGGCGGCACCCCGACCACACACCTGCAGTGGTTGCCGGTGCCGGAGGCCGAATTGGCGCCACCGGACGGAGGGTTGCTGATCGGTCTGGTCGGCGGGGTGGCCGTCACCGGGGGAGCATTTCGCCGCTACGACGCCAACACCGCCGAGCTCAAGCGGATCTGGACCGATCGGGCGCACCGGCGCCGCGGCTACGCGCGGGCCCTGCTGGCAGCGCTGGAGGCCGAGACCGTCGCGCGCGGATACCGGCGGCTGTACTTGATCACCGGCAATCGGCAACCCGAGGCCGAGGGGCTCTATGACGCGACGGGATATACCCGGGTGGATGCCGACCCGCTGCCGTCCTGGGGCCCGTTTCGCCCCATCGCGTTCGAAAAGTGGCTGAGGCCCGAGCGTCAATGACTTCGCGGGGGCGGCGCTGCGACGAAGGTGGCCAGCTTGTCCAACGCCATCCTGGTTCCAATCTCGTTGTCCTCGGCCGAAACGCCGGGCGGTATGCCGTCATGGAGCACCACCACATCGGTGCCGCTGGGAGGATCGGCGAGAGTCGTCGTCATCCGCATCAGGCCGGCGAGCGTGGGGTCGGACGTCTCGAACTCGAACTCCTCGACCACCCGCTCGTTCGCCGACGCGGGCGTCGAACGAGTGCACCGCTGCCACCATGCCGTCCGGGACGCGCCATGCCGCAACCGCATCGGCATCCACCAGCGCGCGATACACCAACTCGCGCGGCGCGCCGATATGCCGGACCACGTGGGTCTGCGTCATGCCGCGCTGGCCCGCGAAATGGCCGCAGCAGTCGCCTCCCGGATCGGGCCGCGCCACACGTCTCCGTGACCGGGCAACAGGACCTCGGTATCGAGCAGGGCCAGCGCGTTCAGGCTGCGCACGCATTCTTGCTGGCTGCGGCTGAACACGGCCGGCAGCAGCTGGGGCCCGCTGCGGCGCAGCAGTGGGTGGCCGGTGATCAGCGCGTCGCCGCTGACCAGCACGCCATCGACGACATATGAGCAATGCCCGCTGGTGTGCCCCGGGGTCGAAATGGCCATCGGGCGGCCCGGTAACGCGGCGGCCACCTCGGCGGTCAGCGGCTTGGCCGACGGGATGCCGTCGCGGATCAGGCCGCCGCTGCGTACCACATGCAAGCCCCACACCGCCCACCGCGGACGCCAAATACGCAGCGCCACATCGAGAATCGATACCTGCTCCAGATACTCCCGCTGGGCGTGTCCGACCTCGTCGGCATGGCAATACACGTTCACGCCGTACTCCTTGGCGAACCAGATCGCCGAGCCGAGGTGGTCGATGTGTGCGTGCGTCAACAGGATGCTGCGCACGTCTGCAGCGTCATAACCCAACTGTCGCAACGAGGCCAGCACGTCCTCGCGGTCCCCGGGGTAGCCGGCGTCGATCAGCATGACGCCGGTGTCGTCGGCGACCACTGTCCAGTTAACGGCGTGGCCCTGCGCGAGGTACACGGTGTCGGTGACCTGAACAAGGGTCGGCGCCGCTCCCATGCCCGCGAGTGTAGGAGCGATCGCAAGTGCGGCGAAGCCGGGGGCAGCGGGTCGTGACCGTGGGTGTGGGAGCGATCGCAAGCGCGGCGAAGCCGGGGGCAGCGGGTCGTGACCGTGGGTGTGGGAGCGATCGCAAGCGCGGCGAAGCCGGGCGCAGCGGGTCGCGACCATGGGTGTAGGAGTAGAAAGAACTCGTGGCTGAACTGAAACTTGGATACAAAGCTTCCGCTGAACAATTCGCACCACGTGAACTCGTCGAACTGGCCGTCGCCGCCGAAGGTCACGGCATGGACAGCGCCACTGTCAGTGACCACTTTCAGCCGTGGCGGCACGAGGGCGGGCACGCCCCGTTCTCGCTGGCTTGGATGACCGCCGTCGGCGAACGCACCAAGCGGATCGTGCTGGGTACCTCGGTACTCACGCCGACCTTCCGGTACAACCCCGCCGTCATCGCGCAGGCCTTCGCCACCATGGCCTGCCTGTACCCGAACCGCATCTTCCTCGGTGTGGGCACCGGAGAGGCGCTGAATGAGATCGCCACCGGATACCAGGGCCAGTGGCCGGAATTCAAGGAGCGCTTCGCCCGGCTACGTGAATCGGTGCGCTTGATGCGCGAGCTTTGGCGGGGCGGCCGCGTTGACTTCGACGGCGAGTACTACCGGCTCAAGGGCGCCTCGATCTACGACGTGCCGGAGGGCGGCGTTCCGATCTACATCGCCGCGGGCGGCCCCGCGGTGGCCAAATACGCCGGACGCGCTGGCGACGGTTTCATCTGCACCTCAGGTAAGGGCGAGGAGCTCTACAAGGACAAGCTGATGCCGGCGGTGCGAGAAGGCGCGGCGGCCGCCAATCGCGATGTCGACGAGATCGACAAGATGATCGAGATCAAGATCTCCTACGATCCCGATCCCGAGCTTGCGCTGGAGAACACCCGATTCTGGGCGCCGCTGTCGCTGACCGCCGAGCAGAAGCACAGCATCGACGACCCCGTCGAAATGGAAAAGGCCGCCGACGCGCTGCCGATCGAGCAGGTCGCCAAGCGCTGGATCGTGGCGTCGGACCCCGACGAGGCGGTCGAGAAGGTCAAGGATTACGTCGACTGGGGCCTCAACCACCTGGCGTTCCACGCGCCGGGCCACGACCAGCTCCGGTTCCTGGACCTTTTCGAAAAGGACCTGGCGCCCAGGCTGCGGCGACTTGCCTGAACCGTCGGCGATCTATATCGCCGCGCCCGAGCCAGAGACCGGCAAGTCGACCGTCGCGCTGGGCGTGCTGCACCGGTTGACCGCGACGGTCGCCAAGGTTGGTGTGTTCCGGCCCATTACGCGTCTCGGCGAGGACCGCGACTACATCCTGGAACTGCTGCTGCAGCACACCTCCGCCGGGTTGTCCTACGAGCAGTGCGTCGGCGTGACCTACCAGCAGCTGTATGCCGACCCCGATGCCGCGATCGCCAGCATCGTCGACTCCTATCAGGCGATGGCCCAGGCCTGCGACGCGGTGGTGATCGTCGGCAGCGACTACACCGACGTCACCAGGCCCGCCGAACTCTCGGTCAACGCCCGCCTCGCGGTCAACCTCGGCGCGCCGGTGCTGCTGACGGTCAGCGGTAAGGGGCGCACCGCCGAGGAGGTCGCCCGCGTCGTCGAGGTGTCCTTGGACGAGCTGTCCGCTCAGCGCGCCCACACCGCGGCGGTGATCGCCAACCGGTGCGAACCGAGCGAGTTGGCGGCAGTCGCCCAGGCTTTGCAGGCCTTCGCCCAGCGCAGCTATGTGATCCCCGAGGAGCCGCTGCTGTCGGCGCCGACAGTGGCCGAATTGGAACAGGCCGTGCAGGCGGCGCCGGTCAGCGGTGAGGAGTCGCTGCGCGAGCGCGAGGTCACCGGCGTGCTGGTCGCCGGAATGACCGCCGATCATGTGCTGGAGCGGCTGAGCGACGGGATGGCGGTCATCACCCCCGGCGATCGCTCCGACGTGGTGCTCGCAGTCGCCAGCGCCCATGCGGCCGAAGGCTTTCCGTCGTTGTCGTGCATCGTCCTCAACGGAGGCTTTGAGCTGCACCCGTCTATCGCGGCCCTGGTCGCCGGGTTGCGGCTGCGGCTGCCGATCATCGCCACCAGCCTGGGCACTTACGAAACGGCCAGCGCGGCCGCCTCGGCCCGCGGCCGGGTCATGGCAACCTCGCAGCGCAAGATTGACACCGCGCTGGAGCTGATGGATCGCTACGTCGATGTCCCCGACCTGCTTGCCCGCCTTGCCATTCCAATACCGACCGTGACCACGCCGCAGATGTTCATCCACCGCTTGACGATGCAGGCCCGTTCGGACCGCAAGCACATCGTTCTTCCCGAAGGCGACGACGACCGCATCCTCAAGTCGGCCGGCCGGGTGTTGCAGCGACGTGTCGCCGACCTGACCATCCTGGGCGACGAAGCCAAACTGCGACAGCGGGCCGGCGAACTCGGTGTCGACCTGGACGACGCCAAGGTGATCGACCCGCTCAGCAGCGATCTGCGCTTCCGGTTCGCCGACCAGTACGCCGAACTGCGCAAAGCAAAAGGGATCACCGTTGAGCAGGCCCGCGAGATCATGCGGGACGGAACGTATTTCGGCACCATGCTGGTGCATGACGGCATGGTCGACGGCATGGTCTCCGGCGTTGCCCACACCACAGCACACACCGTGCGGCCGGCATTCGAGGTCATCAAGACCGTTTCCGATGTCTCCACGGTCTCCAGCATTTTCTTCATGTGCCTGCCGGACCGGGTCTTGGCCTACGGCGACTGCGCGATCATCCCCAACCCGACACCGGAGCAGCTGGCCGACATCGCGATCTCTTCCGCGCGCACCGCATCCCAGTTCGGCATCGAACCGCAGGTCGCGATGCTCTCCTACTCCACCGGCGACTCGGGCACCGGAGCTGACGTAGAGAAGGTCAGAGCAGCAACGGATTTGGTGCGTGCCCGGGCACCGCACCTCCCGGTTGAGGGCCCGATCCAATACGACGCCGCGATTGAACCGTCGGTCGCGGCCACCAAGCTGCGCGGCTCGGCCGTGGCCGGCCGCGCCACGGTGCTGATCTTCCCCGACCTCAACACCGGCAACAACACCTACAAAGCGGTGCAGCGCAGTGCCGGAGCGATCGCCATCGGCCCGGTGCTGCAAGGCTTGCGCAAGCCGGTGAATGACCTGTCCCGCGGCGCGCTGGTCGAAGACATCGTGAACACCATTGCCATCACCGCGATCCAGGCGCAGGGTGTCCATGACCGGTAACCGCCTGGTGCTGGTGATCAACTCCGGCTCGTCCTCGCTGAAGTATCAGTTGGTCGACCCCGACTCCGCGGTCGCGGTGGCGACGGGCAACGTCGATCGAATCGGGGAAGAGTCGTCTTCGGTGGCCAACCACGAGGCAGCACTGCATCGCGCATTCGACACGCTGGCCAGCGACGGTATCGACCTGAAAGCCTGCGGCCTAATGGCTGTCGGTCATCGAGTGGTGCACGGGGGCAACAAGTTCTACCGGCCCACACCGGTAAGCGACGCGGTGATCGCCGAACTGGAAAAGCTGTCCGAGTTGGCCCCGCTGCACAATCCGCCCGCGATCACCGGAATTCAGGTGGCGCGCAAGCTGCTGCCGGACGTTCCGCACATCGCTGTCTTCGACACGGCGTTCTTTCATGACCTCCCGCCGGCCGCCGCAATCTACGCTATCGATCGTGAATTGGCGCAGCAGTGGCAGATTCGTCGGTACGGGTTTCACGGCACCTCGCACCGGTACGTCAGCGAGCAGGCCGCCATCTTCCTGGACAGGCCCCGCAGCGGCGTGAAACAGATTGTGCTGCATCTAGGTAACGGCTCATCGGCCTCGGCGATCGCGGGCTCCCGACCGATCGACACGTCGATGGGCCTGACACCGCTGGAAGGCTTGGTGATGGGCACCCGCAGTGGTGACATTGACGCGAGCATCGTCAGCTACCTGTGGCACACCGCCAAGATGGGTGTGGACGAGGTCGAGTCGATGCTCAACGAGAAGTCCGGAGTGCTGGGCCTGTGTGGCGAGCGCGACTTCCGGCGACTGCGGGTGATGATCGAATCGGGCGACGCCGCGGCGCAGTTGGCCTACAGCGTCTTCATCCACCGGCTGCGCAAGTACATCGGTGCCTACCTAGCGGTGCTCGGCCACACCGATGCGATCACCTTCACCGCTGGGATCGGTGAGAACGATCCGGCGGTGCGTCGCGACGCCGTGGCGGGCCTCGAGGAGCTGGGTGTCGTACTGGACCACCGGCGCAACCTCAGCGCGGGCAAGGGCGCGCGGCAAATCTCGGCAGACGACTCACCGATTGCCGTGCTGGTGATCCCCACCAATGAAGAACTCGCCATCGCCCGCGACTGCGTGAGCGTGCTCGCGGGATCATAGAAACCCGAGGCCGGTGCGGCCGGCACCGACCGACGGCGTGGGATCGGTGCCGACGGTCCGGGCCAGTAGCTCGTAGTAGATGTCGCGAAAGTCGGTGGTGTACTTCAGGTCTCCGTTGTCCAGGTTGGTGAGGCTGGGCTCTTCACCATAGAAACCGCCCTTGACAGGCACACCCGCGACGAAAACCGGGCCGGCGGTGCCGTGGTCGGTCCCTGCCGACGCGTTGGCGCGCACCCGACGGCCGAACTCCGAATACGTCATCAAGACAACGTTGCGACCGTAGCGATCGCCGGCCATCGCTTGCAGGAAGCGGGTTACTGCCTCGTCGAGTGTCTGTAGCAGCCGCTGCTGGGTCCCCCGCTCGTCGGCGTGGGTGTCGAAACCGCCCAATTGCACCGTGTAAACCCGCGACGGGACGCGGGCCTTCACCGCATCGGCCACCACGCCCAACTGTGTGGCCAGCGAATTCTGTTCCGTGGCAGGTAGTTTGACCGATGCGAAGGCTGCGTCGGTGGTGCGCGCGGCGCGATAAGCGTTACAGACGGCGGCCATCGCGGGTGTGTCGTCAGGATCTTCGTCACCCAGCGCGGCCATGATCGGGTCGAATTGCTCTGCCTTGTTCGACGCGGCACCCGGTGAAATCGCGGCCGCCGTGTGCTTGGCCCCCACCGCCAGTGGGGGCAGGACGGCCCCGATGTTGACCGCCCGCAGCGGGTCGTCGCCGGTGGCGTCGAGCCAGCGGCCGATCCAGCCGGTCGGCACCGGCTCGCCCGGCGACGCCGTCTGCCAGATGTCCATGGACCGGAAGTGGCTGTGATCCGGCTGCGGATAGCCCACCCCGCGCACCACCGCGAGTCGCCGCTGGCTCCACAACTGCGCCAAGCCCTTCATCGCCGGGTTGAGGCCCAGCTGCTGGTCGAGGTGTAGGACATCGCCCGGCGCGTAGGCAAGTTCGGGCCGCGAATCATGGTATACGTTGTCCGCGTAGGGGATTAAGGTGTTGATTCCGTCGTTGCCGCCGTACAGCGAGACGATCACCAGAACGCCCGCGCCTTCGGGCAACGGCCGGTCCTGAGCGGCACGCTGCAGATCGGGCCACCCGACGGCCACGGCTCCGGACAGCAGGCCGGCCGCGCCGACGCCGGCACTGGCGATCAGAAACTTGCGGCGGTTCATCGCGGACATGGTCAATCTCGCTACGACGTCAGGTATTCGGGAGTGTTGACCGCGGCCGCGACCAACTGCGGCGGGCGACGCACCAGGGGCTGCAGCGCGGCGACGGTGCGATCCGACCACGCTCCGACGCCCATCAGGTAGCCGACCGCGTCGATGCGGTCGCCTGGCGCGGTGTTTTCGATACTCGAAAGGTCACCGGCATGCGCCAACTGCCGCGCGACGCGCAGGCGGGTCGCGGCGCTTGCGGTGGACAGCCACACCTGACCGCTGGGCCAGCCGCCGACGCTCGGCGGGTAGAACGGTCGCTGGCCCAGTGCCCGTAATGTCGTGTCGATCATCGTCATCCGTGCGGAGTCGTCGACCGGCACCCGCAGTGCTCGGATCACGCCCACCAGCCATTCGGTCGGGGTGTTGACCACCGTGGCGCGGCTGCCGGTGAACTCCGGATCGGTCAAGGTCGCCTTGGTCAGCGCCCGCAGGTTTCGCCCCGGACCGTAGGCGGCGACCAGACGGTCGAGCACCTGGGGTGACGGTGTGTCGTCGGAAGCCAGTTGCCGCCACAGGCGCCCCGCGACGTACTCCGCTGATTTGGGCTGGGCCAGCACGGTGTCGCAGAATCCGGCGGCGTCGAAGTCGCGGGTCAGCCCGAACAGCGTTTTGGCGCTGCGGTCCCGGCGTTTGGGCGCAATCGAGGTTTGCCCGTGGGCGTCGATCACCCATCCGGTCAGCGCTCGGGCGCCGTTGCGCACATCGTCCTCCGTGTAGCCGTTGCCGTGGCCCAGGGCGAACAGTTCCATGAATTCGCGGGCCAGGTTTTCGTTGGGAGCCGTGGCGGTACTGCGTTGCCCATCCAGCCAGCGCAGCATCGCGGCGTCGGTCAGCATGGCGTAGGCCAACGTGCGGAAGTCGCCCAGCGACATGGTGCGCAACTTCTGATTCTGTGCGGCCATGTACGCAGCGATCCGGACCTTTTGCGCCGAGGTCGCAAAGTGGTTGTGCCACAAGAGAGTCAACTTCTCGTGAATGGGTTGCTGAACACTGAGCATGCGGCGCAGCCACCAATCGGCCAGGACGCGTTGCTGTTCGGACAGCTGGTGGTTGTATTGCTTACGGGCCGCTTGTGGGGCGCCCTTGCCCGGTGGTTGGGGCGGTTCCAGGGTGGGCATTGGGGTGGCGACCGCACCCGGGTCTGCGTCTGGGCTGGCCTGAAGGACCGCGTCCACATAGCCCGGCCAGTCTTTCGTCAGCGCCGCGTCGACCTCGGGTCCGGTCACGCCGAACCCGGCCCGCCGCAGCATGCGCGCTGTGGTGATCCACGCGGTGGACTGCCCGGGCATGAGATAACTGTGCGATATGCACCTATGTTTTCGCTGTGGATAGCCGAAGCCGCCGTGCCCGATCGGCGTGCGAGCGTGCAGGGCATGCGGGATCCGAAAGAACCGTTCATCGGCAGCATGGCGCTGGCCTCGCGGGCGCTCACCCGGCATCAACTGCGGACCCGCTTTCGCGCGGTGCTTCCCAATGTGTACCTGTCGAATGACGTCGAGCCTTCCCTCGAGCTGCGAATTCTCGCCGCTTGGCTGTGGTCGAAGGGGACGGCGACCATCGTCGGAGCGGCCGCCGCGGCGTTACACGGCGCCAAGTGGATTCCCGACGATGTTCCCGTCGAGCTGGCATACACCAATTCCCGCCCACCCCGCGGGGTGTTGACCCGGCGCGAGGTGTTGCTGGACGGGGAGACGCAGACCATAGCCGGCTATGCGGTCACCACACCCGAGCGAACCGCCTTCGACATCGGCCGGCGCGGCGCCGTCCGGTCGGCCGTTGTCCGGCTCGACGCGCTCGCCCGGGCAACGGGTTTCAAGGTCGACGACGTGCTGGGCGTCGCAAAGTGCCATCCGGGCTCGCCCGGCTTGCGGCAACTGGAAACCGCGCTGCAGCTCCTTGACCCGGGCGCGCAGTCGCCCCGGGAGAGTTACCTGCGGCTGCTGCTGATCGATGCGGGTCTGCCGCGGCCGCAGACCCAGATACCGGTGTTGGGTTTCGACGGCATGCCGGTCGCCTACCTTGACCTGGGCTGGGAGGACCAGATGGTCGCGGTCGAGTATGACGGCGATCAGCATCGGTCGGATCGACGCCAATACGTCAAGGACATTCGGCGAATCGACATGCTGGCCCGCATGGGATGGATCGTCATCCGGGTCGTCGCGGAGGACCATCCCGCCGACATCGTCCGCCGGGTCAAAGCCGCGCTGGCGGAATCGAGTGTGCGCTCAGGGCTTTGAGTGTGCGCTCAGGGAGGGGCTGCCCGGCGTGTCGCCGCCAACGATTCACACCCAGTGGAGGGAAGCCCAGGACAGGGGCGGCGCAGGACAGCGGCGGCGGCGCAATCAGAACGTGCTGGTGGGCCGTACCTTGTTCGCCATGTCCACCAGCGCGTAGCGGTGCCGTTGGGTGGGCGTGACGCGGGCCAGGTTGCGCAGTGAGGCCTCGACCCCCAGTCGCAGTCCGTGCTTGGTGAACGGAAACCCGAGGATGTGGTTGGTGCTGGCCTTGTTGTCTTCCAGCCAGTCCATCGCGCAGCCCAGCACCAGAGCGCGGATCTGCAGCACGCGCGGCTCGGTTGGCGGTAGCGCCTCGACGCGGCGGGCGGCGTCGCGGATGTCTTCCTCGCTGATCTCGCTCTTGGACCGGCCGGACAGCAGGGTCACCGCGCTGGTCAACCGCGCGGTGGTGAAATGCCTTGAAGTGGGCGGCACCTCGTCCAGTGTGCGGACCGCGCCGGCTCTATCGCCTTCGGCGGAAAGCGATCGGGCCAACCCGAAAGCCGCCGAGATCACACCGTCGTTGGTCTTCCACACCGTTTGGTAGAACTTGTGCTCGTCGCTGTTGCCGGCGAGCTCCGCGGTCGCGGCCAGGGCCAGCTTGGGCGCCAGCTCACCGGCAAAGGTGTCCAGTACCTCGGTGAAATGCGTTGTGGCCGCCCCGTAGTCGGCGGTGAGGAGTTCAGCGACGGCCCGGTACCAGACCAACCGCCATTGCCAGCCGACCCGCTCGGCCAGGTCGTCGAGCTTTCTGGTGGCCTTGGCCACGTCACCCAGGTCCAGCAGCGCCCGCACTTCCATCAGCGGCAGCTCGACCGACTCGGACAACTCGGCACCGTCGGCGTCCAATGTCCCGTGGCGGGCCGCCCGCAACGAGTCCAGGGTCTGCACCGGCTGGGAGAGCACCGTCGCCTGCAGCACCGGGGCGGCGACGTCGGCCGGATTGACCAGCGGCACCTGCAGCGCGGTCACGATCTCGCGGGCCGTCAGCCGCTCCGAATGGACCTGACCGTCCAGGTACACGTCGGTGTGCGCGACCAGTAAGTCCACCCCGAATGTCGAGCGGCTGGGGCTGAAGATGGTCGACAGACCGGGCCGCGGCACTCCGGTGTCCTGGGCGACCACTTCCCGCAACACGCCCATCAACTGGGTGGACATCTCCTCGGTGCTGACGAACCGGCGCCGCGGGTCTGGGTCGGTGGCGCGGCGCAGCAACCGGCGGAAGGAGTCGTAGCCGACCAATACCGGGTCGTTCTCGGGCAGGCCGCCGGCGTAGCGGCCATTGCGGGTGGGCAGGTTCAAGGTCAGCGCCGCCAGCGTGCGGCCCACCGTGTAGATGTCGGTGGCGACCGTCGGGCCCGTCCGCACGATCTCGGGGGCCTGGAAGCCGGGGGTGCCGTAGAGATAACCGAACGAATTGATCCGCGACACCGCGCCCAGGTCGATCAGCTTGAGTTGCTCTTCGGTGAGCATGATGTTCTCCGGCTTCAGGTCGTTGTAGACCAAGCCGATGGAGTGCAGATAGCTCAGCGCGGGCAGGATTTCCAGCAGGTAGGCAATAGCCTCGGCGACGGGCAGCTTCTGGTCCTTGCCGTGCTTGAGCGGCTGCCCACCGACGTACTCCATGACGATGTAGCCGACCGGATCCCCGTGCCGGTCGACGTGCTCGACGAAGTTGAAGATCTGCACGATCTGTGGGTGGACCACCTCGGCCAGGAATTGCCGTTCGGCCATCGCGATCGCCTGGGCCTCCGCGTCCCCGGAATGCACCAGGCCCTTGAGCACCACCGGCCGGTCGTTGACGTTGTGGTCGACCGCCAGGTAGACCCAGCCGAGGCCGCCGTGCGCGATGCAGCCCTTCACCTCGTATTGGCCGGCGACAATGTCCCCCGGATTTAGTTGCGGCAGAAACGAATAGGGGCTGCCGCAGGCGGGACACCAGCCCTCCGAGGCCCCCTGGCCGTCCTCGCTCGACCGGCCGATGGGCTTGCCGCAGTTCCAGCAGAAGCGCTTGGCCTCCGGCACCACCGGGTTGGTCATCAGCGCATCGAGCGGGTCGATATCCCGGCCCCGGGGGATCTCGACCAGGCCACCGCCGAGCTGCCGGACCGGCGGGAGCACTCGCGTCGCCACCGTCATCCGGTCTTGGGGTTCGGTGTCTAGCGTGCCCAGCGAGATGTGCGGAAAGTCGTCGTCGTCGTCATCGAAATCGGGACGAAACAGCGCCTGGGTGGCCTGGATGCGCCCGGTCGTGGGGCCGCCCTGCGTGTCCGGCGGTGGGGTGCCGGCGTCTTCGGAGGCGGATTCGGACTGTTCGGTCCGTTTCTGTAACTCGGCCATCAGTCCACATACCTCGGCGTGGGCGGGGCGGGAGCTGGGCCCAACACCGTCAACCACTTGCGGTACAAGGTATTCCACGTGCCGTCCCGGCGGATGCGTTCCAAAGTGCCGTTGACGAACCGCACCAGCGCGGTGTTGTTCAGGTTGACCCCGATGCCGTAGGGCTGGTTGGCCATGTTGGGTCCGACGATGTGCAGGTAGGGGTCTTCTTCGACCAGCCCGGCCAGGATCGAGTCATCGGTGCTGACGGCGTCGATCTCGCGCTGCTGCATGGCCACCAGGCAGTCGGCCCAGTTGACCACCGACACAATGACCGGCGGCGGGTCGATCTGCCGGATTCGATGCAGCGATGTCGTGCCCTTGGCCACGCACACGCGCCTCCCGGACAGGTCGCTCACCTTGGCGATCGTTGAGTCCCGCGGCGCCAGGATGCGCTGGTTGGCGTCGAGATAGACGGTGGAGAAGTTCACCTGCTTGCGCCGCTCGCAGGTGATGGTCATGGTCTTGACGACGACGTCGACTTCGAACTGCTGCAGTGCGGTGATGCGCTCGTCCGACGACAGAATCCGGTACTCGACATGCGAGGGGGCGCCGAAGATGTCCCGCGCGATCTCGCCGGCGATGTCGACGTCGAAACCGGTGATCTCGCCGGTGATCGGGTCGCGGAAGCTGAACAGGTTGCTGCCGATGTCCAGCCCGACGATCAGCCTGCCGCGGGCGCGGATGTCGGCGACCGCGGCGTCCGCCTGAGCCTTGGTGGGGAAGGGCCGCAAGCTGGCCGTCAGATCGCAGCCTTGACTGGGATCGTCCGGCGGCAGCGGCTGCTCCAGCGGCAACTGCTGCATGCCGACCGGTGTGGGCGGCGGCAGCGTCGGCACGGTGGCCACCGTGAGCGATTCCGTGTGCCCGCAACCGGCTAGCACGACCGTCGTGGCGAGCACCCCGAAATAGGAGCACGCTCGCCGAAGCCTGGGCCGGCGGATCATCATCGATACTCTTTCAGCCGAGGCCAGAGGCCCAGCGCCACCGCGATGGCGGCGCCGAGGCTGAGCACCACACCTCCAACCTGGGCGCCGGACAGCCCGCCGCGTGCGCTGATGACGTCGTTGCGCAGTTGGGCCCGGCTTTGGTCCATGGCCTTGCCCAACTGATCTTCGAGCTTGTCGAACGCCGGGGTGGAATCGTTCTCACCGCTGCCCAGAGCTACCTGGGTGGCGGCTCGATAGTTACCTACCGAGATGTAGGAGTTGATCCGGTCGTTGGCCTGACGCCAGCGAAGCAACAACTGGTCGGCGCCTTCCAGGTCGGGTTTGTCGACGGCATCACTGCGGGCCATGTACTGGTCGAGCTGTTGGTGCATGGAGTCGATGCGCTGGTAAAACGACTGCTTGCGCTTTTCTTCATCGCCGCGACGGATCAGCGACAGCGTCTCGTCGGCGCGTGCTTGCTGGGCGGTGATTGCGACGTTGGTGACGATCTTCAGCGAGTCGGCGGCGGTGTTCTTGGCGCTCCGACTGGCGGCTGTGGAGATAGTTAGTGCGGTTCCGACCCATACCACCATGATGAGGATAGCGAGTCCGCCCACGACCAGGCCCGGGTTGATCCGGCGCCGGGTGCGCCTGGCCAGCCACCGGTGGGCGAACAGTCCGAACACCACGGTGGTGGCGACCACCAGGATCACCGGCGCGGGGATCTGAGTGGACGCGGTGGTTTCGCTGTCCACCCGTTCCGACGTCGCCTCGTAGAGCTGCGCCGCGTCGGGCAGGATGGTCGATTGCATCAGCCCCGACGCCTCCGACAGATACGACGAACCGACCGGGTTGCCTTCCCGGTTGTTGGTACGCGCGATTTCGATCAGACCGGTATAGACGGCCAATTCGGCGTTGATCTGGCCCAGCAATTGCACCAGCGGTTCATCGGTGAGCCCGCTGGAGGCTCGGGTCACGGCGACCGCCGCGTCGGTGATGGCCTGTTCGTAGCGCTGCCGGACGGGCTGGGGCTCGGCTTCGGCGATGAACGCGGTGGCCGCTGCGGCGTCGGCCACCGACAGGGTGGTGTACAGCCGCCCGGCGGCGAAAGACAGCGGCTCGGTGTGGTTGAGCACCGTGGTCAGCACTTGCTGCCGGTGGTTGATGGTCGTCGAGGTGGCAAACGCGCTGGCCCCGCCGAGAGCTGCCAAAACGATGCCGATGGTCAGGATGCGGCCCGGCGTCGTGGAGATGAACCACCATCGCGGATGGGCCGGTTCGGCCGGCGACCGCGACCCCTGCGGCTCGGTCGTCGGGTGCGCCAGCTCAACCGTCACGTGTGATCAGCCCCCATCTTTCGGCCACTAAGAACGACGTCATTCGCTGCACCATCCGATATAAGCGAATTCTAAGAGGATGTTCCGGCGGATGGGGGGATGCGGAGCAATTGACCGCGCTCCGGGGGTTGCACCGCCTGCCTATCCTGAACTCGTGCAGGGCGACGGTGACGGCTGGGTGATTTCCCACAGCGGCGCCCATTACTGGGGCCGCTATGGTGCGGCGGGTTTGCTGGTGCGGGCCCCGCGGCCCGACGGCACCCCCGCGGTGCTGTTGCAGCATCGGGCGGTGTGGAGTCATCAGGGCGGAACCTGGGGTCTGCCGGGCGGTGCCCGAGACAGCCACGAGACGCCGGAGCAGACGGCGGTCCGGGAAGCGCATGAGGAGGCCGGCCTGCTGACCGAGCGACTAGCCGTGCGCGCGGCCGTGGTCACCACCGAGGTGTCCGGGCTCGGTGGTGCCCGCTGGACCTATACCACCGTGGTTGCCGATGCTAACGAGTTGCTGCACACGGTGCCCAACCGGGAAAGCGCCGAAATGCGCTGGGTGGCCGAGGACGAGGTGGGCGAGCTGCCGCTGCACCCCGGCTTCGCGGCGAGCTGGCAACGGCTGCGCACGGCCACGGCGCTAGTGCCGCTGGGCCACGGCGACGAACGGCGCCAGCACCTGCCGCGCACCATCGAAATCGAGTCTGGGGTCTTCGTCTGGTGCATGCCGGGTGACGCTGGTCAGGCGCCCTCGCAGCTGAGTCGCCGGATCACTCCGCTGCTGCAAGCGCCGACCTGAGTTGTTGCGCCGCGGCCCGCGGGTCCTCGGCCGCGGTGATCGCCCGCACCACCACGACGCGCCGGGCTCCGGCGTCGAGCACCTCGGGAAGCCGTTGCGCGTCGATGCCGCCGATCGCGAACCACGGCTTGTCGCTGTGGAGGTGGGCGGTCAAAGCGGCGGCCGCCTGGACCAGCTGCAGGCCGGGCGCCTCGCGACCGGGCTTGGTCGGCGTGGGCCAGCACGGGCCGACGCAAAAGTAGTCGGCGTTGCTGCCGGCAGCCGCGGCGAGCTGGTCGCGATCATGGGTGGACAGGCCCAGCAGCGTGTCCGGCCCCACGATTGCGCGTGCCACATCCAGCGGCAGGTCGCCCTGCCCGAGGTGCAGCACATCGGCGCCGGCCGCGCGGGCGACGTCGGCCCGGTCGTTGACGGCGAACAAGGCTGCGTGCCGGCGGGCGGCGTCGGCGAGGACTTCGCATGCTGCCAGCTCGTCGCGCGCCTCGAGCGGGCCGAACCGCTGTTCGCCGGCCGACCCCTTGTCACGCAGTTGGATGATGTCCACGCCGCCGGCCAGGGCGGCGTCGGCGAACTGGGCCAGATCGCCACGCTCCCGGCGCGCGTCGGTACACAGATACAGCCGGGCCGCCCCCAGACGGGTAAGGCGTTGATGCACACCGCGACGGTATCGCGCTAGCGTGGAGTCCGAAGAGCACGGGAGTCCCGGGTGAGCGGGGCTGAGAGTGGGCACGATCGAGCGATTGGACCTGCCCTTACCGTCACACCTGATCCGGATCATGCCGGCGAAGGGAGGCCGACGATGCCAATAGACCTGGCCGTCATCGGTGGCGGCGTCATCGGCCTGGCCGTGGCCCGGCGGGCGGCCCAGGCCGGCTGGTCGGTACGGGTGCACCGCACCGCTGACAAAGGCGCATCCTGGGTAGCCGGCGGCATGCTGGCACCGCACAGCGAAGGCTGGCCCGGTGAAGAGCGGTTGTTGCGGCTGGGCCTGGACTCGCTGCGGCTGTGGCGCGACGGTGGCTTTCTCGACGGCCTGCCGCCGCAGGTGGTCACTGCCCGCGAGTCACTGGTGGTGGCCGTTGACCGGGCCGATGTCGCCGACCTGCGCACCGTCGCGGACTGGCTCTCGGCGCAAGGGCATCCGGTGGTCTGGGAGTCGGCCGCCCGCGACGTCGAACCGCTGCTGGCACAGGGCATTCGGCATGGTTTCCGGGCGCCCACCGAACTGGCCGTGGACAACCGAGCGGTGCTCGACGCCCTGTCCGCAGCGTGTGAGCGTTTGGGGGTGCGTTGGGCACCGCCGGTGAGCGACCTGTCGTGCGCCGAGGGCGACACGGTGGTGATCGCCAACGGCATCGACGCGCCCGCCTTGTGGCCGGGCCTGCCGGTGCGCCCGGTGAAGGGCGAAGTGCTGCGGCTGCGCTGGCGAAAAGGATGTATGCCGTTGCCGCAACGGGTAATCCGTGCTCGCGTACACGGGCGTCAGGTGTACCTGGTTCCGCGTGCCGACGGGGTGGTGGTCGGCGCCACCCAATACGAGCATGGACGTGACACCGCGCCGGTCGTCTCCGGAGTGCGTGACCTGCTCGACGACGCGTGCGCGGTGTGTCCGGCGTTGGGCGAGTATGAGCTGGCCGAGTGCGCCGCCGGGCTGCGCCCGATGACACCGGACAACCTGCCGCTGGTGCAGCGCCTGGACGAGCGGACCCTGGTCGCCGCCGGGCACGGCCGGTCCGGTTTTCTGCTGGCGCCGTGGACCGCGGAGGAAATCGTCTCCCAATTGGCTCCGGTGGGAGCCCAGTCATGATCGTCATCGTCAACGAACAACGGCTCGAGGTCGACGGGCCGACCACGGTCGCCGCGCTGCTGGAGTCGATGGGCTTCCCTGACCGGGGCGTCGCGGTGGCCATGGGCGACGCGGTGCTGCCCCGATCGGCTTGGGCGACAGCACTTTTCGACGGTGCACGACTCGAGGTGGTGACGGCGGTGCAAGGTGGCTGACTCAAAGCTGGCAATCGCCGACCGCAGCTTCGCGTCGCGGCTGATCATGGGTACCGGTGGAGCGAGCAACCTCGCCGTGCTGGAGGAGGCGCTGGTCGCCTCGGGCACCGAGCTGACCACCGTCGCCATGCGCCGGGTGGACGCCGAGGGTGGGACCGGACTGCTGGACCTGCTCAACCGGCTCGGCATCACGCCGCTGCCCAATACCGCGGGCTGCCGCAGCGCGGCCGAGGCGGTGCTCACCGCGCAGCTGGCCCGCGAGGCGCTGAACACCAACTGGGTCAAGCTGGAAGTAATCGCCGACGAGCGCACGCTGCTACCCGATGCTGTCGAGTTGGTCCGGGCCGCAGAGCAATTGGTCGATGAAGGGTTCGTCGTCCTGCCCTACACCAATGACGACCCGGTGCTGGCCCGTCGCCTCGAGGACGCCGGGTGCGCCGCGGTCATGCCGCTGGGTTCGCCGATCGGCACCGGCCTTGGCATCACCAACCCGCACAACATCGAGATGATCGTCGCGCGGGCCGGTGTCCCGGTGGTGCTCGACGCCGGTATCGGCACCGCCAGTGACGCGGCGCTGGCAATGGAATTAGGTTGCGACGCCGTGCTATTGGCTACCGCGGTGACGCGGGCCGCTGATCCGCCGGCGATGGCCGCGGCGATGGCCGCCGCGGTAACCGCCGGTTACCTGGCGCGGCGGGCCGGCCGGATCCCCAAGCGCTTCTGGGCCCAGGCGTCCAGCCCACGCCCCGAACGATGAAACGCTATGTCGCACTCGGCAGTTCGATGGCGGCCGGACCCGGTATCCGGCCCCGCGCCGCCGGAGCTCCGCCCTGGTCGGGCCGCTCCGCCTGCAACTACCCGCATCTGGTCGCCGAGCAGCTGAGCCTCGGTCTGGTTGACGTCACCTTTTCCGGCGCGACCACCGCCCACATTCTCTGCGATCAGCAGCGCGGCCACCCGCCCCAGGTCACCGCGCTGGACGGGTCGGAGAGCCTGGTCACGGTGACCATCGGAGGCAACGACGTGGGCTACATTCCGCTGTTGATGGCCGCCTCCGCGCCGCGGTTGGCACGGCGGCTGCCGGTGCTAGGTGGACGCATCGATGAACTGCTGGACTGTGATACGCGAGACCGGGCGCTGAACGACGTATTCGATTCGTTGTGCGCGGTTGGCCGCGCCCTGCGTCAGCGCGCCGCACGGGCCCGGGTGTGCTTCGTCGACTATCTAACGGTGCTGCCGCCATCGGGTGTTCCGGCCCCGCCGCTGTCGGAAACCGATGCCGATCTGGGTCGCTACGTGGCCACCACGTTGGAAAGAGTTACCGCCGACGCCGCAACGGCGACCGGCTGCGAGCTCATCAGCGCCGCCGCGGCCAGCCGCGGGCATCACGCCTGGTCGAGCGAGCCATGGACGACCATGCCGGCGCGATACGGTGTGCCGCTGCCCGGCCGGCCCGCGCCCCTGCATCCGAACGCCGCGGGGATGCGCGCAGTAGCCGAACTCATTGTGGCCCAACTGTGAACGTCAGCCGTTTGCCTGCCACCACTGGTAAAGCGAGGCGGCGTCGGTGTTCGATCCGCGGATGTAGCTCAGAACGTGCTTTGCGTCATTGGTCCAGATGATTTCGGCTGCGTTCTGGTAAGTGCCGCAGGCCATCTGGCCGGTATTGGTGGCGCTGCCCTGGTGCCACGGCGACGGTGACCGGGTGCTGTTGGTTCCGCAACTGGTCAAGACATCATCTTTGATGTTGGTGGTGAAAAAGGCGTTCATCGCATCGGTGTTGCTGAACAGGTAGTACTTTGCCTGGACGGGTCCGCCGGGGTCGGGATTCTGCCCGCAGGTGAGTGCGGCCAGTTGGTTGCCGCTGATCGACTGAGCCGTGCAGTTGTTGAGGCCGTAGCCCTTCGACAGTGCGGCTGCCAGTGTGTTGACGTCGGACGCGTTGCCGGTGTTGGCCGCTGGGTCTGCGGTCGCCGGAGCGAAACCCGCCAAGCCGAAACCGGTCATGAGCGCTACAGCCGCCGAGGTCTGCAACGCGTTGCTTAAACAAGGCATCCGATCGCTCCTTAACGGTTGTCGGGCCTGCTGATACGGATCGTAAGGCTATGTCCCAGCAATGCAACAGATTCTGTTGAAAATTGTCTGCCAAGGCATTAATTGTGCTGTGGTCGTGGCAATGCCGCTGCCGGCGTTATGGTGAGACCACAAGGCGCCCAATGCGTTCGGGACCGTACGCCAGCGCCCATGGCGATGTCAGAACAGGATTTCTTCCGTTGCTGATGCCGCCGGGAGTTTGCTCCGGTATGGTTGGCCTCGCTTCCCGCCAGCTAACTTCTTCTGACTGGAGAATCCATGACAGAGTACCCGCCACCGCCTCCGCCTGGTTATCCGCCACAGCAGCCCGCCGGCCAAGCTCCGAACAGCTACTTGCCGTGGTCGATTCTGGCGACGCTTTTCTGCTGCCTTCCCTTCGGCATTGTGGCGATCGTCAAGTCCAGCCAGGTCAACGGGCTGTGGGCGCAGGGCCGTTACCCTGAGGCGCAGGCCGCCGCCGACAGCGCCAAGAAGTGGGTGATCTGGTCGGTGGTCGCCGGCATCGTCGTTGCCATCGTCTACGGCGTCTTGGTCGCCTCGGGTGCCCTGAACGTCAACACAACCACGTCGATGGCTCCGATGTACTGAGCAGGGGCCCGATCATGGTGACCCGCCCAGCGTCGGTGGCGTCAAGTTTGGGCGCGCCGCTGCTGGTGGCCGCGACCGCGACAATCACGTGCGCCGCAATCTGGGTGGGTGACCCGACCAGTCCCAACGGCCCCCTGCCGGTATGCCCCACCAAGGCGCTGCTGGGTATCGACTGTCCCGGGTGCGGCAGCCTACGCATGTTGTATTCGCTCATGCACGGCAATGTGCTGGCGGCCGCCAGGTTCAACGCTATCGGCCTGGCGGCCGTCGTGCTGTTGGTGTGGGCCTACCTGGCGTGGACGTATGGGCGCGTGGTGGGCAGGCGGATCCGCAGCTGGCAACACCATCGCTGGGCCGCGGCGGTCACGCTGTCGGTGGTAGTGCTTTGGTTCGTTTTGCGCAACATCCCCTTTGCACCATTCACCGCGCTGCATGTCTGATCAGGTCTTCGTGTCAATCAGCGCGGCGCTGGTGGCGAGGTCTAACCTTGGGCGCGATGGTGAACAAATTCGCGACGATCCCGGCGGTGCTCGCGGTGCTGGCGCTGACCGGGTTGGTGACCGGTTGCTCCCACCGGTCGACTGATACGGGGGAGGCGACCGGCGATCCCGCCGCGGCCGAGTTCGCCAACGCCTTACACAACAAGGTCACCGCCGATGCGATGATGGCCCACCTGTCGAAGCTCCAAGACATCGCCAACGCCAATAACGGCACCCGTGCGGTCGGCACGCCGGGCTACGAAGCCAGCGTCGATTATGTGGTAAGCGTTCTGCGCAACAGCGGATTTGACGTGCAAACCCCCGAATTCTCGGCGCGGGTGTTCCACGCGGACAAGCCGGTGGTGACAGTCGGTGGCCGGGCCATAGAGGCACGAGCGCTGGACTTCAGTCTCGGCACCCCACCTGACGGGGTGAGTGGGCCGCTCGTGGCCTTGCCCGGGGGCGGCGCCGGCTGTGCGGTGTCCGACTTCAGCCTGCCGGTGCAAGGCGCCGTGGTGCTGGTGGACCGTGGCACTTGCCCGTTCGCGCAAAAGGAAGATGTCGCGGCGCAGCGCGGTGCTGTCGCGATGATCGTCGCCGACAACGTCGACGAGGAGCAGATGGGTGGCACCCTCGGACCCGACACGGAAGTGAAGATCCCGGTCGTGAGCGTGACCAAGTCGGTCGGCGTGCAGTTGCGCGCCCAGCCGGAGCCGACCACCATCAAGCTGAATGCGAGCGCCCAGAGTTTCCGGGCCCGCAACGTGATCGCGCAGACCAAGACGGGCTCGCCAACCAACGTGGTGATGGCAGGCGCCCACCTGGACAGCGTCTCCGAGGGACCGGGCATCAACGACAACGGGTCAGGAGTGGCTGCGATATTGGAAACGGCAGTCCAGCTGGGGAATTCACCCAAGGTGCACAACGCGGTACGGTTCGGTTTCTGGGGGGCCGAGGAATTGGGGCTGATCGGATCGCGCAACTACGTCGAGTCGCTGGACCTCGATGGCCTCAAAGCCATTGCGTTGTACCTCAACCTCGACATGCTCGCATCGCCGAACCCTGGCTACTTCACCTATGACGGAGACCAATCGCTGCCATTGGACGCCCGGGGCCGGCCGGTGGTACCCGAGGGCTCGGCGGGCATCGAGCGCACGCTGGTCGCCTACTTGAAGTCAGCCGGCAAGACGGCGCAGGATACTTCGTTCGACGGCCGGTCAGACTATGACGGATTCACGCTGGCGGGCATCCCCTCGGGCGGCCTGTTCTCCGGCGCCGAGGCCAAAATGTCTGCAGAGCAGGCCAAGTTGTGGGGTGGGACCGCCGACCAGCCATTCGATCCCAACTACCACCAAAAGACCGACACCCTCGATCACATCGATCGCACCGCACTGGGCATCAACGGTGGCGGCGTCGCCTATGCGACAGGGCTGTACGCGCAGGACTTGGGTGGGCACAACGGAGTCCCCGTCATGGCGGACCGCACGCGGCACGTTCTTGCCAAGTCATGATTCGCCGGCTGGGCGCGACGTTGCTGCTGGCGACCGCGTTGCTGGCGGGTTGTTCCTCGCCGCAGCCGGGGCCCGCTGCCGTCGCGCCGGATCTTGCTCGTAGCTTGGCCGCGAAAGTGAGCGCGGACCGCATCTTCACCCACCTGCGTGCGCTGCAGGACATCGCCAAGACCAACAACGGGACCCGCGCAGACGGCACACCCGGCTATGACGGCAGCGTCGACTATGTCGCTAAGGCACTGCGCAACAGGGGCTTTGAAGTATTGACTCCGCAGTTCGAGCGGCTCTACACCATCTCCCCGGGCAAACCGGCGCTGACGGTGGGCGGCCGCAGCTATCCGGTCGACCAGGCGTCGCTATTGCTGCAGACACCGGCGGGCGGCATTACCGGGCAACCGGTGCGCCCGACGCAACCGTCGGGTTGCGCGGCAAGCGATTACCCTGCCGTGGTGCCCAAAGGCGCAATCGCCATCGTCGACGATGCGCGTTGCTCGGTGGTCGACAAGCAGAACAGCGCGATGGCGAAAGGCGCCGTCGCGCTGATCGTGCTCAGCGCGCCCAGTGGCCAGGGAGCTCCGCCCACCTTGTTCAACCCCGGCTATTTCAAGCAGCTGACCGTGCCGGTCGCCGTTGCGGGACGCGGCGGCGCGGCGGCGCTGGCCCAGGCGACCGCGCCGATACATCTGGTGCTGGACGCCCGGAACATCGACATCACATCGCGGAATGTCTTGGCCCAGACCAAAACCGGCTCCTCCCACGAGGTGGTCATGGTGGGCGCGCACCTCAACAGCACCCCTGGTAGCCCGGGCATCAATGACGACGGTTCCGGGGTCGCTGCGGTGCTGGAAACGGCGCTACAGCTAGGCCCGTTGGCTCCGGTGGACAACGCGGTGCGGTTCGTGTTCTGGGGTGGTGAGGTGGACGGTCGCGGCGGCGCCATGGATTACCTGCTCGGGATGGATGCCGATCAACTCAACGACATCGCGCTGTACCTGAACTTCACCATGCTGGGTTCACCGAACGCCGGGTTCTTCACCGATGACGGTGATCAATCCGGCCCGCCGGCAACCGACGTGACGTTCGCGGATGTGCCCGACGGCTCGGCCGGCATCGAGCGCACCCTGGACGGCTATTTGAACCTGGCCGGCAAGCGACCCGCGGACATGCCGCTCAGTACCCGCGCCGACTACCACCCCTTCATGGTCGCGGGCATCCCGATCGGCGGCTTGACCGCCGGCGCATCGCGGACGAAAATCACCGTGCAGGCCCGGCTGTGGGGTGGCCAAGCCGGTCTTGCGTTCGACCCCAACTACCAGAGCCCTCGCGACACTATCGACAACGTCAACCGGGAAGCGTTGGGCATCATGGGATCTGGCGTGGCGTACGCCGTGGGCAGGTATGCGGAGTCGATCGGCGGGGTCAACGGCGTCCCGTCGCACGACAAGCGGCATCGCACGCGATTGCCGTAGCCGGACCGCATATGCTGCGGCGGATCTGCTATCCGGGCGGCCGGTCAGTCGGGCACATGTACTTGTCCGGGAACCTCGCACACGTCGGTGGCAGCGGCTGACTTGGGTCATAGCCGTTGGCACCGTTCGGCACGACATGCAACCAGCCGCGATCCTGGCACAGGAAGACGTCACCCGAGCCGCCGGGCCGGACGGTGCCGTTGATGCACGGGTCGGCGTGCGCCAGCGCCGGGATGGCGAGAAACACCGAGACGACTGCGGAGGAGACCGCGACGACGACCGTCCTCATAACAGCCGATGCTAGCCCCGAACCGACCTGCCGAGTCAGCGCGATGTCATCACCTTCTGTAAAACCTTCTGGGCGACTGGTGGACCAGCGTGGTCCAGCAATGCCGAAGTCGGGAGTCGCAGGGCTGGACAGCAGTACGCTCATGCGGTGGCGGAAACGTTGTAAGCCAAGTGCGGTGATCTGAGCCTGGCGTATCAAGTGTTCGGCGACGGCCCCGTCGAACTGGTCTTCGTCGGGCCGATAGTCACCCACGTCGAGCTGTGCTGGACCCAGCCCGACTTCAAGGCCTTCTTCGATCAGCTCGCCACGTTCTGTCGGGTTCTCTTGTTCGACAAGGCCGGGGTCGGGTTGTCGGACCCCATCACCAAAGTGCGGTTGCTTGAAGATCGAGCGGCCGAGATCGAGGCTGTGATCGATGCCGCCGGCTTCGAAAAGCCCGTCTTATTCGCCATGAGCGAGGGCGGCCCACAGGCCATCGTGTTTGCGGCCAAACGACCGGAGCGGACGCGGGCGCTGATCCTCTACGGCTCGTTGGCGTTTGCGGCCGGCGGCAGCTGGGACGACTTGGATCGTGACCCGGCCGAGTTGCGGCGCGCGACCTCGCCGAGCTGGGTGAGGACTACACGCCGTCGACCGATCAGGTCGCCCGTCTTCTGGAATTGCTGCGCGCCACCCGCTCGGCGTGGGGCAGCGGTGCGACAGCGAACGTCATGTTCCCGTCGATCCGGTCGGCACGCCAACGCGCCATGTTCGAGCGCATGAGCGCCAGTCCGGGGATGTTCCGAGCGACGGCGGAATCGTTGTTCCGGCTCGACGTGCGGCCGATCCTGCCGACGCTCACCGCGCCCACCCTGGTCATCCACGCCCGCGACGACATCGTGCCGGTGCAGTGGGGCCGCTACCTCGCCGACCACATTCCGGGCGCGCGGTACCTCGAGGTCGAGGGCGCGGATCATGCGCCCTGGGCCACCGAGCCCGACAGGATCCTCACCGCGATCGGGAGTTCCTCACCGGCAGCCACGCGGCACCGTCGCAGTCACATCGCGCCTTGCGCACCGTGTTGTTCACCGACATGGTCGGCTCGACGCAACACGCCGCGGCAGCGGGCGACCAGCGGTGGCGCGCGGTGCTGCACCGCTTCGGTGAGATCACTGCCGAACTCACGCAACGGTTTGGCGGCACGATGGTCAAGAGCGCTGGCGACGGCCACCTCGCCACGTTCGAGGGCCCGACGCAGGCCATCCGCTGCGCCGAGGCCCTGCGCGCCGACGCCGAAACCCTGGGCATCCAGATTCGCGCCGGCATCCACACCGGCGAGTGCGAGCTGCTGGATGCCGACATCGGCGGGATCGCGGTGCACATCGCGGCACGCATTCTCGGGCATGCAGGGGTAGGCGAGATCCTCGTTTCCCGGACCGTGCGTGACTTGGTCGTCGGGTCGGGCACGGGCTTCGAGGACCGCGGCAGCGTCGAGCGGCGCGGCGTGCCCGGCAGCTGGCAACTGCTGGCGGTCGATCGCCATGGTGCGCGGGCGGGATCGCCGGAGGCTCAACTGGCGTCGATGCCCACTCCTGGCCGTTGGACCGCGATGCGCCGGTCGGACCGCGCCGTGGAGGTGATCGGGAGGCGCGCACCGTGGATTCTGCGCGGGATAGCCCACCTCGCCCCGGCCACCGACCGCAGACGAGCCGAGATACCTTGAGCCGCAACGCGGGTTGGGGCCTCACTTTGTGGTGCCGGCGCCGCCCGACCACGAGCCACCAGTTTTTAAGGCATTGCAGCAGTTGACTATTTGCAACGTGAATACCTGGCCGGCAATTCTTGTTCGGCGATAAGTAAACCCTGCGCAACCGCCTGGCAAATCGTGCTGTCTGCATTAACCAACGGCTCTACAATGAGATCCCTTCGGTGCTGCCATGCAGCCGGTCGGGATGAGGTTTGGTTATGAATAACCGTGCGCGGAATGGCGCGGCCACGTGGCTCGGCGCAGTAATCAGCTCCGCAGCGGCGGTGATCGTGGTGGCAGGATGCGCGACTGTCATCGACGGGCGGGCTTTGTCGATGCTCAACGACCCGTTCCGGGTGGGAGGCCTGCCCGCGACCAACGGGCCCAGCGGGATCCGTTCGAATGCGCCGAGTCCGACTGGCACGGTGCTCGACACCGACAACGGGCCGATCGACAATCTGGCGTTGCTATCGGTCAACGACATCGAGGAATACTGGCAGTCGGTGTACAGCCAATCGCTGAAGGGGACTTTCGTCCCGGTCGCAAAGTTGGTGTCCTACAACTCCAAGGACCAAGCCGCTCCCGTCGTTTGCCACGACGATACTTACAAACTGGTCAACGCCTTTTACACCTCGCGCTGCAACCTGATTGCGTGGGATCGCGGTGTTTTTATGCCGATCGCGCAACAGTATTTCGGCGATATGTCCGTCAATGGTGTGCTGGCACACGAATTCGGTCACGCCTTGCAGCACATGGCGAAACTGGTGACCCGGCAAGACCCCACGATCGTCCGAGAGCAGCAGGCCGATTGCTTCGCAGGCGTGTATCTGTTCTGGGTCGCCGACGGGAAGTCGCCGCGCTTTACTTTGAGTACCGCCGACGGACTCGACCATGTGCTGGCGGGAATCATCACCACGCGTGACCCGGTTACGGACAGCGACACCGTGAACGACGACGAACACGGGTCGGCGTTGGACCGGATCAGCGCCTTCCAAATGGGTTTCATCAACGGTGCTTCGGCTTGCGCGGGGATCAACTCGAAGGAGGTCGAGTCGCGCCGCGGTGATCTGCCCAACGCCTTGCGGATCGACAGCACCACCGGAAATCCGGAAACCGGCGAGGTCCCGATCGACGAAGACACCCTGTCAACACTGATGGAACTCTTGGGAAAGGTTTTCTCTCCGAAGAGTCCGCCGGCGTTGTCCTACCAACCGGCCAATTGCCCAGCCGCCAAGCCGAGTCCGCCGGCGTCCTACTGTCCGGCCACCAACACGATCATGGTCGACCTGCCGGGTCTGGCGACGATGGGCAAGGTCGCCGATGAAAACGAACGCACCCTGCCGCAAGGCGACGACACCGCCCTGTCGGTGGTGATGTCACGGTATGCACTGGCGGTTCAGCACGAACGCGGCTTGCCGATGCAGAGCCCGTGGACCGCGCTGCGCACGGCATGCCTGACCGGTGTGGTGCACCGTAAGATGGCCCAGCCGATTGATCTGTCGTCCCAGAAGCAGCTGCTGCTGACGGCGGGTGATCTCGACGAAGCCGTTGCCGGGTTGCTCACCAACCACATGGTTGCCAGTGATGCCGACGGCACCAGTGTGCCGGCGGGTTTCACCCGGATCGCGGCGTTCCGAGGCGGGGTGACCGGCAACATGGATGCCTGTTACTCCCGCTATCCGGGCTGAGCGGACGGGCCGCCGCGCCGCGACCACTCGGGTGACTTCATTCGTGATATCGCCGGTGCTCGCACACATGGAGATCGAGCTGAGCAGGCGCCACGCGGCACCCACCTGACCTATGAATCGGGATTTTCGGCAGCGGGTTGTCCTGTTGCTTTCCGGCTTGGGGCTGGGGGATGTGCGCATTAAATTCAGGGGGGATCGGGCGGCCCGGATTTGTCGGAGGTGGCTGCGATGATGAGGTCATGTCTTCGACCGCATCCGCTGGCGCCGTGGTGGTGAGTCCTAGCGAGCGTCTTGAGGTGCTGTTTGAGGAGCTGGCGGAGTTGGCCGGTCAGCGCAACGCGATTGATGGGCGCATCGTGGAGATCGTGGCCGAGATTGATCGCGACCAATTGTGCGGCGTCACCGGCGCGCGGTCGGTGCCGGCGTTGGTGGCCTGGAAGACTGGCTGTTCGCCGGCGAACGCCCACACGATCAGCACCATCGCGAGCCGGCTGACGGAGTTCTCATGCTGCGCCCAAGGCATGCGGGAGGGCCGGCTGTCGCTGGATCAGGTCGGCGTTATCGCGGCGCGGGCGGGTGAGGGATCTGATGAGCACTACGCGCAGTTGGCGCGGGTCGCCACGGTCAATAAGCTGCGCACCGCGGTCAAGCTGGAACCGCGACCCGAACCCGAACCTCGGCCGCAACCGCAGCCCTTGATCACCAAGACCTGCGGCGAGGAGTTCTCCTGTTGGCGGATCACACTTCCGCACCTGGACGCGGCGAAGTTCGACGCCGCCTTGCAGGCTCATCGTGATGCGCTGATCGCCGAGTGGAAGCACGATCACGGCAATGGCCAGGGCGCTTCAGATCAGCGGCCCCCGTTGCCGGGCACTGTCGAGGGGTTTATGCGCCTGGTCGAGGCTGGATGGGACGCCGAGGCGGCCCGCCGGCCACACGGGCAGCACACCACCGTGGTGGTGCATGTCGACGTTGAGCAGCGCGCTGCGGCGCTGCATCTGGGTCCGCTGCTCACCGACGCCGAACGTCGATACCTGACCTGTGATGCCACTTGTGAAGTCTGGTTCGAACGTGATGGCGAGGTCATTGGTGCCGGCCGGGCGACCCGCCTGATCAACCGGCGGCTTCGCCGCGCGCTGGAGTATCGCCAGCGCATGTGCGCGGTTCCTGGCTGTGGTGCCACCCGTGGTCTGCACGCCCATCACATCCGGCACTGGGAAGACGGCGGCCCCACCGAGTTGGCCAAGGTCAGATTTCTCTGTTATTTCGAATCAAACAAAATGGCTGGTAAAAGCCACTGCTGAGGTTATCGGGTGTTGTTTGAGACATATGAGGTGCCTCAAGTACCTGTGTGCAACACTCTGCTCAAAAGTTTTGGGCCTTGGGCGACAAACAACTGCCCGAGGGCACGGGAATCCATGGAGGACACACCCTGTCGATGTGTGCGATGAGTCGGGTGGGCCGGGCACTCACTGCGCTGCTTCAGCGATCCATTCTCGTGCTTCGTCGGCTTCAGCTTCTGAAAACGCCCGGTACTCCCCCGGATAGAGAAAGCCGAACAACTCGCTGAACTTCGCGAGGTGTTTCGCCCAGGAGACATCGGTGACGACTGCGCAGCGTTCCCAGTCGAAGAAGTGCCCGAAGCCGAACTTCTGATCCTCCCAGACCGCGCCGGGATCGAAGCCCTCCAAGTCCGCAGCGATCTCGAAATAGATCCGCAGCTTCTTGTGCCGACGGAGCCGATCCTCGAAGTCTGGGATCAGCAGCTGGTCGTAATCAGCCTTCGTCACATGCCCGTGGAACGAGAAGGCAACGACGTTGTCGGGAAAACCCTTCAGTAGTTCGATCATGAACTCCACCTCGAATTAGGGGGTGTCGCTGGCCGGGTCGATGCTTCCAGCGCGGACGTCTGGGCTCAAGAGACCTAAGTCACCGACGGGTCGGAGGGTTGCGGCCACTGGGCGTCGTACGTCGACGCAGTAGAGGCTTTGGCCTCTTACACAAGCGCGCTAGGCGAAGAAACGATGACAACACCACAACGGACCCCTGTGTCCATTGAGGAGGAGATCCCATGATCGAGGTGCTGACGGACTTTCCCGACAACGTCGTTGCCTTCTCGTTCCACGGGCATGTGACGAAGGCTGATTACGACCAGGTGCTGATACCCGCCTTCGAAGACAAACTCAATCGGCACAAGAAGGTGCGGATCTACTGCGAGGTCGCACCTGATTTCGTCGGGGTCGCTTCTGGCGCGGTCTGGGAAGATACGAAGTTCGGCTTCAGTCACCTCTTTGATTGGGACCGCGCCGTGCTCGTCACTGACTTAGGATGGGCGAAACGCGCGGTGGAGTTCTTGGGAACTTTGTTCGGCTTCCTGCTGCATGGTCAGTGGCATGTATTCGCGACCGATGAAGCCGACAAAGCGCGTGAATGGGTTATCAAACCCAATAGCACGACGTGACCAGTTCATGACTGGCACCGTGATCTGGACATCGCGCAGCGGCCACACCTACACCACCACGCCGGGCAGTCGGCTGCTGGTGCCCGCATTGAGCATCCCGACGGTGACCTTCCGTTACCGCCACCACGCGAGCGAGCACGCACCAACGCGGCGTAATGATGCCCACCCGAGTGCGCACACGGGCCGAAGACTCGGCCCGGCGCAGACAGGACGAACGCCGACTCAAAAGGGCCGATTTCGCCGGCCGCTTCCCGGAGCTCGCGGGCCCGCCTCCGTTCTAGGTGGCTGGTGTCGAACGGGGTTCCTGGGGTAGGTGGTAACCGCGCTGCCGTTGTGCCTGCTGTGGCGGCTGGTGCCGATATGGTGATGGACTCAAGCAGTTGCCGTGTCGGCTGGCTGGTTGGGTTGGTGGTTATCGTGCAGAATCTGCTCTCCAGCATGGGTTTCTCGTCATATCGACGCGACCTGCCCACCCCTGGCCCCCGGCTTGACGTAGTCCGAGCATGCTGAGACGGGCCAAGCTGACCGCGGCGGCCAGCAGCGAGAAGTCGGCGGCGACCTTGGCCTTGCCGCGGACGCGGGCACGTCGGCCGCCGTGGCGACGCCGTATCAGGTGTCCGATCTTGCGTTCTACCTTCTGGTGGCGGTGTAGTCGGCCCGCCACGTGGGGTCGGCCTGGGCGGCGCGGGCACGGGTGAGTTGTTGCTCATAGATGCTGATCGTGATGGTGCGGCCGGCGGGCGAGGTGGTGCACTGCGCAACGAGCGGACAGTCCGCGCAGGCGGTCCCGAACGTGGCGACACCGCCACCGTTTTTGACCGGTCGGACCGCCACGCTTACCTGCCCGGGGCAGGTGACGGTACCCGCGGCCAGGTCGATGGTGAAGCGGTCCTTGGCGAACCGCCCGCCCAACGCGGGCGGCGGCTGCACCTTGGTCATAATCCGCGCGCCCGCATTCTCCAGCGTGGCCAGCAGCGGCCCCAGCACCGTAGGCAGCGTCGCCATAGACGGCCAATTGTTGTGCGGCAACGCTTTCGGTGTCGGCATCTACCACGGCGTCTTCCGGTTCGCTTACCACTGCTCGTCGATGGTGAAGTCGTCGAGGGTGAACCCGCCGGGCACGGC
>DATJQO010000023.1:0-36506 GCA_035505695.1 Mycobacterium sp.
AAAGAATGTGCGCTGGGACAGAAGAATCCAAGATGGCGAAGCTCACGTCCGGCCGCGAGCTGATCATCTCCCTGGGTCTCTGGCTCCTACCACTTCTCGACCGAATCATGATCTGGTCCGCGGCCACCAAGGAATATCAGGTCTTTCCCAACGAGCTCTATTCCTGGACGACGTACCTCGCCGACAACTGGACCGCCATCCGCGACGACGCGCAAGCGCTGATGTGCGAACCGATGTCGATACCCTCGTTGCGCGAGATTTCGGTCGATCATGAAAAGATCGCGGTCGATGATCGCTGGCGCTCCTTCTTCCTCTGGGGTTACGGGATCCGCAGCGACGTAAACTGCGCCCGCTGTCCCGAGACGGCGCGAGTCCTGGAGCACATCCCGGGCCTGCTGACCGCGATGTACTCGGTGATGCTGCCAGGAGCGCACGTGCCGCGACACACCGGGCCCACCAAGGCAATTGTCACCGCCCATATGGGCCTGATCGTGCCACGCGAGCGCGAGGAATGTCGGATGGCAATCGGCGACCAGGAGGTAGTGTGGCAGGAGGGCGAAATCGCGATCTTCGACGACATGTTCCCGCATGAAGTGTGGAACGACACCGAAGATCACCGCGTGATCTTGCTGCTACACCTGAAGCGGCCGCTCCGCTTCCCCGGCTCGCTGGTACGCGATGCGTTGTTCGCTCTCTTACGGGCAAGCCCTTTCGTGCGCGATGCGGTGCGCAACATTGAGCGGTGGCACGAGGCGTCGCTTGGCTTGAGAGTCAATCACAGTAGCCAGTCGGGCGCGCTTCCGATTCGCCAGGAAATTTCGCGGTCACACGCGGGGGCAGCGACTAGCATTCACAACGTGAGCGCTAAGCCCGAACAGGAACCAGCATCGCCCTTCGGGCCGTAACCGCCGAACCCGCCATGAGGAAATCAGCAGCGATATTTGTGGCCGCCGGGGTTTTACTGCTCAGCGGGACCGTCGCTTACGCTGACCCGCCATCGCCGGCTCCCACGCCGCCGCCGTTCGCACCCAAGTGCCTGACGTTCGACGGCCAGCCGCCGCAAGGGAACTATTTGCCGTGCGGATGGACCACGGACGGCAAGCGATGGACGCCACCGCCACCGCCACCACCCGGCCCGTGACCGGGTAGCGGGTCAGCCGTAATGTCTTTGTCGGCAATCAGTTCCGCTTACCAGGATGCCCAGCCTGACAGCACCGTCCGCGCGGCGCACGCCCTCGATGCACACCTCGATGCCGGGCCGCCCTGGTGGGTTGCTGAAGCCGCGCAGCCTGGCATGGTTGTCAAAGGTGATCATCGTTGGTCTCCTTCCTCACTCGGCCCCGTTTATTCAGGGTGCGCCTCGTCCACCGGTTATTCGGGGTACGAGACGATCACGATTAGGGCAACACGGTATGCATCAGCATCACGTCGTATGCCGACCACAGCGACAGGTTGAAGTACAGGTCTCTACCCGATGACCAAGGGTGAATCATCGGCGCATAGATGCCGCCCGGCATCTGAAACGACGACACCAGCGGTTGCTCGGGGCTCCACGGTCCTTGCGGAGCGGGCGCGGTCCTTGCCACCACGTCATTGCTGCCGCCATTGGTGTACAGCACCAGGTATTGCTTGAGATGGCTGTTGTATTGAGCCGACATTTCGCCGACCGGGCCGGGGAACACCGGTGTTGCAGCTCCAGGGTTGTTCGGGACCCAGCGGCCGCCGTCGTCGCCGTTCCAGTACTGGTACTTGGTCAGATCGGGCAATTGGCTCGGGGGGACTCGCGCCAGAAATGCCGCACCACCGCGTCCCGACGGGGTCCCGAACTGGTAGAGATAACCGTCGTTACCCTTCATGAACGCCCCCATTTGGAAATTTTCATTTCCCGGAGTAAACGGGACGCCCGGGATGGCGTCCGGCGATGCGGTGCGAATGGTACCGGGGAAGATCCCCCAGTTCTGGCCATTGTCAACCGATCTCGCGATCGCCGAATAGTTGGTCGACCATTCCCCGTCGCGGCCCCACTGCCTGATGGACATGTAGCTCAAGTACTGCGTCCTGCCGAGGGAGATGCCGGCGGTCGGAATGATGCCCGTCTCGTGCGTCGCCTTGTGGATGGTGTTGACGACCTGTTTGGACAGGCCGGGTACCCACACCGGGGATCCCGAATACCTGTCGTTGGGTGCGCCGTCCGCCACGTGAATCCCCTGCGACAGGTCATGGTCGGAACTGCGGAACAGCGTGTTGTAGCGCCACTGCTGGCCGTGCACCTTGCAGTAGCCGAATGTGTCGCCGAAAGCCATGAGGACCTGACGGTTGGCGGGATCGCCGTTGTCCCAAACGATCCCGAGGTCGGTGCCGGAGATACCGAACCGTTGCAGGGTCTTGTTTGGGCCGTTCGGGCCCGTCACCCAGTCCACCAGCGATGTCGGTGCCCCCGCGATCGAGGGGGGCGGCGGGGGCGGCGGCGCCGGCTGCGGCGGGACCGGTGCCGCGTTCGGCTGCAACTGCCCGGCATTCGGCGGCTGCGGAAGGCCCGGTGCGGGAGGATTCGGTCCGGGTGGCAGCACCTCCGCCTGAGGTCTCATCGGGGCGGCATACCGCGGAGCCGCAGCATTCGGCTTGAGCAACGAAGAAATCAGGGGACCCAACCGAGGCAGCGGAGCCTGGTCATTCGCGTGAGAGGGTCTGCGCCCGGTCGGTGGCTGGACGACCGGCTGCGGCGCGGGCATCGCCGGCGGCGCGGCCGGCGGGTCGACGTTGGCTTCGGGTGCGCCACACGGAGTGGCGTTCGCCGATGACGCCGGCCCGATCACGAGGACGAGCCCGACAGCGGCCGCCGACGCCATCGATAGCGACACACTCCGAAGAACCGCCGACATGTAACACCTTTCGAGGGGCAGGACACCGCATTGACGTCCCAAGTTGGCTCATGTGACGATAGTGATCAGCGCGGCTGCTGTGACCGGTGATGAGTAGATAGGTATGCATCCGTGACCGTGTCGCAACGCTTCCTTTTCGCCGGTAGTGCGATTGCCTGACGGCTGAGGCCGCCGAGCGCGACAGGGCGGCGCCGTCGAACGGCAACCGCCTTGACATTCACACTGCGCGCCGTCACCCAAGCCAGGTACGCTGCCATCCGCCAGCACACCGATCAGCCGCGTCGTCCAGCAAAAAGCCAATTCACCGCCAACTTCGACGCCCCAGGTGGGCGGCCCGCCAAGGAGGGCAACCGATGAGCGTGCGTAATGACTTGCCAGACAAGCTAACCCACAGCAAAACGTATCTGCGCCGCGTGGTCGCCGCCTCCATGGCCGGCACCGTCGTCGAATGGTATGAATTCTTCCTCTACGGCACCGCGGCCACGCTGGTATTCAGCAAGGTGTTCTTCCCCAAAGGCGGCAACGAGCTTGACGCAATCCTTGCCGCCTTCGTCACCTATGCGGTGGGCTTCGCCGCCCGCCCGCTCGGTGGTCTCGTCTTCGGCCAACTCGGCGACCGGTACGGACGCAAGGCGCTGCTGCAGTTCAGCTTGCTGTTGGTAGGTGCCGCCACCTTCTTGATGGGCTGTTTGCCCACCTTCGGCCAGATCGGGTACTGGGCCCCGGCACTGCTGGTAGCACTTCGCTTCCTTCAAGGCTTCGCCGTCGGCGGCGAATGGGGTGGCGCCGTCTTGCTCGTCGCCGAGCACAGCCCGAATGCCAGCCGCGGTTTCTGGGCCAGCTGGCCGCAGGCCGGGGTGCCCGGCGGAAACATGCTGGCCACGGTGGTATTACTGATTCTCACCTCCACACTGCGGGATGCGGCCTTTCTCAGCTGGGGCTGGCGCGTCGCGTTTTGGCTCTCCGCGGTCGTCGTACTGATCGGCTACTACATCCGCACCAAGGTGACAGACGCACCGATTTTCCGCATCGCCCAGCAACGCGCCGAGCACGCCAGCGTGAGCCGGATAAGTGCGGTCGAGGTGTTAAAGCGTTACCCACGTGGGGTTTTCACGGCGATGGGCTTGCGTTTGGGTGAGAACACCATGTACTACCTGGTGGTCACGTTCTCAATTACCTACCTCAAAGTGCAGGTGCACGCCGACACCAAGGTCATCTTATGGTGGCTGTTGGCGGCCCACGCCGTGCACTTCGCGGTCATCCCGCTGACCGGACATCTCAGTGACCGATTTGGGCGGCGTCCAATCTATTTCGTCGGCGCGGTCAGCGCATGCACCTGGGGCTTCTTCGCGTTCCCGATGATGAACAGCGGCAGCAATGCGTTGATCATGTCGGCGATCGTCGTCGGCCTGGTGTTCCACGGCCTCATGTACGCGGTCCAGCCGGCGACCATGGCGGAGATGTTCCCGACCCGGATGCGATATTCCGGGGTGTCGCTCGGCTATCAGGTCACCGCGATCGTGGCCGGTTCCCTGGCACCGATCATCGCGGTTCGCTTGCTCGAGACCTACAAATCCGCGGTGCCGATCGCCTGGTACCTGGCCGCGACCGCGGCGGTCAGTGCACTGGCCGCCGTAGCCGCCAAGGAGACCAAAGGCATCGACTTGGCGACCATCGATGTCGCCGACGCCGAGGATTTGCGGCAACGTGCGGCCACCCCACGTCCACCCGAGTCCACCGAACTTGTCGAAGGCACCCGGTAGGCGCGGCCGGGCATTCGCGACTTCCCGTTGTTCAGAAGCTTTTTCCACGTTACTCAAGGGCGTTGAGTCCGTATGTTTGTCGATCGCCATTGAGGGCAATGCCATGAGAGGTGCGCACATGGGCCGGCCTTCGTGCTCGCCAAGGTCCCGTCGGTTCAGCCCGAGAGCCGACGGGGCCGCCCTTTTTCGGGCGGACGGCGATCCGAACCGGCTCGCGGATACGTCTCAACGGTGCTCCCGTCAAGGAGTACCGTGCGGCATATGGACGGCTCGACCGGTGTGTGGATTCTCGGCGGCTATCAAAGCGATTTTGCCCGCAACCTCAGCAAAGAAGGCCGCGACTTCGCCGCGTTGACCGCCGAGGTCGTCGAGGGCACGCTCGCCTCGGCGAAGATGACCGGCGCCGATATCGACGTGGTCCACGTCGCAAATGCCTTCGGCGAGATGTTCGCACGCCAGGGCCACCTGGGGGCGATGCCGGCCACGGTCTGCGACGAGCTGTGGGACGCCCCGGCCTCGCGCCACGAAGCGGCCTGCGCGTCGGGCAGCGTCGCGACGCTGGCCGCGATGGCCGATCTGCGGTCGGGCGCCTATGACACCGCGCTTGTGGTCGGCGTCGAGCTGGAGAAGACCGTGCCCGGCGACACCGCCGCCCAACATCTGGGCGCGGCTGCCTGGACCGGTCACGAGGGAGCCGACGCGCGCTATTTGTGGCCGTCGATGTTCGCTCAGGTCGCCAACGAATACGACCGGCGCTACGGCTTGGACGACACCCACCTGCGTGCGATCGCTCAGCTCAACTTCGCCAACGCCCGGCGTAACCCCAACGCCCAGACGCGGGCCTGGACGGTCCCCGACCCGATCGCCGCTGACGACGAGACTAATCCGATCACCGAGGGTCGGCTGCGGCGATTCGACTGCAGCCAAATGACGGACGGTGGGGCGGGATTGGTTCTGGTGAATGACGCGTACCTGCGCGACAATCCCGCTGCGCGCCCGATGGGACGCATCGATGGCTGGGGACACCGCACCGTGGGCTTGAGCTTGCGGCAGAAACTCGATCGCGCCGCCGACGACGTCTACGTGCTACCGCACGTGCGGGCAGCGGTGCTCGACGCGTTGCGTCGCGCCCAACTGACCCTGGACGACCTCTACGGGTTCGAGGTCCACGACTGCTTCACCCCCAGCGAGTACCTGGCGATCGACCACCTCGGGCTGACCGCGCCCGGCGAGGCGTGGAAGGCCATCGAGAACGGCGAGATCGAGATCGGCGGCCGCCTGCCAATCAACCCCAGCGGCGGACTGATCGGCGGCGGCCACCCGGTCGGAGCCTCCGGTGTGCGAATGTTGCTCGACGCGGCCAAGCAGGTCAGCGGTACGGCCGGCGAATATCAGATCGAGGGCGCCACGACGTTCGGCACCCTCAACTTCGGCGGCAGCACTGCCACCACGGTCAGTTTCGTTGTCGGCGCGGCAGGAGGTGCCTGACATGGATGTCGCGATCGTCGGCAAGTTCCTGTCCACTCTCCCGGAGGACGACGACCACCCCTACCGCACCGGACCATGGCGTCCACAGACCACCGAGTGGGACGCCGACGACCTCACTGCGGTGGCGGGAGAAATCCCGCGCGACTTAGACGGCATCTATCTACGCAACACCGAGAACCCGCTGCACCCGGCGTTTAAGACTTATCATCCGTTCGATGGCGACGGCATGCTGCATGTAGTCGGCTTCCGTGACGGAAACGCCTTCTACCGCAACCGCTTTGTCCGCACCGAGGGATTTTTGGCCGAGAACGAAGCCGGTGGCCCGCTGTGGGCGGGTTTGGCCGAGCCGGTGCAATTGGCCCAGCGCGACGACGGGTGGGGCGCTCGCACCCGGATGAAGGACGCGTCGAGCACCGACGTCATTGTCCACCGAGGTGTCGCGCTGACCAGCTTCTACCAGTGCGGTGACCTGTACCGGATCGACCCCCGCTCGGCGGGCGCACTCGGCAAGGAGACGTGGAACGGGCGCTTCCCTTCGGATTGGGGTGTGTCCGCACATCCCAAGGTAGACAACAAAACCGGTGAACTGCTGTTCTTCAACTACAGCAAGCAGGACCCGTACATGCATTACGGTGTCGTGGACGAGAACAACGAACTGGTCCACTACGTCGACATCCCGCTGCCCGGGCCGCGGCTGCCGCACGACATGGCGTTCACGGAAAACTACGTGATTCTCAACGACTTCCCGTTGTTCTGGGACCCCGGGCTGCTCGAGCACGATGTGCACCTGCCGCGCTTTTACCCGGACATTCCATCGCGGTTCGCGGTGCTGCCGCGCCGGGGCGGCACCGGCGACATTCGATGGTTCGAGGCTGATCCCACGTTCGTGCTGCACTTCGTCAATGCCTACGAGGATGGTGACGAAATTGTGCTCGACGGCTTCTTCGAGGGTGACCCTTCGCCACTTGATACTGGTGAGACGAAGTGGGAGAAGCTGTTTCGCTTCCTAGCGCTTGATCGTCTGCAGTCGCGACTGCACCGATGGCGGCTCAACCTGGCCACCGGAGCGGTAAAAGAAGAGCAACTATCCGAGTCGATCACCGAGTTCGGCACCATCAATCCCGACTACGCCGCGGGCAGCTATCGCTACGCCTATGCTGCCACCGGCAAACCCGGATGGTTTCTGTTCGACGGACTGGTCAAACACGACCTGCACACCGGAACCAAAGAGGGATTCGCCTTCGGCGACGGCGTCTACGGGAGTGAGACCGCCATGGCGCCGCGGGTCGGCGCCCGCGGTGAAGACGACGGCTACCTGGTCACCCTCACCACCGACATGAACACCGACGCCTCGTACTGCGTGGTCTTCGACGCCGCCCGCATCGCTGATGGCCCGGTATGCAAACTGCAATTGCCGGAACGCATTTGCAGCGGAACGCATTCGACATGGGCGTCCGGAGCCGAGTTGCGACGCTGGCACACCGCTGAGTCGGCGGGCGCCGCGATCGGACTGTGACGATGGCCTACGGATCCCGCCGCCGGCACACGCACTGGCCTGCGCAGCTGGCGCCGATCGGCGCCATCCGCTTCGCTCGCCGCTCGTCGAACTTCAACGAAACGGTGCGGTTTTACCGGGAGCTGGTGGGGCTGCCGCTTTATGAGACCTTCGAGGACAGCTATGGCAGCAACGGCGCGATCTTCGGGCTGCCCAGCTGGAACCTGACCCTGGAAATCGTGGAGGCCGCCGATACCGTCGCGGTGGATCCCGGCGACCAGCTTTGCCTGTACTTCCCCGACCCACCGGCACAGCACGGGGCGATCGCACGCCTGCACGCCGCCGGAATTGAGCCCGTGCAGCAGCATCCGTACTGGGAGGCGGCGGGTGCGGTCACCTATCGCGACCCCGACGGCCGCGAGATCGTCTTCGCGCCATTCGTATTCGGCGTCAACGAGCCCAAGGACAGCGCCACGTCGGGAAAGCACGAGTTCCCGTCGCCGTAGAACTCAGCGAGTGGATCGACCGGACGCCACCGCCGCTATCACCGCCACCGCCGAACACACCACCGCGCACACCGCCGCGACTGCGCCGACATAGAGCCCGTATTCGGCTGACACCGGGGGGTTGACATTGAGTCGGTAGTACCACACCGTCAGCGCGACAATGAGCAGCGAAATAGTCAGCGCCGCAGCAGCAGCCAGCCTTGCCGACAGGCCACGGCCGACCATGGCGCCGGCCACCAGCAACGCCGAGGACAGCAGCACGATGAGCTGGCCGGCGCCGAACCCCCGCGGGAGTTCCAAGTTGCCGTGAGCGCCGCCGATGGCGTTGGCCCAGCCGCCACCGTTGACCGCCGTCGTCAGCCACGGCATCCATGCACTTGCCGAAATCACCAAGGCGAAAAACGCCACCAGCCAACCAGGGCGCAGCCGGCGAATCATGGTTGGGAGATTAGCTGACTTGCCCGCCGGCCCGTGCGACCAACGCCCACGCCGATGCTTGGCGGTCACGTGACGTTCGGCGTTAAGTGGGTGGCGCTAGGGCCGAAAACTCACCGGCCGGCGCGATCAGCGATGAAGGCCGCCGTTCATGCCCGGATCGGGCCTGGTGAATACCGTGACGAAGTTGTGCAGCGACTGATCGATGTCGCTGCGCAGCGCAGCGGCAACGATTATGCCGATCGGCCCGAACAGCGCAGGGCCACCGAGGTGCACGTCGAAGCCCACGACGGAGCCCTCCTCGGCGGGCTGAACTTTGGCCATCAGCTTGACCTTGACGCCTTCGACGCCGTCGCCGTCGCCGTTGAGTGTCATGCCTTCGGGTGGCTTGTAACGCACGACCGTCCATTTGATCCGGTTGTACATGCCCTTGACCTCCACGATCGACTCCACGACCGTGCCCTTTTCAATGTCGTCGGGCAATGTGCTGCGCCACACCCGGTGAATCGTCAGCCACTCCTTGTACCGGGATAGGTCCGAGGCATGCTTCCAGGCAACCTCTGGCGGCAACGGAACTTCGATGGATCCGGAAAGCTTCGCCATGTGCTCAGTTCTGCTGTTCGCCCGTAGCGGCAGCGTCGGCAGCCTTCTTCGCTTGCTCCTGCACCTTGTGGATGGTGTCGGAATACTTCCGCTGCGTCTTGTCGTCCACGAATTCGCCGGCCTTGTCGATCGCCGTCTCAACCTTGTCGGCATTCTGCGACAACAACTCCTTTGCCTTGTCCAGGAATCCCATGCGCCCCTCCTTCCGCCGAAATCCTACTTGCCCGGTGAAGCCCGGCAGCTAACGCCACAGCCGTGGCTGCACGCCCAGCATCTTGGCCCGCATCCACCACGTCACCTCGATCGCGGCGGCGCCCAGCACGCCGATCCCCAGCGCGGTCGATGTCACCGCGACATTCGACGGGTCCAGCAGGAACACTTTCCGGGCCAGCGGGATGCTGAAGATCACCACGTAGGCCAGACCCGACGCGATTACCAGCGCCACCCGCCACCACTGGTAGGGACGCGCCACCACGGCGAGCACCCATAACGCCGTCATCAGCAGTGTGATCAGCGCCGCGGTCGAGGCTTGTTCCTGTTGGGCGAAGGTGGCATGGCGACCGTGGTAGGCCAACAGATAAGAGGCGAAGGTGGCGGCTCCGACGACCAGGCCGGACGGCAGCGCTGAGGTCAACACCCGCCGCACGAAGCCCGGGTACGCGCGTTCGTTGTTGGGCGCCAGCGACAGGATGAACGACGGGATTCCGATGGTGAACCACGCCGCGATGGTGACGTGGATCGGCTGAAAGGGATACAGCAAGGGATCGGCTTTGAGCACTTTGGAAAACAGGCACTCCAGGCCCACCAGAACCGCCAGCAGCACCGAGTACACGGTCTTGGTCAGAAACAGGTTGGCGACCCGCTCGATGTTGCCGATCACCCGCCGGCCTTCGCCCACGACATAGGGCAGCGTGGCAAACCTGTTGTCCAACAGAATGATTTGTGCGACCGCGCGTGATGCCGGGCTGCCGGCACCCATCGCCACGCCGATATCGGCGTGCTTGAGGGCCAGCACATCGTTGACGCCGTCGCCGGTCATCGCGACGGTATGCCCGTGCGATTGCAGGGCGTGCACGACGGCACGTTTTTGGTCGGGGCGCACCCGACCGAAGGTGGTGTGGGTGTCCAACGTGTCAGCCAGTTGCGTTGGTTCTGTGGGCAGTTGGCGCGCGTCCATCGTCTCACCGCGCAGCCCGAGTTGAGCGGCGACCGCCCCGACCGACACCGCGTTGTCACCGGAGAGCACTTTCACCGAAACCCCTTGGTCGGCAAAATACTCCAGCGTTTCGCGAGCGTCGGGCCGCACCCGCTGCTCGAGCACCACCAGCGCGACGGGGCTGACCCGGCCCGGTGCGTCTGGATCGTCGGCGGCCACGTCCCCGGTGCCTAGCAGCAGGACTCGCAACCCCAGCGCCCCGATTCGCTCGGCCTGTTCGGCCGCCGCCGAAGCCGGGTCCAGCAGCACGTCGGGCGCCCCGATCACCCAATTGCCGTGGTCGCGGAACGACACACCGCTCCACTTGGTGACCGACTTGAAAGGTGCACTGGCCGTGGCAATCCAGCCCGGTGGCCGGTCGTAGGTCTCTGCGATCGCCTGCATGCTGGCGTTGGGCCGCGGGTCGGCGGCGGCCAAGGAGGCCAGCGCATCGACGAGAAGAGTCTGGTGGCCTCCCCGGTCGAGTTCCAGCACCTCAGAGACCCGCATTCCGCTTTCGGTCAAGGTGCCGGTCTTGTCGGCGCACACCACATCGACGCGCGCGAGTCCCTCGATGGCCGGCAGTTCCTGTACCAGGCATCGGCGTTGGCCGAGCCTGATCACCCCGACCGCGAATGCGATCGACGTCAGCAGGACCAGGCCTTCGGGCACCATGGGCACCAGGGCACCGACCATCCGCAGCAGGGACTGCCGCCAGCCGGCATGCGTGGTGAACAACTGCGTATAGATCGTCAGCAGCCCGGCCGGCACCAACAGATAAGTGATGAACTGCAGAATTCTGTTGATGCCGTTGCGCAGTTCGGATTTCGCCAAAGTGAACTTGCTGGCCTCCCCGGCCAGCTGGGCCGCGTAGGCCTGCGGGCCAACCTTCGTGGCCCGGTAGGCCCCGGTGCCGGCGACGACGAAGCTGCCCGACATCACCTCCGCACCAACGGACTTGGCGATCGGGTCGGCTTCCCCGGTGAGCAGCGACTCATCCACTTCCAGGTTCGTCTCCTCGACGATCTCGCCGTCGACCACGACCTGGTCTCCGGGCCCTAGCTCGATGAAGTCGTCGAGCACGACCTCGCTGGGCGACCGGGTTTGAGTCCCGGACTGCCGGCGCACCAGCGGTTTCGCCTGTCCGACGATGGCCAGCTTGTCCAGCGTCTGCTTGGCCCGGATTTCCTGAATCATGCCGATGATGCTGTTGGCGATGATGAGCAGACCAAACATGCCGTTGATCGCCGAGCCCGTCGCCAGCACGATCAACAGCAACACGCCGAGGATCGCATTGATCCGGGTGAAAACGTTGGCGCGGACTATGTCGCCGACGCTGCGGGTGGCGCGTTCGGGGGCGGCGTTGCTCTTGCCGTCGGCGACCCGCTGTGCGACCTGGGCGTCGCTCAGGCCTCCGATCGGCAATGAGCTCATCGGGTAAAAGTTCCCAGTTTGTCCGAGTCGAAGTACTCCAGGTTCAGGGTGGGGCCGGCGAACACAGCCTTGGAAATTGTTCCGGGTGGGGCATTTTCGTCGGTCACCGGGAACGTGAAGGTATCGCCGGCCCAGTGCGTCAAGTTGAACGTCTCGTTTTTCGGCCCGATCGCCAATTGCAGACCGCCGTCGCGTTCGGTGACGATGGCCGGACCCCAGTAGTCGTTGGCGTACACGCCGGCGTAGTCGCTCAGCGGTCTGGGCGGAGCGGGGTTTTCGGGCCGCGGCTTGCCCACCAGCGAGCCCTCCGGCCTTTCCGTCGCGGCGAAGGCCTCCTTGTAAAACATCGCCCAGTTCTCGCGAACTTCGCCGTACTGCACCAGATCCATGAACTGGGCCCTCAGCGTCTCCGGCACGCCGACGGGTGCGGCGTTGGTCAGTGCGATGATGCCCACGTCCTCGGACGGCATCACCACGAAATTAGTTGCGGCGCCTAAACCAAAGGCACCGGAATGACTGAGCACCGTGCGACTCGAGGAGCTCACCGACACGTTGAACCCGTAGCCGTAGAAGCAGGCGCGCGCCTTCGGCGTCGCAGCCGGCACCGCAATGACCTGCGCGGTGGTCGCGGGCAATAACGCCTCTGGCGACGCGATACGTTGGCCGCCGTAGGTCCCGTTGCCCAGCAACATGATCAGCCAGCGCGCCATGTCGTTGACCGACGAGCTCACCCCGCCCGCGGGTGACTGCGCGTCGGGGTCCCGCTGAAATCGCGGTTCCCATTTGTCGGCGATCTTGACGTGGTTGACCGCATGGTTGGGCCGGGCCATGAAATCAGCGAACCGCGAACTCGTCGACGTCATTCCCAACGGGCGGTAGAGCGTTTGCTCGGACAAGTCCTCCCACGATTTGCCCGCCGCGGCCGCCACCGCCTCGGCAGCGGCGGTGATCCCGAAGTCGGTGTAGGCGTGGCCGATTCGAAAAGGCGCCAGCGACAAGTACTTCAGCCGCTCGAGCGACAGCCGGCGGTCGTAGCCCAGATCTTCCAGTTTGTCGCCGGCATGGTCGGGCAACCCCGAACGGTGCGAATACAGATCCGCGGCGGTCGGATGACTGGTGACATAGGGATCGCTCAGCGTGAACCACGGCAGCTTGGAGACCACCGGCGTGTCCCACGCTACGACGTTGTAGGTGACTTCATGCGCGACCACCGTCGCACCGACCGATTTGGACACTGAGGCCAACTGAAAGACGGTGTCGGCATTTACCTTGTTGTCTTGAGCGTCCCCCTTGCTCGTATCTTTGACGCCGAACCCCTTGGCGTACACCGTCTTTCCACCATGGACGATCGCGACCGCCATTCCTGGGATGCCGGTACGCTTCATCAGGTCGCTGACCAGACCGTCGACCTTCGAGATCGCCTCGTCGATACAGCCGGCCGGGATCGCCAGACCGGACACCTCGTTGGGCGGTGCATCCGACGGTGCCGACGGTGGGCGGGATGCTGGTCGGGCGGGCCCACATCCGGACAACACAAGCAAAACCCCCGCGATAGCAGCCATCGCCGCGAGTCTTTTCATGGCCGCACTCTAGCGTGGCGCCGAGGCCATCTGTGGTCATCGATGTCATGCGAACTCGACGCGTGGGACCGATGATTCGGACCGCTAGAGTCCGGGCGCATGGACGTCGTCTTCATTGATGCCACCGGCTCGGGCTACGACCCCGATACGCCGTTCCAGCGGCCGCTGGGCGGCTCGCAGTCGGCGGTCTGCTATCTGGCGCCTGAACTGGCCAAGCTCGGCCACCGGGTCACGCTGGCCAATGACACCGCCCAGGCCAAGCTGGTGCGCGGGGTCCACTGCCAACCGATCCGCGGCATCCACGACGGCATTCTGACCAACGCCGACTGTGTCGTGCAGGTGAACGGCGTCGTCATGCTGGCCGAGCTGAAGGCGCAGTGCCGACCGGATGCCCGCCAGATCCTGTGGACCGGCCATGCCCACGACCAGCCCGCTGTGGCGCCCCTGGCCCGGCCCGAGATCCGGGCGCAGCTCGACGGCTTTGCGCTCGTCAGCGATTGGCAGGCCGCCTGGTTCTGCCAGGCGTTCGACATCGATCCGGCGCGCACCGCCATCCTGCGCAACGCCGCCGGGCCCGCATTTGCCGACCTGTTCGGCGGCGGACCGATCATGCCCGCCAAGGAAGATCCGGCGATGCTCTGCTACACCAGCACCCCGTTTCGCGGGCTGGACCGCCTGCTGGCGGCGTTCCCTCGGATCCGGGCCGCGGTGCCCGACGCCCGCCTCGAGATCTACAGCAGCATGGCCGTCTACAACAGCTTGCCCGACCCGTTCCAGCCGCTGTACGACATGGCGCGCACATCAGCCGGCGTCGCGTATCACGGTTCCGTCGCTCAACCGGCACTGGCCCAAGCGCTGCGCCGGGCCACCATGCTGGCCTACCCCAACACCTTCCCCGAGACCTCCTGCATCGCCGTGATGGAGGCGATGGCGGCGGGGTGCGCCGTCGTCACCAGTGAGCTGGGCGCGTTGCCGGAAACGGGCGCCGGTTTCATCGACCTGACGCCCCCGCTCGCCGATCCCCAAGCCCATGCCGAGGCGTTCGCCGAGCGCGTGATCCAGGTGCTGGCGGCCCGGCAGGTCGATCCGGCCGGCACCGAGGCACATCTGCAGGCCCAAGTCGCCTATACCGTCGCCGAAAACAGTTGGGCGCGACGAGCCGAACAGTGGAGTACCTGGCTGTCCATGCTGGCCTGAGCGGCTGCCGTCAAATCAGAGCCGCCACCACGGGTTGGACTGCGCAGGCTGCGCCGGATCGACGCGTTGACCGGGTGCGGGAACCGCCACATTGACCCGAGCGGGTTCCGCGGCGGCGAGCAGACGCTCCACCGGCTCTGCCCATGGGTGCGGCGCGAGCCGGAACGTGCCCCAATGGATAGGCACCAGCAGTCCCGACCGCGCGTCGGTGACATCCAGATGCGCTCGCACCGCCTCCTCGGGATTCATGTGGATGTCCGGCCACGCGGTGTTGTAGGCCCCGATAGGCATCAGGGTCAGGTCGAACGGTCCGTGGTCCGCGCCGATCTGGGTAAAGCTTTTGGTGTAGCCGGTATCGCCGCCGAAATAGGCGCGATGACTGGGGCCGATGAACGCCCACGACGCCCACAGGGTGGTGTTGCGGTCCATGAAGCGGCCCGAAAAGTGCCGTGCCGGCATGCAAATCAAGCTCAGCTGGTCAACCTGAGCGCTTTGATACCAGTCGAGCTCCACGATGCGGTGTTCGGGTATCCCCCACGCGCGCAGGTGCGCGCCGACACCGAGCGGCACACAGAACGGCGCCCGTTGGGTGCGGGCCAGCGCCATGACGGTGTCGATATCGAGGTGGTCGTAATGGTCGTGGCTGATCACCACCGCGTCGACGGCGGGCAGCCCTTCCAGTTGCATCGGCGGCGGATGCAGGCGCCGCGGCCCGACGATGTCCGACGGCGAGCATCGATCGCTCCAGACCGGGTCGGTGAGCACGCGGTAACCGTCGATTTCCAGCAGCGCCGTCGAGTGACCGAACCAGCTGACGGCCAGTCGCGCGGGATCACCGTCGAAGATTCCCGGCGCAGCCAACGGGATCGGCTTTGCGGGCCGGCTTCCGCCCCGGTTGGCCAGCAATTCCCACACGATGAGGCGCAGCTCCTCGCGATCCATCTGGTATATCGAGGCGGGGTCGAGGTTGGCGAATACGCCGTCGTGGTAGTGCGCCGAGTCCTGCGTCACCGCGCGGATCGACGCGGGGTCCGCCCCCAAGGCGGCCGGTGCGCCATGCAGCGCCCGCAGCAACCAACTACCGGCGGCCAGCGACGCCGTGCCGGCAGCGAGCCGTAGCGCCCCCCGCAGCATGAGTCTCAGGCCCCTTGGAACTTCGGTGGCCGCTTCTCGACGCGCGCAACCTGGGCTTCGATGACATCCTGGCTCTTCCAGGCCTTGTCGAAGAGCTCCTTGTGCACCCGCCAGGCCTCCTCGATGGCGCCGTCGTCGTTGAGCACCCGCTTGGCGTGCTGAATCGCCAGCGGGGCCAAGCTGGCGATCTCGGCGGCCCAGGCCTGGGCGTCAGCCAGCGTGCCGATGCGGTTGGCCATCCCGGTCTGCAGCGCCACGTCGGGGGTCAGCTTCTCCGCGGCCAGCAGCATCGCGCGGGCCCGGCCGTGACCGACCAGCGAGGACAGTCGCCGGATGCTCCAGTTATCAAGGGCCAGACCATATTTCGAAGTGGGGAACTGGAAGAAGGCCTCCGGTGCCACGACCCGGAGATCACATTGCATGGCCAGCTGCAGGCCGGCGCCGATGGCGGGGCCGTTGATGGCACCGATCACCGGTATGGGTGTTGCGTCCAACACCTTGTGCAGCTCGATCAGCCGGTCGGGGTAATCGGCGGCGAATGCGTCCCCGCTCAAGTCCGCGCCCGCGCAGAACACCGTGCCCTCACCGGTCAAGACGATGGCGCGGATGGAACCGTCGCCGGCCTTCAGCACGGCCTCCCGCAGCTCCTCGACAAGCTGGGAGTTCAGGGCGTTGCGGCGCTCGGGACGCTGCAGCTCAATGGTCATGACGGCTTCGGCCTGCGTTATACCGATCATGGCAGCCACCCTATATAGCCTCGTATCGTGAGTCGTATCACGGCGGGTCAACTGCGGGATGCGGTGCTGGATGAGGATTCCTTCATTCGCTGGGACAGTGAGCCGCTCGCCGTGCCCGCCAGCGAGTCCTATGCGCGCGAACTGGCCGATGCCCGGGCCGCCACCGGTCTGGACGAATCGGTACTGACCGGCGAGGGGCGCATATTGGGTCGCCGGGTGGCGGTCGTGGTGTGCGAGTTCGGGTTCCTGGGCGGCTCGATCGGGGTCGCAGCGGCCGAGCGGATCACCGCGGCTGTAGAGCGCGCGACCGCCGAGCGGCTGCCGCTGCTAGCCTCGCCGAGCTCGGGCGGCACCCGCATGCAGGAAGGCACCGTCGCGTTTCTGCAGATGGTGAAGATCGCCGCGGCAGTGCGGCTGCACAAGCGCGCGCACCTGCCCTACCTGGTTTATCTGCGCAACCCGACCACCGGTGGGGTGTTCGCGTCGTGGGGATCGCTGGGCCATGTCACCGTCGCCGAGCCGGGTGCATTGATCGGTTTTCTCGGGCCCCGGGTGTATCAGCTGCTTTATGGTGAGCCGTTTCCCGAGGGCATTCAGACCGCGGAGAATCTGCAGCGGCACGGGGTGATCGACGGTGTGGTTGGGCTCGATGAGCTGCGCCCGATGCTGGATCGTGCGCTGAGGGTCATCGCCGACCCGCCCAAGCCGCTGCCGGCAGCGCCGCCAGCCGAACCGATACCCGACGTGCCGGCGTGGGACTCGGTGGTGGCGTCACGACGCCCGGACCGCCCGGGCGTCGGACTCCTGTTGCGCCACGGGGCCACCGAGGAAGTCCTGTTGTCGGGCACCGGGCAGGGAGAAGCCGCGACCACCTTGTTGGCGCTGGCTCGATTCGCCGGCCAGCCCGTGGTGGTGCTGGGCCAGCAGCGAGTGACCGGCGGGATGGTGGGACCCGCTTCGCTGCGCGAGGCCCGGCGCGGGATGGCGCTGGCCGCCGAACTGCGCCTGCCGCTGGTGCTGGTGATTGACACCGCCGGGCCCGCGCTGTCCGCCGAAGCCGAACAGGGCGGCCTGGCCGGCCAGATCGCCCAATGCCTGGCCGAGCTGGTGACCCTGGATACCGCGACGGTCTCAGTGCTGCTGGGCCAGGGCAGCGGCGGCCCGGCATTGGCGATGGTGCCCGCCGATCGGGTGCTGGCCGCCTTACATGGCTGGCTGGCGCCGCTGCCGCCGGAAGGCGCCAGCGCGATCGTCTTCCACGACACCGATCACGCTCCTGAACTTGCTGCCGCACAAGGCATCCGGTCGGCTGACCTGCTGGCATCGGGCATTGTCGACGCCATCGTGCCGGAGCATCCGGATGCCGCCGACGAGCCCGTCGAGTTCGCCCAGCGACTGTCGCGCGCCATCGCCGGCGAGGTGCACGCGCTGCGCGGGATGCCTGATGCCGAGCGGCTGGCCGCGCGGTTGCGGCGCTATCGTCGCATCGGGTTGCCCTGAGAGGCCGGCGCTTCGCGACACTGAACCAGTTGCGAAGACACGCCGTTACGAGTGTGCGTGGTTTAAGTCTCGCGGAGGGTGTCGTCGGGCAATCCGAGGTAGCGCTGAATCGTAGGCCCGAGCCACTCGACAATCTCGTGTCGGCTCATCTCGACCACCGGCGGCAGCCGTAAAACAAAGCGGCACAACGCCATTCCCAGAATTTGAGATGCGATCAGCCCGGCCCTCATGCCGGATTCCTCAGCCGGTGCCACAGAAGCGACCAGCGGCTGCAGCTGGCTGACGAAGATCTCCTGCATTCGTTGTGCCGCTTCGGCGTTGGTGGCGCTGGACCGTAGCAGAATGACCAACGCTTCGTCGCCCTCCCAGCGGTCGAGAAAGTGGCGAACCAGCGACCGTCCCACCTGGGTTCGGTCGGTCGTCGCGAAGTCTGGGAACTGCAGATCGAACTCGGCCGCAGCGGCGAACAGCTTGTCTTTGCTGCCGTAGTACCGCATAACCATGGCCGGATCTATCCGCGCGTCGGCGGCGATCGCCCGAATCGTCGCACCTTGAAAGCCGGCCGTTCCGAATCGTTCGCGCGCTGCCGCCAGGATCATGGCCTTGGTCTCATCCGACGATCTTCTCATGTCAACAATTGTAGGCCAACATGTGTTGACATAGCTGCAGCGGCGCGCCACCATGGAGTTATGCCAACAAGCGTTGACTAACTCAGAATCGAGAGGACTCCGACCATGAACGACACCGATGTCCTGGTGGTAGGCGCCGGCCCGACCGGCCTCGCCCTCGCCGCGTCACTGGTTTCTCGTGGTGTTCGGGTGGCAGTCGTCGACAAGTTGGCCGCAGGAGCCGACACCTCCCGCGCGGCCGCAGTGAATGCCCGCACCCTCGAGGTCCTCGAAGACCTGGACGTGGCCCGCCGGATGGTCAAGGCCGGGCTGATTGCGCCGCGGTTCACCATGCGACAGGGTCAGCGCATCCTGATCTCGGTCGACTTCAGCGGGCTGCCGTCGCGGCACCCGTACACATTGATGCTTTCCCAGGCCGACACCGAGCGGCTGCTGCTGGAGCGCTTACGCGAATTGGGCGGTGACGTCATTCGGCCGAAGACCCTGAGCGACATCACCCAGGACGCCGACGGCGTCACGGCCAGGTTCGACGACGGCGACACCATCAGGGCCCGCTACGCCGTCGGGGCCGACGGCATGCACAGCAGCATTCGCCAGCAAGCCGGAATCGGCTTTGCCGGTGGAGAATTCGCCGAATCCTTCACGCTCGCCGACGTCCTGGTGACCGGCGAGGCGCCGCGCGACGAGGTGATCCTGTTCTACGCCACCGACGGCTTGAACGTCCTCGCACCCCTGCCCGGCGACATCTTTCGCATCGTCGCGCCGACCGCCGACGCACCACTGTCGCCGTCGCCGGAATTTGTGCAGGAGCTGCTGGACACGCGCGGCTTTGGGCGGGGGCGGACGGTGGTGACCGAACTGCTCTGGGGATCGCGGTTCCACATCCATCACTGCGTCGCCGACAGCTACCGGGCCGGCCGATTACTGCTGGCCGGCGACGCGGCTCACGTGCACAGCCCCGCCGGCGGCCAGGGCATGAACCTTGGTATCACCGACGCGGTCGCGTTGGCCGCAGCGCTCACCGAGGTGCTGGGGGGCGGTTCGGACGCAGTGCTGGACGCCTACAGCACCGCGCAACGCCGGCGTGCCCAGCAAGTGCTGAAACTGACCGGACGGCTCACCCGGATCGCGACGCTGCCGCGGCCGTTGCGTCCGTTGCGCAACGCGGGAATGCAACTGGCCGCCGGAATTCCGGCGGCGCGACGGCAGCTGGCGGTGCGGTTGAGCGGGCTGGGCTATCGTTAATCAATCAACCCTCGACGGCCCGCCAGCCATGACCGCGGCGCGATCGAAATACCCAGCGTCGCAACAGGACTAGTATCGCACTCGGACCAAGCCGTCGAATGCCCTGCGCGGCACCCGAATTCAACGACGGCACGGCGGCATCCGCGGGCCAGTTGCAGGGCAGCCTCGAAAACGTAACCATTTAGCCACCGCGCCGTCCCGCGCACCGCAGTGGCCGGCAATCAGGCAAAATGGCGGCATGGACACTGCTACGAGCTCACCGCGCGTCTTGGTCGTCGACGACGACTCGGATGTGCTCGCGTCGCTGGAACGCGGGCTGCGGCTGTCCGGATTCGAGGTGTCGACGGCGGTCGACGGCGCCGAGGCCCTGCGCAGCGCCACCGAGACCCGGCCGGATGCGATCGTGCTCGACATCAACATGCCCGTGCTGGACGGCGTTAGCGTCGTCACAGCGCTGCGAGCGATGGACAACGACGTCCCGGTCTGCGTACTGTCCGCGCGCAGCTCGGTCGACGACCGGGTGGCCGGCCTCGAGGCGGGGGCCGACGATTATTTGGTCAAGCCCTTCGTGTTGGCCGAGCTCGTCGCGCGGGTGAAGGCGTTGCTGCGTCGCCGCGGCGCCACCGCGACATCCTCCTCGGAGACCATCACGGTCGGGCCGTTGGAGGTGGATATCCCCGGCCGGCGGGCCAGGGTCAACGGCGTCGACGTCGACCTGACCAAGCGGGAGTTCGACCTGCTGGCGGTGCTGGCCGAGCACAAAACCGCGGTGCTGTCCCGCGCGCAGCTGCTGGAGCTGGTGTGGGGCTACGACTTCGCCGCCGACACCAACGTCGTCGACGTGTTCATCGGATACCTGCGGCGCAAGCTGGAGGCCAACGGCGGCCCGAGGCTGCTGCACACGGTCCGCGGAGTGGGATTCGTGCTCCGCATGCAATAAGCAGGTCGGATGGCTATGAACTTTTTGTCCCGAATTCTGACCCGTACGCCGTCACTGCGCGCCCGGGTGGTGGTCGCGACGGTCATCGGCGCAGCGATCCCAGTGCTCATCGTCGGCACGGTCGTCTGGGTCGGCATCACCAACGACCGCAAGGAGCGGCTGGATCGGCGCCTCGACGAAGCCGCGGGTTTCGCGATCCCTTTTCTGCCGCGCGGTCTTGACGAGATTCCCCGCTCCCCCAGCGGTAATGACGCCATCATGACGGTGCGCCGCGGAAATCTGGTCAAATCCAATTCCGACGTCACGCTGCCCCAGCTGGACGTCGACTACGCCGACACCCATGTCAAAGGCGTGCGCTACCGGGTGCGCACGGTAGAGATCCCGGGGCAGCCGGTTCCGACGTCGCTTGCCGTGGGGGCCACGTACGACACCACCATCGCCGAGACCAACAATCTGCACCGGCGGGTGCTGTTGATCTGTGGGTTCGCTATCGGTGCGGCCGCGGTGTTCGCGTGGCTGCTGGCCGCCTTCGCGGTGCGCCCGTTCAAACAGCTTGCGCAGCAGACCCGCTCGATCGAAGCGGGCGACGAGGCGCCGCGCGTCGAAGTGCACGGCGCCACCGAAGCCGTCGAGATCGCCGAAGCCATGCGCGGCATGCTGCAGCGCATCTGGGACGAGCAGAATCGGACCAAGGAGGCGCTGGCGTCGGCCCGCGACTTCGCGGCCGTCTCGTCGCATGAGTTGCGCACTCCCCTGACCGCGATGCGCACCAACCTTGAGGTGCTGGCCACCCTGGACATGCCCGACGATCAGCGCAAAGAGGTGCTCAACGACGTCATCCGCACCCAGTTGCGGATCGAGGCCACGCTGACCGCCCTGGAGCGGTTGGCCCAGGGCGAACTGTCGACGTCTGACGATCACGTGCCGGTGGACATCACCGAGCTGCTCGACCGCGCCGCCCACGACGCCATGCGGATCTATCCCGACCTCGATGTTTCGCTGGTGCCGTCGCCCACATGCATCATCGTCGGCTTGCCGGCCGGGCTGCGCCTAGCCGTCGACAATGCGATCGCCAATGCGGTCAAGCACGGCGGCGCCACCCGGGTCCGGCTCTCGGCGGTCAGCTCGCGCGCCGGGGTGGAAATCGCCGTGGACGACAATGGCGGCGGCGTGCCCGAGGAAGAGCGCCAGGTGGTGTTCGAGCGGTTTTCCCGCGGGTCGACGGCCTCACATTCTGGCTCTGGCCTCGGTCTGGCGCTGGTGGCCCAGCAAGCCAAGCTGCACGGCGGGACCGCTGCGCTGGAGAACAGCCCACTGGGTGGCGCGCGGCTGGTGCTACGCCTCCCCGCCCCGACCTGACCGGTGGGCGTCGTCGAATATCCTGTGCGACAGCTGGTTTGGCCTTCGGCGGTTCGCGGTGCGTACTGGCCTCGCGGGGTCAGGCACACTGGAGCGATGGGCAACGGCAGAAAACCCACCGACAGGGACACCCTGGCACACATCCGCGACCTGGTCGCCGAGGAGAAAGCGTTGCGTGCGCAACTGCAGCACGGCGACATCAGCGCGTCGCAGGAGCATGATCGCCTTCGCCAGCTGGAGGTGGAACTCGACCAGTGCTGGGACCTGCTGCGGCAGCGTCGAGCGCTACGCGAAAGCGGTGGTGACCCGCGCGAGGCAGAGGTGCGTCCGCCTGACGAGGTCGAGGGCTACCTGAACTGAACGACCACGCGACAGCGGTCGATGCCTTCGACGCCGTAGTCATAGGTGGGGGTCACAACGGTCTGGTTGCGGCCGCCTATCTGGCCCGGGCGGGCCTTCGGGTGCGGTTGCTGGAACGGCTGGGGCATGTCGGCGGGGCCGCCATCTCGGCGCAAGCCTTCGCGGGCGTCGGTGTTCGGGTGTCGCGCTACTCCTATCTGGTCAGCTTGCTGCCGCCGCAGATCGTCGACGAACTGGGCGCCCACGTGCGGTTGGCGCGGCGGCCATATTCGTCGTACACGCCCGACCCTGCCAACCAGGGCCGCAGTGGACTGCTGATCGGCACATCCGGTGGCAGGTTCGCTGCCATCGGCGCCGCCCATGATGAACGCGGTTTTTCCGCCTTCTACCAACGCTGCCGGTTGGTGACTCAACGGCTTTGGCCGACGCTGCTCGAACCCCTGCGCACCCGCGAGCAGGCATGCCGCCATGTGGTGGAAGGCGGCGATCAGCGTGCGGCCGCAGCATGGCAGGCCATGATCGAAGAGCCGATCGGGTATGCCATCGCCGATGCGGTGCACAATGACGTGGTCCGCGGTGTGATCGCGACCGACGCGCTGATCGGTACCTTCGCCCTCCTCGACGACGCATCGCTGATGCAGAACGTCTGCTTCCTGTATCACGTGCTCGGCGGCGGCACCGGAGACTGGGACGTGCCCGTGGGCGGCATGGGCGCGCTCACTTCGGCCCTGGCTACCGCAGCCGTCCGTTACGGAGCCGAAATCGTCACCGGCGCAGAGGTTTTCAGTCTCGACCCGAGCGGACGGGTGAGCTACCGCAGCGGCGACGACGAGCACGTGGTGCGAGGTCGGTTCGTGTTGGCCGGCGTCACACCGGCGGTGCTGGCCGGGCTGCTCGGCGAACGACCGGCGACCCCGACCCAGGGCGCGCAGGTCAAGGTCAACATGGTGCTGCGGCGGCTGCCTCGGTTGCGCGACGACAGCGTCACGCCCGAACAGGCATTCGCCGGGACCTTCCACGTCAACGAGACCTGGACACAACTGGACGCAGCGTATTCCCGGGCAGCCGCCGGGCAGGTGCCGGATCCATTGCCGTGCGAAGCCTACTGTCACTCGCTGACCGACCCGAGCATCCTGTCGGCGGAGCTGCGCGACTCGGGCGCTCACACGATGACGGTGTTCGGCCTGCATACCCCGCACTCGCTGTTCGACGGCACCTACACCGGCGCGCTGCATGACCGGCTGACCGAATCGGTGTTGGCGTCACTGAATTCAGTTCTGGCTGAACCTATTCAAGACCTCTTGTGGACCGATGCACACGGCCGGCCGTGCATTGAGACGACGACCACCCTGGACTTGCACCGCGCGCTGGCGATGACAGCGGGCAACATTTTCCACGGCGGCTTGTCCTGGCCGTTCGCCGAAGACGACGAGCCGCTGGACACCCCGACGCGGCAATGGGGGGTGGCCACCGCCCACGAGCGAATCCTGTTGTGCGGCTCGGGTGCTCGCCGCGGCGGGGCGGTGTCGGGCATCGGCGGCCACAACGCCGCCATGGCGGTACTGGCTTCGCCGGCGAGCAGACGTAAAAGCTCCTAAATTAGAGCCGAAACGGGTACTTTTGCGTCTGCTCGGCCGGGAAACTAGCGCGCATCAATGGTGGTGTAGTCGCGCTCGGTGTAGCCGGTGTAGATCTGGCGTGGACGGCCGATCTTGCTGTCGCCCTCGTCGTGCATCTCGCGCCAGTGCGCGATCCAGCCGGGCAGCCGGCCCAACGCGAACAGCACGGTGAACATCCGGGTGGGGAAACCGAGCGCCCGGTAGATCAGGCCGGTGTAGAAGTCGACGTTGGGGTAGAGCTTGCGCTCGATGAAGTAGTCGTCGGTCAACGCCGCCTCTTCGAGCTCCTTGGCGATGCCCAGCAGGTCGTCGTCGCCGCCGAGCTTGGCCAGGATCTTGTCGGCCTGCTCCTTGACGATCCGGGCCCGGGGGTCGTAGTTCTTGTAGACGCGGTGGCCGAAGCCCATCAGTTTGACGCCGGCTTCGCGGTTCTTCACTTTGCGAACGAATTCGCTGACGTTGTCGTCGCTTTGGCGGATCTGCTCGAGCATCTCGAGGACGGCCTGGTTGGCGCCGCCGTGTAGCGGGCCCCACAGCGCATTGATGCCGCCGGAGATCGAGGTGAACAGGTTGGCTCGCGACGAACCCACCAACCGAACCGTCGACGTGGAGCAGTTCTGTTCGTGATCGGCGTGCAGGATGAGCAGCATGTCCAGTGCCCGCACCACCTCGGGATCGGCGTGGTACGGCTCCGCGGGCAGCCCGAACGTCATCCGCAGGAAATTTTCCACCAGCGTCAGCTTGTTGTCCGGGTACAGGAACGGCTGGCCGACGGACTTCTTGTAGGCGTAGGCGGCAATGGTAGGCAATTTCGCCAGCAAACGAATGGTCGACAGCTCGACTTGAACGTTGTCCATCGGATCGAGGGCGTCCGGGTAGTAGGCGCTGAGCGCGTTGACCACGCTGGACAGCACAGGCATCGGGTGCGCGTTGCGCGGGAAGCCGTCGAAGAAACGCTTGAGGTCCTCGTGCAGCATGGTGTGCAGCTGGATCCGCTTGGTGAATTCGGCCAGCTGCTCTTTGTTGGGCAGCTCACCGTAGATCAGCAGGTAGCTCACCTCGATGAAGGTCGACTTCTCGGCGAGCTGCTCGATCGGGTAGCCGCGATAGCGCAGAATCCCGGCGTCACCGTCGATGTAGGTGATGGCGCTCTTGCAAGCGGCGGTGTTGACGAAGCCGTTGTCGAAGGTGGTGTAGCCGGTCTTCGACAGCAGCGACCCCAGCTCAATGCCGTCAGCGCCTTCGGTGGCGTGGACGATCTGCAGGTCGATCTCGCCCCCCGGATATTTCAGAGTTGCGGTGTCGTCGGTGTCGGCCACGAGAACCCCCTTGCGCTCTGGCTGGTATTGCTGGCCGCACGAAGTGCGTACTGCTGAAGGTAGTCGTTATCGCGGCGGCGCGCCTGTCCGGGGTCTGGTCTGCGGCGCCGCCGCTGCGCAAGCGCGCGGATCGCGGGGCCGTGCCCGGGGCGGCTTTACTCCGTCTTGACCAGGCTTTGAATCCTGCCCCCCACGATGGCTGACGTGAGTACGCTTCCATCGGTGGAACTGGGCGTTTTGGGACCACTCCAGGTCCGACAGGATGGCGCGCCCGTCACGATCCCGGGCGCCAAACCGCGCGCCATCCTCACGATGCTCGGGCTGCACGCCGGTTCCGTCGTGTCCGCCGACACCCTCGTCGAGCTGCTCTAGGGTGACGCTCCGCCGCGCACCGCGGCCAAGGCCCTGCAAACCCACATCTCCTCGCTGCGCCGCACCCTCGGCGACGGCTTCGTCCTGACCGACGGCACGGGCTGGAGTTTGGCCGAGACCCGGGTCGACGCCTCGCGCTACAAGTCGGCCGCACGGCTGGGACGCGATGCGGCCGCCGCCGGCGACACGAGTGAAGCCGTGGCCCGCTTCGAGGAGGCACTTGCGCTGTGGCGCGGCATCCCCGAGCTGCCCGACGGACGGCGGGGCACGTCCGAGAAGACGCGGTGGATCGAGGGCCATGCCGCGCTGGTGGAGGATCGAGCCGATGCCCTGCTGGCGACGGGCCGCGCCGCCGAGATCATCGGTGAGCTCGAGGCCGCCGTGGCCGAGGCCCCGCTACGCGAAAGGCGCTGGGGTCAGCTGATGCTCGCCCTCTACCGCGCCGGCCGGCAGGGCGAGGCCCTCGGCGCTTACCAACGGGCGCGGGCGCTGCTCGTCGAGGAGCTTGGGGTTGACCCCGGACCGGAGCTCCGCCGGCTGGAGGCCGCAATCGTCGCACAGGACGGCGCGTTGGAAGTGCCTGCTGCACAACAGATTGCGACGATCACTCGCGCGGTGACCTTCCTGCTGACCGACATCAAGGGGTCGACGGCCGCCTGGGAGGCGGACGCCGGCGCCATGGCCGTGGCGCTGGCACGCCATGACGAGCTCGTCGAACAGGTGGTCACTTCACGCGGCGGGCGGCTGATCAAGACGCGCGGTGAAGGTGACGCCACGTTCTCGGTGTTCGAGCGGCCGTCGGCGGCCGCCGCCGCGGCCATCGAGCTCCAAGACGCGATCGTCCACGAGCCGTGGGTGCTGCGAGAGCCCATGCGGGTCCGCGTGGCGTTACACACCGGCGAGGCCGAGCTCCGCGACGGCGACTACTTCGGCCGGGCGGTCAACCGCGCCGCGCGCCTGCGGTCGCTCGCGGCGGGCGGGCAGATTCTTTGCTCGGGGGCAACCGCTGAGCTGGTCATCGACTCACTGTCCGACGATGTTGTGCTCGCCGACCTGGGGATGCGCGAACTGCGTAACCTCGCGCGCCCCGAGCACGTCTTCGAACTCCGGCTGGAAACCGCCGACGACCGTGATGAGCCGGCCCCCACCGATGCGCCACTGAAACGCCCGGCCCTGCCCGCGGTGCTGATCGGCCCCGGGCCGTTCGTCGGGCGCAGGCCCGAGCTGGAGCGGCTGTTTTCGGCATGGCAGACCGCACTCGCCGGGGGCACCAACGCGGTGCTGATCGCCGGCGAACCCGGGGTGGGCAAGACACGCCTGGCCGGCGAATGGTCGCGGCTGGTGTACGAACAAGGCGCCCTGGTCATTTACGGCCGGTGCGACGAGGACCTCGGTGCCCCGTACCAGCCGTTCGCCGAAGCCTTGCGCTACCTGGTGCCCTGCCTGGGTGCCAGCCGGCTTCGGGGGTTGCGCGGGTTCGAGGCGCTGCTCCCCCTCGTTCCCGGACTGACCGATGTCCTGCCCGATCTGGCGGCGCCGACCCGCGCCGACCCCGACACCGAGCGCTACGCACTTTTCGACGCCGTCGTTGCCCTGCTCGGGGTGGCATCTTCTTATGCGCCCGTGGCGCTCATCCTCGATGACCTGCACTGGGCAGCCAAGCCGACGCTGCTGTTGTTGCGGCACCTGCTGCGTTTCGGCGAACAGGCTCGCGTACAGATCATCGGCACCTACCGCAGCACCGACCTCGACCGCTCGCACCCGCTTTCGGCGATGCTGGCCGATCTGCACCGCGACGGCACCGCCAACCGCCTTCAGCTCAGCGGCCTCGACGAGGACGACGTGACCGCCTACGTCACCGAGGCGGGCTACGACGACGAGGAACTGGCCCGCGCGTTGGCGTCGGTTACCGGCGGCAACCCGTTCTTTCTGATCGAGGCGCTGCGCCACGTGGATGAAAGCGGCGGGCGGTGGGACCAGAGCACGCTGCCGCAGGGGGTTCGCGAGGCGGTGAGCCGTCGGTTGTCGCGGCTTGCACCGCAGACCAATAAGGCTCTGGCCGCGGCCGCGGTCGTCGGAAGCCGGTTTGCCCTAGAGCTGGTGGAACGCGTGGTCGGCGACGATCTGGTGGACGCGTTCGACGAGGCGGGCAAGGCCGGCATCGTCATCGAAGAGCCCGGGGGTCGTTACCGGTTCAACCACGCCCTCGTCCGGCAGTCACTGCTTGCCGAGCTGCCGTCGGTGCGGCGCATGCGGCTACACCAGCGCATCGCCACCACATTGGAGAACGAGCCCGGCGCCGACGACGAGCTGCTTGCCGAATTGGCTTACCACTACTTCGAATGCGCATGGGCGGGAAATGCGGCCAAGGCCGTCGAGTACTGCCGGCGCGCGGCCGACCAGGCGATGGCCCGCCTCGCTTACGAAGGCGCGGCCGACCTGTACGACCACGCCCTGCATGCTCTGGAGGAGATCGACGACGAGCTGCCCGATCGTGACGACCAGGTCGCCGAGTTATTGATCGCGCGGTGCGAGGCGCTGCTGGCGGCCGGAGACGTGACCTCGGCCGCCGGTGCGGTGTCCGAATTACTAGCAGCGACGGTCGATTCCGCCCGACTCGCGGCGTGGGCAACCTGCTTCGACGGCCAGCTGTCGATGCTGATCCACCCCGAGCGACTGGACGAGGCCGAAGCCGCATTGAGAGCGGCGGCCGACAAGCTGGCCGAATTGGACGACGCCGCAGGCGAAGCCAAGGCCCACACGGTTAGGGCCGGGTGCCTGGCGCGCCTCGGGCGAATCGGCGACTGCGAAGCCGCCCTGGACAACGCTCTGACCGCAGCCCGACGCGCGCGTGAGCACCGTCGGGTGAACGCGGTCTTGGCCGGCGCTCCGCTCGCGGCACTGTGGGGCCCCAATCCCGTTCCGCGCGCGGGCGGGCGATGCCTTGACGTAGTGCGGCTGCTGCGGATCACGACGGACTCGCCGGCGGTCGAGGCCACATCGACGCGGTGCCAGGCCGTGCTGGAGGCCTTCCGCGGACGCGCCGAGGCCGCCCGACGAATGATCGAATCGGCCCGGCGCACGGTCACCGAGCTCGGCCTGCGCCATGCGCTTATGGAGGTGGAACAGTTCGCCGGCATCGTCGAGCTCGTCGTCGACGATCCCGCAGCGGCCGAAGCCTATTTACGCAAGGCCTACAATGGCTTTCGCCGCATGGGTCTCGACGCGGATACCGCCGAGACGGCCGCATTGCTGGGTCGCGCGTGTCTTGCAATCGGTCGAGACGCCGAGGCCGACGAATTATGCACGGAGAGCGAATGTCTCGCCGGAAATGCACTGAAGGCGTCGATCGCCTGGCGCACGCTTCGCGCGCGGCTGCTGTCACGCCAGGGTGATCACGCCGAGGCGCGGTTGGTCGCCGAGGCGGCCGTGAGCCTGGCCGAGCGCACCGACGCCCTGGTCGATCACGCCGACGCATGTGTGACACTCGCAACGGTTTTGGGCGCCGCCGGCGACGCCGCAGGAGCGCGAGCAGCGGCCCAGCGGGCGGTCGCACTGTACGAACGCAAAGGCGCTGCCGCACTTGCCGAAAGGGCGCGGAGCGTACTCGGTCAGCCCGTCGCGCCTCCCGCCGCGGCGCAACCTGAAGCGCCCGCCGTCGTGCCGGACAACGCGGCCGTGCGAGTCGGCGAACGCGTGATGGCTGCTGTTCATCGGAGAGCCTGGGACGAGTTTGAGCAGTTGTTCGCAACCGATGTCTCGATTGAGAGTCGCCGGAAGGTTGTTGGCTTGACCTTGTTATCCGACGCGGTACGACGTGGGTTGAGGCGCGAGCTCGAGACGGGCAACATCCGGATCGACCACGTCATGGTCGCGGCACGAGGCGACCGGCTGGCTTTGTCTCGCTTAATTACGACCAGTCTCGACGGGAGTCCTGGACCGCCGCGCGACGAGCTTCTTCAGCTATACGCCATCAACGAAGAGGGGCGAGTCGCGACGCAGGTGTGGTTCGACGTCGAAGACCTCGACGCCGCGCTCGCGGAACTCGACGCTTTGCATGCACGCATCGAGGGACAGCAACCAAAGACGCGGCGGCTGGAAAACGCTGCAAGCCGAATAATAAAGCGCCTCCTGGCGTGCTTTGCGGCCCGAGACTGGGCCGACTTCGCCGAGATCCTGGCCGACGACATTCTGACCGAGGATCGTCGTCGAGTGGTGAATGCAGGCATCCGGCAGGACCGCGATGCTGAGATCAATGATTTTCGGTCGGCCGCCGACCTTGGAGTCACGAACGCGACTTCAGACGTCATTGCGACCCGCGGGGAGCGGCTCGTCCTGATTCGTTCTCGATTATCGCGCAGCGATGAGCAAGAGGCGTTCCACGTCGACCTCTTCTGGCTAGTCGAGACCGGCGGCGACGACCGAGCCGTGTCTTGGATCACCTTCGACATCGACGACTTCGACGCGGCCATCGCGGAGGTCGACGCTCGATATGCCGCCGGCGAAGCCGCTGCTCATGCGCGCGCGTGGTCGGTGGTTACGGGCGCTTTCGTCGCCCACAATCGTCGCGAAATCGCGGCGACGACACCGGACGCGGTGAGTGTCGACCACCGCCGGGTGGCTAGGTTTGCACTTGGTGAGGGGATCGAATACCTCCGTGCGGGCTGGGATCTCTACCAAACCGTCATCCCCTACATCGAGACAGTACATCGGCTGAGTGACCGCGGCGCAGTGTTCACGTGGGAAGGTTATGGAACCTCGCACGAGGGATTAGCCGTCGAGTGGCGGGGCGTAAATCTGTTCATCGTGCAGGATGAAATGGTCAGCCGTACGGAGGTATTCGACGAGGAAGACGTCGACGCCGCGCTCGCGCGATTCGATGAGCTTAGCCGGTCGGCACGGGGGCTGGAAAATGAAGCAAGCCGCGTCTACGAGCGCCTGCGAACCCGCTTCGCGGCCCGTGACTTCAAAGCTATAGCCGAGATGGTGGCTAACGACGCGTCCTCGGACGATCGGCGTCGTACGGTCAATTCCGGTCGGAGACAGGGCCGGGACGCGGTGCTCACCGAGATCGCAGGGATCGTCGATATCGGAGTCGAAAGCGCGACTTCGAATGCCATCGCCATCCGGGGTGATCGCCTGGTACTCAGCCGCGTCCAAACCTGGGGACGCGACCAACGACCTGAGGCCTTCCATACTGATGCTCTCGACGTTGTCGAAATCGATGCCGACGGACGCTTTCTGGCACGGGTTGTTTTCGACGCCGACAACTTCGACGCCGCCGTCGAAGAGCTCGATGCCCGGTACCTGGCAGGCGAGGCGGCCGCCCACGCACACACGTGGGCTGCCATCACGGCGGCCTACGACGCGATCAACCGACACGAGCTCCCTTCGATGACGCCAGGTTGGGTGAACGTTGACCACCGGCAAGGAAGAGCCTTCGCACCAGGAGAGATGATCCCGTACGTCCATGCCACCTGGGACATCGCGCCGCAATCCAGGATCTATATCGAGACGGTGCATCGACTGAGTGATCGCGGAGCGGTCGTGACCAACGCGATGAGTGGCAGCTCGCGAGAGGGATTTGACGCTGAGTGGCGGGAAGTCTTCCTCCTGACGTTCAATGGCGACGACATCGACCGCGCCGAGCTATTCGACGAGGCCGATCTCGACGCTGCGGTCGCGGGTTTCGAACAGCTCAGCCGGCTGACACCGCGTTTGCAAAACACGGCCGCGGTGGTATTCGAGCACGTCTGGTCACACTTTGCAGCGCGCAATTGGGACGCCGTGGCTGAAACTGTGGCCGAAAATTATTCCGGCACGGATCGCCGACGGGTTGTGAATGCCGGGATCCAACATGATCGAGACGCCGTGATCGATGATCTGCAGGCGGCTGCCGACGTCGGCTTCACGATATCGATGTTGGGCGCCATGGCGGTCCGCGGCGAGCGTCTCGTCCTCGCACGTGTTCGCGCTGCCGGCCGCGATCCGGAGGCTATTCAAAATGATGCTCTTAATGTCGTCGAGATCGACGCCGAGAAGCGGATCGCGACATTATTCGTGTTCGACCTCGAGGACTTCGATGCCGCGATTGCTGAACTCGACGCGCGCTATCTCGCCGGCGAAGCCGCGGCCCACGCGCACACGTGGTCGCTCGTCGTGGGTGCCTTTGCCGCCATCAACAGACACGAACTACCCGAGTTGGCGCCTGATTGGGTCAACGTCGACCACCGCCGCGGAGCGGCGTTCGCGACCGGCGAGATGACCGCCTACCTCCACGACTTGTTTAAGAGCGCGCCGGACATCAATGTCCACGTCGAGGTTGTGCATCGTCTGAGCAACCTTGGAGCCGTCGTAACCCAAGTGGCGCATGGCACGTCGCAACAGGGCTTCCAGGCCGAATGGCGGGAGATCGGGATTTGCACGTTCGACGGCGATCGGCTCAGCCGCTGCGAACTGTTCGACGAGGCAGACCTCGCCGCCGCGATAGCGAGGTTTGAGGAGTTGAGCCGGGCGGCACCGCGGCTGGAAAACGCAGCAAGCCAAGCGGGCGAGCGCTTCCTGGCGCACTTCGCAGCAAGTGACTGGGACGCGATGGCGGAGATGCTGGCGGACAACTTCTCCAACGAGGATCGACGTCGGATGGTAGGCGTAGGAGTCCGGCATGGTCGAGGTGCCCAGATCACGGACATGCGGGTGATCGCCGATCTGTTCAGCACGAAGGTGACGCCGACCACCATCGCGATCCGAGGGGCGCGCCTTGCCCTCATCCATCTCCGCTTCGCCGGCCGCGACCACGGGCCTGAGGAATTCTTCCTCGACACGGTCGGCGTCCTCGACATCAACGCCGACGAGAAAATCGTCGCAGCCATCTTCTTCGAGGTCGACGATATCGACGCCGCGATCGCCGAGCTCGACGCACGATACCTCGCTGGCGAAGCCGCTCCGTATGCGAGCGTCTATCAGCGCGCCTTAGACATCGTGCGCGAGCTCAACCGCCACGAGGCGGGGCCAATGATCAAGCGGCTTGCCTATACCGATCATCGACGAGTCCCGTTCGCAGACGGAGACTATGGCCGTGCGGTCCAGAAGCTGTGGCTGCTGGTTCCCGATGCGCGCTATCGGGTGCAGGCAGTACACGCACTGGACGCCCACGGCGTCGTTGCGAGCCTCGTCATCGAAGGCACCGACGCACAGGGAAACGAATTGCAATGGGCCCGAAATTTTTTGCTCGAACCTGACGAGCCGCGATTGGATATCTACGAAGACAGCGATCTCGACGCCGCGCTCGCACGGTTCGAGGAATCGCGGCCGAAGCCACCACGGCTGCAAAACGGGGCAAGCCAAGTAACCGAGCGCTTTCTGGCGCATTACGCGGCGCATGACTGGGACGCCATGGCGCAGGTACTGGCCGACAATTTCGTGAGCGACGATCGCCGGCGTTTGGTGGGGGCCGGGGTCCGACACGGTCGAGACGCTCAGATCGCCGACAACCGCGCGATTGCCCGCCTCGGAAAAATGAACATGACGTCGACCGTCATCGCGACCCGCGGTGACCGCCTGGTCCTACTGCGTACGCGCTTGCGCTTCGCAGACCGAGATAGCGACCTCGAGGCATTCGTTACAGAAGTGCTCGGCCTCGTCGAAATCGATTCCGACGAGCGGATGGTCGGTCTCGTCTCGTTCGACCTCGACGACATCGACGCCGCGTTCGTGGAACTCGACGCCCGGTACCTTGCCGGCGAAGCCGCGGCGCACGCGCACACCTGGTCGGTCGTCTCCGGCGCCTATGCCGCGATGAACCGGCATGAGCTTTTCCCGACAACGCCGGATTGGACGAACGTCGATCACCGACGACCGGGGATCATCGAGGAAGGCGGTCTCAACGCATCCCTACAGTCGCTTTGGCAGCTCATCCCGGATGTCACCTTCCGGATCGAGGCCGTGCACCGCTTGAGTAACCTGGGCGCCGTGTGCACTCATGTGGCGCATGATGTTTCGCTGGATGGATTCGGCGCCGAGTGGCGGGGCATCGAAGTCTTGACCGTCGAAGGCAGCCTCATCAACCGCTGCGAAATCTTCGAGGAGGCAGACCTCGACGCCGCGCTCACCCGCTTCGAAGAAGTCCACCCGGAGCCGCGGTTGGAGAACGCGGCAAGCCAAGTCGAGCAACGCTTCAATGTGTGCTTCTCAGACCGCGATTGGGCCGCCATGGAGGAGTTACTGTCTGACGACGTGTTGGTGGACGATCGTCGTCGCGTCGTGAATGCCGGGGTCCTGCGCGGCCGCGACGCCGAGATCGCAAGCTGGCGGGCGGTCGCTGACTTAGGAGTCACGAACTATAAACCAGCGGTGATTGCTGTCCGTGGGCAACGCCTTACCCTCAGTCGCTACTCCATCTCGGCCGGCTGGTCGGGGACCACGGTGTTATCCGTTTCTGAGATCAACGCCCAAAACCAGATCGTGGCACGCGTCGCGTTCGATCCCGACGACGTCGACGCCGCCTTCGAGGAGCTCGACGCCCGCTACCTCGCCGGCGAGGCAGCGAGGCATTCTCATACGTGGTCTGCGACCGTACGTGGTTATGCCGCGCTCAACCGGGGTGAACTCCCGGCGACGACGCCAGAGTTCGTGGACATAGACCATCGGCGTGCAGCAGCGGTGGCGCCCGGCGAACTGATTGACTACTTCCGTGCCGCAATAGAGCAAATGCCCGGCTTCAAAATTCGCATCGAAGCGGTGCATCGCCTGAGCGACCGGGGCGCAGTCGTCACCCATTCGGTGCACGGCACCTCTCGTGATGGCTTCGACGCCGAATGGCGAGAGGTCAGCGTCGTTACGTTCGATGGCGACCTTCCCAACCACATCGAGGTATTCGACGAGGCGGACCTCGACGCCGCGCTAGCGAGGTTCGATGAGCTCAGCCCGCCGTCAACGGTGCTTGAAAACGCTGCGACCAGAACGTGGGCGCGTTCAGTCGATGCGTTCAACCGGCGGGACGTGGCAGGTTATCTTGCTCTGCTGACGGCGGACGGCCGGTTGGAGGATCGGCGAAAAGGCTTGCGCGCCTTGTTCGACGGGCCGGCGCGGGTGGAAGCGATACGTGGCTTTCTCCAGCCACCGGAAAGCTGGCGATTGAGCACGCAGCCGCTCGCCATCAGGGGATCTCGCCTGTCGTTGACCCGGGACTGTTGCCGTGATACCGAAGCGCCTGACCAACCGATCACCATCGAGGTCTTGACGGTGATGGAGATCGACAACGACAACCTAATTCACGACCTCGTCACCTTCGATTCCGACGATATCGACGCTGCCCTTGCCGAGCTCGACGCCCGAATTCTCACCGGCGAAGCGGCGGCCCACGCACAAACGTGGTCGGTCATCGCGGAATCCTTTGTCAGCTGCAATCGGCGCGAACTTCCCGACACGATTCCGGATCCGGTCTACATCGATCATCGACCGCTCGTATCGGTCGACGGGGTTGACCTGGCCGCGTCTATTCAAGCGTTGTGGGACATCACTTCCGAGTTCTACGCCTACATCGCAACCGTGCATCGCCTAACCGGAATCGGAGCCGTTGTCACCCAGGTGGTCAAGGCGACCGCGCAAGAGGGCTCCGATGCGGAGTTATGGATGATCTGCATGTTCACACTCGAAGGCGGCCTCATCAGCCGCGCCGAAGTCTTCGACGAGGCAGACCTCGACGCCGCGCTCGCGAGGTTCGACGAGCTCGACCGCCCGCCGTTGCTCGAGAACGCCGCGACACGGACCTTTGCGCGCCTGGTTGACGCGTTTAATCGCCGCGACATGGACGCGTGCCTCGAGTTTGTGAGCGCGGAAGGTCGATATGAGCACCGGCGAAAGGGCCTGCGTGATGTGCTCGACGGTCCGGCACGGCAGAAGGCCGCTTACGCCCTTTTCGAGACGTTGCCCAGCAGTTGGCGATTGGAGGCGGACCCCATCGCGATCAGGGGCTCTCGCCTCTCGTTGATCAGGTTGCGTTTCCGCGACATCGACGACCCGGACCGACCGATCACCATCGAGCTGCTGCGCGTCATAGAGGTCGGCGACGACGACCAGATACGTCACACCGTGAGCTTCGATCCCGAGGACATCAACGAGGCGTTCGCCGAACTCACCGCTCGCTGGATCGCGTCGCGAGAAGTCGCGCATCCCGAGATCATCAAGACGATGGACCTGCTGATCGAGCTCACCAACCGTCATGAGTGGGAGGAACTCATCGCCCGTATCGGCGATGCCACATATGCGAGCCACCGCCAGTTGACTGGCGCAGGCGCAGACACTATCGCCAACTACCTGTCATCAGCGGAAGTCATGGCCTCGCTCGTGCCCGACTTCTGGATCGAATTCGTCGAGGTCCTGACACATTCGGCGATGGGCGTGGTCGCACACACGGTCTTGAAAGGCACATCGACTGATGGCGTTGCTGTCGAAATTCCGCTTCTTCAGCTCGTTCTTCTCGACGACGCCCGCGTCATTCACATAGAGACCTTCGAGCCTGCACACCGCGATCTCGCCTTGGCGCGGTTCGATGAACTCAACCGGTCCGGCTAGCTCATCCAGGTGCCGAGCAAGGACTGCCACCCTTCGCCACCCGGCTAAGGCTGCAGGCGCTCGATAAGCCCCCCGCTGACCCGAATGCGATTGTGCAGCCGGTTTTCGCGTCCCTGCCAAAACTCCACCGACTCCGGAG
>DATJQO010000024.1:0-7240 GCA_035505695.1 Mycobacterium sp.
CGGCTGGGCCTGCTGGCCGGCCACTATCGCGCCGATCGGTTCTGGAGCGACGAAGTGCTCGACGAGGCGGTCGCCCGGCTGCAGCGCTGGCGCACCGCGACCGCGCTGCCTGCCGGCCCCGACGCGACCGACCTGATCGCCCGGGTGCGGCAGTATTTGGCCGACGATCTTGATTCCCCTAAAGTCATTGCGGCACTTGATGGTTGGACCACCGACGCACTGGAATACGGCGGCCATGACGACGGGGCGCCGAGGCTGGTGGCGACTGCGGTTGACGCGTTACTCGGCGTAGACCTCTAGGACGGCACTGAATAACCGCTCCGGCGCTGGGCGTGTCTGACGGCTGCGCCCCCTGTGGCATGTGATGATCTTGTGGTGCAAGGGATTTCGCGGTCAGATCGGGAGTTGTTGGACGCGCAGGCGCTGGTCGGAGAACTGGTGCCCTCGGGGGGCGTCTTCGCGTTTTTGGCTGAGCACCGCCACGAGTTGTTCCCGGATTCGTTTTATCGGGGACCTGTTCTGCTCGTCGACCGGGCGGCCGTCGCTGCCAGCGGATCTGATCGGATCGGTGCTGGTGCTCAAGGAGCTCTACGGTTTGTCCGACCCGCAGACCGCCGACGCGCTGCGTTATGACATCCGGTGGAAGGTGGCGTGCGGGCGGTCGCTTTCGCAGACCTCGTTCGACCCGTCGACGCTGGTGTACTGGCGCAAACGGATCGCTGCCTCCGATCGCGCGCACCGGGTGTTTGACGCGGTCGCCCAAGTGATCGCCGACACCGGGATCTTGCGTGGGCGCCGGAAGCGGTGTCTGGATTCGACGGTGTTTGACGACGCGGTGGCCACCCAGGACACGGTGACCCAGCTGGTGGCGGCGATGCGCAAGGTGGCGCGGCTGGTGCCCGGCGCGCAATCGGTGATCGAGCGGGTCACGAGGCTGGACTACTCCAAGCCCGGCAAGCCCGACATCGACTGGGACGACCCGCAGGCCAAGCAGCAGCTGGTGTCGGATCTGGTCAACGACGCGTTGGAGGTGCTGGCCGAGCTCATCGGCGAGGACGCGCCCGAGCGTGAGGACACCGCAGCGGACGCGTTGGGGCTGCTGGCGCTGGTGGCCGGCCAGGACGTGGAACCGGCCGAGGGCTCCGATGGCACCGACGGGCGGTGGCGCATCGCGCGGCGGGTGGCGCCGGATCGGGTGATCTCCACCGTCGATCCCGAGGCCCGGCACACCCGCAAGTCGAAGTCCACCCGCCGCGATGGGTTTCGCGGGCATGTCAGCGCCGAGCCGGAGACCGGGCTGATCACCGATGCCGAGCTGACCACCGCGGCCGGCGAAGCGGGCAGCGATGCGGTGGTCGGGCAGCAGATGATCGCGCGTGACCGCTTCCACCGCCCCGAGACCGAGACCGCGAACCCTAACGCGGGCGGCGATGTCGCCCCCGCCGACGAGCCGACCGCCGATCAGCCTGGCGGCGATGAGGCGGCGGCCGCCGAGCCCGGGTCTGGCGGCGCCGCCGCGGCGGCTGCCGGCGACGGCGGTGAGATCACCACCGCGGCAACCGATTCCGCGCAGGCGCCCGCCGATCAGGGTGCGGACCTGCGGGTATACGGCGACTCGGCCTACGGCACCGGAGCTGCCCGCGCCGCCTATCGCGACGCCGGCGTGCACACGGTGATCAAACCCAAGCCACTGCCCCCGGCGGTACCCGGCGGGTTCACCCTCGACGACTTCGGCAACAGGTGAAATTCACTTTCACTGTGCTACTGGATGTGCGTGCAAGCCACCTGCCGCTGGGTTATGTGCCGCCAAGGCAGCAGTCTGACGGCGTCGGAAAGGCTTGCATCTCATCGCTTGTCGATGGGGTCTGCAGTCCAGCGCACAGGGGCTGTATCAGGGTCTCAGCGGATTCGCGGTGCGGGCGGCGGGGTTGTGCGCAGGGCTCCTGTGGGGCGTCAACGGGCGCCTGCCGCTGCTGATTTCGGGCGCGGTGGAGGCGATGTTCGCCGCGGCGCTGTTGCTGGCCGCCGCCGCTGAGCGCAGCCGCCGGTCTTCATAGGTCAAATCGCCTTGCCCCGAACGGGTCTGAAGTTGCCAGCGCGAAGATGGCCGCGGGCACGACTCGGTCGACGTACCAGGGTGGCGGTCCAGCGGAGGGCGCGCTGTATTCGGCCCGTCAGTGCGTCGCCGTCGACGTGCGCCGGCCATCCCTGCCCGGCACAGGCCTCAGCGACCATGCGCAGGGCGGCTTCGTCGAGGACCTTCACCGCGCGGCCGTCGACGACTAGGTCGAACGGGCGCGTGGCCACGGTCACGGTGCAGCGCGGATCGCGAGCCAGGTTGCGCGACTTGCGAGTTCGCTCGCCGGACGTGAAGTACCACGCCCCGTCGACCTCCACGATGCCGACCGGCATCACGTGCGAACTGCCGTCGACGTTGATCGTCGACAGCCACACCGTGTGGCGGTCCGGGCCGCCGCTGCCCGGCGGTTGCCTGAGGTCGGCGTCAAGCAGCTCACGAACGCGTGACCACGCGATCGGCGGCGAACCGTATCCATCGAGAGGCTGCGTTGCGTTACCGACATACCTGTACCGACCGCTGTACGCGACGAAACTCATCGCGTCGGCGTAGGCGCGTTAGCCGTTGACCGGCTGCGCGAGCAGGAATTGAGCGAAAGCGGCGATCGACTGTGCGTCGGTGATCTCGCCGGTGCGGATCATCGCCTCGATTTCGGCGCGCGAGAACCAGGCGCTGCGCATGTCCTGCTCCTCGTGGTCCCGTCCGCCTCGCCCTCGGTGATGTCCGTCGCGAGGAACACCCACCCGCGGTGGCTGCTCATGCCCGGTGCGCCGTCGAGTTGCCCCAGCACGGCCATGGAACCGGCGCGCAACCCGGTTCCTCGCGCAGTTCGGGGGCCGCGAGTTCGGCTGGCTCGGCGTCGACCAGATCCGGTGCCGTGCCTTGCGGAAACTCTCAGCGGCGCAAGCCGAGCGGATAGCGGAACTGCTCGACAGGCGAACCCGGTTGCGGTCGTGGGCGATCACCAACCCGTAGGGCGGCTTGTCGATCACGCTGTAGATGCCGTCGCTGCCGTCGGGCTTGCGGATGCGGTCCTCGCGCACGACGATCCGCGGATTCCGGTAGACCTCGCGCGACGAGAGGCGCTCGAGGCGGTTCACACGCCAAGTATTCGCTGGGGGCGGCGGGTAGCCTCCATGGCGTGCCGCTTGCCTCACTGAATCCCGCCGCGGTGGCGGCCGGCGCGGACATCGGGGACGCGGTCCGGATCGGCGGGGTGTCGCTGAGTCGATGCGATCTAGTTGGCGCGGCGACATCGGTGGCCGAGCGCGTCGCCGGTGCGCGGCAAGTCGCCGTCCTCGCCACGCCGAGCGCCGCGGCGGTCCTGGCGATCAGCGGCTGTCTGATCGCCAGTGTGTCGGTGGTGCCGGTGCCCGCCGACGTCGGCCACGGCGAACGCCGTCACATCCTGACCGATTCGGGCGCCCAGGCGTGGCTGGGGGAGCTGCCCAACGAGCCCGGGCCGCTGCCGCACATCCCGGTGGGGCTGCATGCGCGCTCTTGGCACCGCCACCCCGAACCGTCGCCGGACGCCTCCGCGCTGGTGACCTACACATCGGGCACCATCAGGCCGCCGAAGGGCGTGGTGCTGAGCCGCCGGGCGATACCCACCGACCTGGACGCCTTGGCCGATGCCTGGCAGTGGACGCCGGACGACACCCTGGTGCGCGGGCTGCCGCTGTTCCACGTGCACGGGCTGGTATTAGGCCTGCTCGGTTCACTGCGTGTCGGCAACCGGTTCGTGCACACCCGCAGACCGACGGCCGAGGCGTATGCGGCAGCCGGAGGGACGTTGTACTTCGAGGTGTCGACGGTATGGTCACGGATAGCGGCTGATCCGGCCGCCGCCGGCGCGTTGCGATCGGCGCGGCTGCTGGTTTCCGGCAGCGCACCGCTGCCGGTGCCGGTGTTCGACGACCTCGTCCGGCGGACCTGCCACGAACCCGTGGAACGGTACGATAGTACCGAATCGCTGATCACGTTAAGCACTCGCGCCGACGGCGAGCACCGACCCGGCTGGGTCGGTCTGCCACTGTCCGGTATGAACACGCGCTTGGTGGACGACGACGGCGCCGCGGCGGCCCGCGACGGCGAAACGATTGGGCGGCTGCAGGTTCGGGGGCCGATGCTGTTCGACTGGTATCTCGGCCGGCCGCGGGCCACCGCCGCGGCGTTCACCGAGGACCGCTGGTACCGTACCGGCGATGTCGCCGTGATCGGCCCCGACGGCATGCACCGCATCGTCGGACGCGAATCCACCGACCTGATCAAGTCCGGGGGATATCGTGTCGATGCCGGGGAAGTGGAGACGGCGCTGCTCGGCCACCCCGATGTGTCGGAGGCCGCCGTGGTCGGGCTGCCCGACGATGACCTCGGGCAGCGGATCGTCGCGTTCGTCGTCGGTGATGCGTCGCCCGACGCGCTGCTCGACGATGTCGCGCGGCAACCTTCAGTGGACAAGCGGCCGCGGGAGGTGGGGGTGGTCGACGCGCTGCCGCGCAATGCGATGGGCAAGGTGCTCAAGAAGGAGCTCACGACATGGGGCTGAGATTCGAACAGATTTGCATCGACGCCGCGGATCCGACCGCGCTGGGCGGATGGTGGTCCGAGGCGCTCGGGTGGCCGCTGGAGATCGACAATGACGGCGACGTGGTGCTGCACGCGCCTGCCGGTGCCGGGCCCGACTGGATCTTCATGGGCGTCGGCGACCAGCGAATTGTCAAGAACCGCATCCACTTCGACTTCGTGCCCGATGACCAACGGGCCGAGGTCGACCGGCTGCTGCGGCTCGGCGCGCGACACGTCGACATCGGGCAGGGCGAGCAAAGCTGGGTGGTGCTCGTCGATCCAGAGGGCAACGAGTTCTGCGTGCTGGCCGAGCGTTAGTGCGGTTGCTAGTTGGCGTGAAGGGTGCAGCGGAAAGGCCTGGGCGACAACGCAACATGAGGCGGCGACCGCAGCCCGGAAGCGCTCAGCGAACGAGACAGTCGGTGCCCGGGGACATTCGATTCATCCGATGAAAACGACGGCCGCCGCTTCATGGATAATGTTGATTATCCATCAAATAGGTGAATTTCGCTGCTAGGCCACACCTTTCGTGTGCCCAGGCTAGGGGAGAAGCGTCACGGTGACGCTTTGAGGCTTCATGGAGTATAAACTCTGCAGCTGGACCATCCGCCTGCGATCAGAGAACTTCAGGGCCGTCGATGTGCGATCAGACACCGTTGAAGAGTCGCCACGACACACCCGCAAGTAAGCCGCAATGGATGACAGCGGAACACCTACGCCGAGCAGCCGACAGTTTCCGGGGACCTAAGTGATTCGGTGTTGATGGCGAAGGCGTGGGACGAGGCCGCGACGTCTGACGTGCAACCGGCAACAAACTCTCCGCGGAGATTCGGCCTGATGCAGAATCGCTCAATTCCCGATGCTTTCGCTGATCCACTATCTGACACGAAAATCATTGCCCAAGAGAGCGATTCACACTCTTGGGCCCTGGGCGGGCATCCCGTCCAGCCGGATGCATTACCGAATCGGACAGCTATCATGCGTTCCCAGATTATTCCCACCCTTTTCCCGGATCGGACATCAAGGGCCCAACCCAAATCCACTAACTGCCGCGACATTTGGGCCGCGTCCTAGGCGAAATCATGCATAACTGATATTATGCACCAATACGCCAAAATCTGCTGCAGCACAGCGTGTTACGGGCTGTGATTCATCTGATGAAAACGGAGTAGTTACTCATGGGTAATCACGATTATCCATGAAAAACCTCGCCAGGTCGTGTCGTCTGCCGCTGGCAGGGAAGTGCGCGCGTGGGGCATGCCGAGCCCAACTCCTATTGGGGTTACGCCTGTGGGTCTCCGGACTCACCGGGGCGGTTCACAGCCGGGCCTGGCCCGAGCCGTTGGAGCTGGCGTCGTTGCAGTGCTACTCGGTCCCGTCAACAACGACGGAACGCATTCGTTGCTGCAATGTGCACAGAGCCGGACTAGCCGAAATCGATGACTATCACGGCGCTCCCCATGATAACGGCCTCCCGTCGGAGAAGTTGCCTGCACAAATTGACTGAGCGAAGCTGCACTTCGCTGTCCAGAATAGTTGTCGCACCGCAGATCACGGACGCCCAATACGACACACTAACTGGGCAAGGACACATGGTGTTCTACCGCGTGCTGGAACTCGCCGCCGGGCACGACCCCGTTCGCTACCGCGACATCCTCGCCACCAGAAAGTCCCGGAGCAAGCCACCGCTGCGCCGCGGTGCCGGTAACCCCCAAGGCTGGAACGTCCTGCCGCGCAACGGCCCCTGGCGGACCGCCGAAATGCAGCTCCAATTTCCCTCCGGCTAACTGCATACCCCTGAGCGGGCTAACTAGCCGGCCGAGCTGGCCGGTTCGGTCGGCAGCCAACGCAGCGCCGCCGGCGCGTCGGCGGGAACCACCGCGTGCGCTGGCGGGATCGGGGCGAGCCGGCGGTAGGGCTCGCCCTGCGGCGGGCGTTGGTCCTTCTCGCCCTTGTTCGGCCACATCGACGCGGCACGCTCGGCCTGGGCGGTGATGGACAACGCCGGGTTGACACCCAGGTTCGCCGAGACCGCAGCGCCGTCCATCACCGACAGCGTCGGATAGCCATACACCCGCTGGTACGGGTCGATGACACCGGTTTCGGGGCTGTCGCCGATCGCGGCGCCGCCGAGGAAGTGCGCGGTCAGCGGGATGTTGAACAGCTCGCCCCAGGTGCCGGCGGCGACGCCGTCGATCCTCGCCGCGATCCGGCGGGTCACTTGGTTGCCCACCGGGATCCACGTCGGGTTCGGCTGGCCGTGGCCCTGCCTGCTCGAGTACCGGCGGATACCCAGCTTGCTCCGTTCGGTGAACGTCGTGATCGAGTTGTCCAGGTGCTGCATCACCAGCGCGATGACCGTCCGCTCACTCCATTGGCGCACGTTCAGCATTCGGAACGCGGCACGTGGATTCTCGCGAGCGCTGCGCAGGAACTGCCGCCATCGCGGCACATCGGTGCCTTCAGGGCCCGAACCGTCGGTCATCAGCGTCAGCAACAACCCCATGAAGTTGGAGCCCTTGCCGTAACGGACCGGCTCGATATGGGTGTCGGGGTTGGGATGGACCGATGACGTGATGGCCACCCCGTGCGTGA
>DATJQO010000025.1:0-17045 GCA_035505695.1 Mycobacterium sp.
GACCTTCGGCGAATCGCGAAGCTCGAGACGGCCCGTCCTTAGTGAAAAAGTTATGGTTGCGCAACTTCGCCGTTGGGGACGAGCTTTTTGGCTGACCTGAGCTCTCCAGTTGGGTTCTGGCAGAGCTGTGTTCGCAAGGACGACGCCAGTCGACGTCTAGGCCTAATGGCGTCAACCGCTTGGTAAGCCGGCGGCCATCCAGTCGCTGAACCGGGTGGAATAGATGGTCGTGTCCTCGCCGTCCACCGGAACGATGCTGTGGTCGTCGAGTATGGCACCGAAATAGCGTGCATTAGAGTCGGTCATTACCTGGCGGGGATCCCCGGAAAAGGCGAAACGAGTGCGGATGAAGTCGTCCATGCCGGCCTTTTCCGGGCCGGCGATGTTGGTGATGCCGTCCAGCGGCCCATCGATCGCGACGTGGGTGACGGCCGTGGCGACATCCGCGGCAGCAATGGGCTGGAAAGCCCCACTCGGTGCGCGAACCGTGTCCCCTTCAGTCATCGAATCGGCGATGCCGTCAATGAATTCGAAGAACTGGGTCGCCCGCGCGATCGAATATGGCCAGCCCGATTCTACGATCAGCTTCTCCTGCGCGACTTTGGCCCGCATGTAGCCACTTTCGATTGCCCGATCGGCTCCCACTATCGAGAGCGCGACGTGATGTCGCGCGCCGGCCGCTTCTTCGGCCGCCAGGAGATTGCGAGTGGAGGTGGTAAAGAACTCCAGCACGTCCTCGTCGACCCAGGACGGCGAGTTGGACACGTCCACCACCGTGTGGACGCCGGCAAGAGCTTGGGCAAGGCCGTCGCCGGTCACGGTGTTGACACCTGTCCTCGGCGATGCCGGGACCGCTTCGTGTCCCAGCTCGGTGAGCATGTTGACCACCTGTGCTCCGATCAGCCCGCTGCCGCCGATTACCAACACCTTCATTGTCGTGCCTTTCTGTTGACGGTTTCGGCGCCGAGGGTGGCCCTGGTACGGAAATTGGCTGCTGATTGCTCCCCTGCCCCTACGCTCGTCGGCTTTGACGCAACAATCAAGCCGCGGCAGCTTAAATCAACTGCTTGACTTAACCATGTCGGCGCGGATTAACTCGTCATGTGGTCAACGAACTGGCCGGCAAGGTTGCCATCGTCACCGGCGGAGCATCGGGCATCGGCCGCGGCACGGTGGAGAAGTTTCTGACCGAGGGCGCACGCGTTGTCATCGCCGATGTCGAAGCCGGCAAGGGCAAGGCGCTGGCCGCCGCCCTTGGCCCCGACGCTTTCTTCCAGCGAACGGACGTCTCGGATCTTCAACAGGTCGGGGCGCTGGTCGCCGCCGCGGTGGCGAAGTTCGGCGGCCTGCATGTCATGGTGAACAACGCCGGAGTCTCGGGCACCATGCACCGCCGATTTCTCGACGACGACTTGGCCGACTTCCAGCGCATCATGGCGGTCAACGTCCTCGGCGTGATGGGAGGCACCCGAGACGCTGCCCGGCATATGGCCGCCAGTGGCGGGGGATCGATCATCAATATGACCTCCATCGGCGGGATCCAGGCCGGCGGCGGCGTGATGACGTACCGTGCCTCGAAGGCGGCGGTCATCCAGTTCACGAAGTCGGCGGCAATTGAGTTGGCGCACTACGAGATTCGGGTGAATGCTATCGCTCCCGGCAACATCCCGACGCCTCTGCTGTCGACATCGGCGGTGAACATGGATCCCGAGCAGCTGCAGCGTTACGAGGCGGGCATTCGGGAGACGATGCGCGCCGACCGACCGCTGAAACGCGAGGGCACCCCCGAAGACATCGCCGAGGCGGCATTGTATTTTGCGAGCGAGAGGTCCCGGTATGTCACCGGAACCGTGCTTCCGGTAGACGGGGGTACGGTCGCGGGCAAGGCGATTCGCCGCCGCAGTGAGTCGCGCGATAGCCAGTGAGAACGCCGGCGTCAAGATCCGTCTGCGGGATGGCCGGCGTGGGTCTCCAGCCGGACCTTGGCAAGTGCCTCAGCTAGCTGAAAGTCTTGCGTACCAGACTTTTCCATCACCACGCTGAGGGAATGGGCCAGCACGCTCAGCACCGTCTCGATGGGTAGATCGGGAAACTGGTGCCTTAGTACCTCCGTCGCCTTCCTCAACTCCGATAGCTGGGGATAGGACATGTGTGGGGGCTTCGGGGGAACGACGCGGGTGACGTCCTGGACGTGGTGCAGCACGGCAATCGTCTTCTTGCCTTCCTTAACAGGGGAGTTCATCGGCGTCCAAACCCGGTAGACGAACTCGCCGCGGGTATTCGGGTCCGGAATGTCGTAGCGCTGCACGCCCATCCAGTGCCGCGACCCGCGTCGGAAGACACGCTCCATCGAGGCGGACAGATTCGCCACACCATCGGCCTCGGGATTATCCGGATTGTCCGGGAACGCATCGAACAGCTCCCGGCCGAGCAGGCTATCCCGCGGGTGGGAGGACGCATCTTCGTACGCGTTGTTCACCGCTCGGATACGCAAGTTGGCGTCGATCAGCGCATATGGTGCCCACCTGGTCTGAAACCACGCGGATTCCTCGATCGCCAAAACCCGGCTGGCCGACAACATGGACCCCACCTTTGATTCACCGTCCGGACACCACCACGATGCCGCCGCGCAATCATCCATAGTGGCCAAGCGCATGCATCCGGGGCGAGGGACCTTCGTCACTTACTGCTGGCCGAGTGACACCGAGATGCCCAGATTAAATCAATCGCTTGACTTAATTAGCCGTTCGCGGTTGACTGACCAAATGACCACCGCCGGCCGCACCGTTCGCACCGAACGGGCCAGCTCCACGCAGGAAGCGATACTGGTGGCCGCTGAACGCCTCTACGCCGAACACGGCATGTTCGCGGTATCCAACCGGCAGGTCAGCGAAGCCGCCGGTCAGGGCAACAATGCGGCGGTTGGCTACCACTTCGGCACCAAGGCCGACCTGGTGCGCGCCATCGAGCAGAAGCACCGGGGACCCGTTGAGCAGTTGCGGCAGCAGATGGTCGCCGAGCTGATGGAATCGGGGGGCTGGGCGGAAATGCGAGACTGGGTCGCCTGTTTGGTTCGCCCACTGACCGACCATATCGACGAGCTTGGAAATCCCACCTGGTATGCGCGTTTCGCCGCACAGGCGATGACCGATCCCGCGTACTACAACATCATCGTCAAAGGGGCACTCAGCTCGCCGTCGCTGGTGCAGGTCGTCGAGGGCATCAACCGCTGCCTGCCCGACTTACCGGCCGAAGTGCACTTCGAACGCAACATCATGGCCCGCAATCTTTTGATGCACACCTGCGCCGACCGAGAACGTGCCCTCGCCGCCGGTGCATCGCCGCTCCAACGTTCATGGCGCGCCGCTGCATCCGGTCTCATCGACGCGATCGTCGGGCTGTGGCTGGCGCCCGTCACGCCGTACGAGTAATACGGTCCGCAGATGAAAGTGACTGTCGACCAGGATGTCTGCGCTTCGTCGGGAAACTGCGTATTGAATGCGCCCGAGGTGTTCGACCAGCGTGACGAAGACGGCGTGGTTGTCCTGCTCCATCCCCATCCTTCGGCCGAGCAGGCCGAGGGCGTACGACGGGCGGCTTCGGCGTGTCCCGCATTGGCCATAACCATCGAGGAATGACATGTCAGACACCCTGACGAGCATCACCACCGAGGCCGAGATCCCGGAGTATCCGATGGCCAGGCAGCCGCGCTGCCCGTTCGCCCCGCCCCCGGACGTCATGGCGCTGGCTGAAGCCAAGCCGCTATCCAGGGTCCGCATCTGGGATGGCAGCACCCCGTGGCTCATCACGGGCTATGAGCAAGTGCGAGAACTGTTTTCCGATTCGCGGGTCAGTGTCGACGATCGGCTGCCCGGGTTCCCGCACTGGAACGCCGGCATGCTGTCCACTGTGCACAAGCGTCCGCGATCGGTCTTCACGGCCGACGGCGAAGAGCACACCCGATTCCGGCGGATGTTGTCGAAACCCTTCACGTTCAAGCGCGTGGAAGGGCTGCGCCCCACGATTCAGCAGATCACCGACGACCACATCGATGCGATGCTGGCCGGACCGCAGCCCGCCGACCTTGTCACCGCGCTGGCACTGCCGGTCCCATCGCTGGTGATCAGCCAACTGCTGGGCGTTCCCTACGAAGACGCCGACATGTTCCAGCACCACGCCAACGTCGGGCTCGCGCGTTATGCAACCGGCGAAGACACCGCCAAAGGTGCTATGAGCCTGAACAAATACCTCGCCCAGCTCGTCGAGGCCAAAATGGAACATCCGGCTGAAGACGCGGTATCGGACCTGGCCGAGCGGGTGAAGGCCGGCGAGCTGAGCGTGAAAGAGGCCGCCCAATTGGGAACCGGACTGCTCATCGCCGGGCACGAGACCACCTCGAACATGATCGGGCTCGGTGTGCTCGCGCTGCTGAAAAACCCGGATCAGTTGGCCGTCATCCGAGACGCCGAAGACCCGAAGGTCATCGCCAGTGCGGTCGAGGAATTGTTGCGCTATCTCAGCATCATCCAGAACGGCCAACGCCGCGTCGCGCTCGAAGACATCCACATCGCCGGTGAGACGATTCGTGCCGGTGAAGGCATCATCATCGACCTGGCCCCGGCCAACTGGGACGGTCACGTCTTCCCCGAACCGGACCGGCTCTATCTGCACCGCTCGGGAGCTGACCGCAACGTCGCATTCGGCTACGGCCGGCATCAGTGCGTGGGCCAACAACTTGCCCGCGCCGAGCTACAGATCGTCTACCCAACACTGTTCCGTCGCGTCCCGACCCTGAAGCTCGCGATCCCGTTCGAGGACGTGCCATTCAAGGACGACCGCCTCGCCTACGGCGTGTACGAACTCCCGGTGAGCTGGTAACCCGTTAGTCAGCCGATCTGCAAGATGCCGTTCCGAATGGAGGGTCAACGATGACGACTCAAACAAGCACCGTTTCGCTCTACCCACCCGGTGGCTATGGCGCACCGAAGAATCGCCGTGGTCACGCCGCCGGCGGCAACGTCGGCCTGCCGGAAGGGACCACCATCTTTTCCGCGGACAACCATATCTCGCTGGCGGAAGACATCTTCTACCAACGTTTTCCCGACGACCTCAAGGACAAGGCGCCGCGCATCTGGTACGAAGAGGGCGCTTACCAAGTGGGCCGCAAGGGACAGTCATTTTTACCCGGTGACTTCAGCGCGGTATTGATGCAGTACGACGATCTGCCGGGCGCGGCGAGCACCAATATCGAGGCCCGGATCCAAGAGCTGCGTGAGGACGGCGTCGACAAAGAACTCGCGTTCCCCAACGCGGTGCTCGCGCTTTTTCACTACCCGGACAAGAAACTTCGGGAACTCACATTCCGCATCTACAACGAGTACATCGCCGAAATCCAAGAGAAGTCGCGGGGCCACTTCTACGGCGCCGGCCTGATCAACTGGTGGGATCCGCAAGGCGCTCGACGAACATTGGACGAGCTGAAGTCGTTGGGGCTCAAAACGTTCTTGATGCCGCTCAACCCCGGTAAGGATGACGACGGCAACCTGATCGACTATGCGAGCACCTCGATGAGCGCGGTCTGGGATGAGATCGAAGCCTCCGGCCTTCCGCTCTCACACCACATCGGTGAAACGCCGCCAAAGAGCCCGTGTGAGTTCAACAGCGTGGTCGTCGGAATGATGATCAACATCGACGGGTTCCGGGAAACGTTCTCCAAGTACATCTTTGGCGGGATCTTGGACGAGCATCCAGGCCTACGAATCGGTTGGTTCGAGGGCGGAATCGCCTGGGTCCCGTGGGCGCTGCAAGACGCCGAGCACCTGGTGGCCTCCTACCAGCACATGTTCAACCGGCCGCTGCAGCACGACGTGCGGTACTACTGGGACAATCACATGAGCGCGTCGTTCATGGTCGACCCGCTGGGCTTGCAGCTGATCGACAGCATCGGCATCGATAGGGTCATGTGGTCAAGCGACTACCCGCACAACGAAAGCACGTACGGCTATTCCGAGAAATCGCTGGCCGCGGTTGTCGAGGCGGTGGGACCACAGAACGCCGCCAAGATCGTCAGTGGCAACGTCACGAAATTCCTGGGGCTCGAGTGACAACGGTCGGTCCCGCGGGCACGAGCACGGCGTCGGCGATCCCCGAAACGCCGGATCTGACCCGCATGCGCCGCGAGACCGGAACTCGGCTGCGCTCGGCGATGGCCGAACGCGGCGTGGACGTGTTGATCCTGCTCGGCAACAGCGCCGTGGTCTATGCCACCGGGGCCAGTTGGCCGCTCGGTGACGCCGGCTTGTCCTACGTCGAGCGGCCGGTGGCCGTGGTCCTCGCTGACGACGAGTGGCCACATCTGTTCCTGCCCTTTCGGGAGGGCGCCTCGCACGAGTCCGAGCTGCCCGCAGATCACCTGCACGGTCCGGTCTACCTCGAATTCGATGAAGGAGTAGAAAATTTCGCGCGGAAACTGGCCGATCTGATTCCAGCCGGGGCGGTCATCGCGGTCGACGAGTGCACCGGCGCCATGTCGCGGGCGGCACAGTCGTTGTTCCCCGGCGGCGCTCCGGTCGATGCCGGCCCAATCGTCAGCGCCGCAAAGGTGGTCAAGACGCCCGACGAATTGGCCTGCATCCGCACCGCCGTTCGCATCACCGACGAGGCGATGGTGGACGTGGATAAGGCGTTGGCTCCCGGTATCCGCCAGATCGATCTGTCGGCCAGCTTTCTACGTCGAGCCTTCGAATTGGGAGCCACCGCAAGCATGCTCGAACCGATCTGGCAGGTCATGCCGCCCACCAAGGCGGAAGGGGTTTGGACCACGCACGGCGACCTGGCGCTACCGCTGTTGAGTACCGAGCGTGAACTGCTCGACGGCGACGTGCTGTGGACCGACGTCAGCATCACCTACCGTGGCTACTGCTCGGATTTCGGACGCACCTGGCTGGTGGGCCGGGAACCTACGCCGCGCCAGCAAGCGCAGTTCGGCAAATGGCAGGACATCATGACCGCCGTCGAGGGCGTGGCCCGGGCCGGCGCTACCGCCGGCGACCTGGCCAGGGCCGCCATCGCGGCCAACGGTGGCACCCGGCCCTGGCTGCCGCACTTTTACCTTGGCCACGGGATTGGTGTCAACGCGGCCGAAATGCCGATGATCGGAACAGATCTCGGGCAGGAGTTTGACGACAACTTCGTCTTGCAGCCTGGCATGGTACTGGTGCTCGAGCCGGTGGTCTGGGAGGACGGTACCGGCGGCTACCGCAGCGAAGAGGTCTTGGTGATCACCCAGGAGGGTTCGTCTCGATTGACCGACTACCCCTATAGCCCCTATGGCAACTGAAGTCCTGCCCGACGACCGGGCGTTGCGTTCGGGGCGCCGTCGGCGTGCGCTGGACCAGATGGCGGCACATGACCTCGACGTCTTGGTTCTTGGCCGTCAGGCCAATATCCGCTACGTCACCGGCACCCCACAGCTGTGGGTCGCCGGGACCCGGCCCTTCGGACCGTCCTGCGTGCTGGTACGCGCGACCGGCGCCGTTCACTTGCTGAGCACCTGGGACGAAGGCGTTCCGGACGATATCCCGCACGAAAACCTGTACGGCATCTCGTGGAACCCGGTCAACACCATGGCGGTGCTGCAACGCATCGAAGGAGCGGCTAGCGCCCGCCGCGTCGGAACCGACGCGCTCTCACCGGGTTTCGCGCGGCTGCTACCCACCGCGTTTCCCAACGCCGAGCTGGTCGACGGCGAGCCGGCCATGCGTGCCGCCCGGCGCATCAAGACCGCCGAGGAAGTGGTGGCGGTGCGGGAGGCGATCGCGCTGGCCGAGTCGGCGCTGGCCGCCGCGGTGGCCGAGCTGCATCCCGGCGTGCGTGTCCAAACGTTGGCGGGGGTCATGATGGAGGCCCTTGCCGCCGGCGGGGTGAGCACGCCGTCGAATCAGGAATTCGCCTGGGTGACTTCACCCGAGCACCCGTGGCGGGTCGACGGCAACGGTCGCGACGGTCGTGTGCAAGACGGTGATCTGGTTGCTTTCACGGCCGGAGTGCTCGCCGGAGGGTACATGGGCGAGGTGGGCCGCACATGGCCGGCCGGCGGCGCCGGCGGTACCGCCGCTCTGTACCGACGCTGGAACACGTTGTGGGCCAGGCTGATCGCGGCGTGCCAGCCGGGTGCCGGAGCTGTCGAACTGCTCGCCGCCTACCACAACGCGGGGGAGCCGGCGCCGCCGATGCCCGTGGCCCGGGGGCTCGGCATGGGCTTCGACCCGCCCGTCATCTCCCCGTTCCTACCGCAAACCGCGGCCGATGAGCGACTCGAGCCGGGGATGGTGCTGGCCTTGACCGGCTATGTTTTCGAACAGGGAGTCGGAGCGGTCTTCGGGCGCGAAGCGGTCTTCATCAGCGCTGACGGGCCGGAGTTGCTTACCTCCAGCCCGTTTTGGCACCCATAGCATCAGCTGGCCTTTCGCGGCTTCTTGGAAAGAAAGCGACCACCCGGTGGATGGCCCGGCTAGGCTGAGCACCGTGCCGATACGGTCTTCCGCCGGGCCTTTGAAGTTCCACACGCAGCAGGCGCCGCTGCTGGGGCAGCACAATCATGAATTGCTCGCCGAGCTGGGCATGACCGACTCCGAGATCGCCGAGTTGGAGTCCGATGGTGTCATCGGCTGCACACCGGCGATGCGCCCGACGACCTGACTGTCGCGGCGGCGGTCGATGGCGATCGATCCCTGCGACATCTTGCTCACCGGCCGGGTGGCGGTGGTGACCGGCGGGTGGTGCCGGAATCGGCCGCGGCATCGCGGCCGGCATGGCCGCTTTCGGCGCCACAGTCGCAATTTGGGAGCGTGACCCGCAGACGTGTGCGCAGTCCGCGGAATCCCTTGGCGCGATGGCATCGTCACCGATGTAAGGGACAGCCACCAAGTCGACGCCGCGCTGCAGCGCACCACTGAGGAACTCGGCACACCGACGATCGTGGTGAACAATGCCGGTGGCGTGTTCGCCTCACCGCTGCTGGAAACCAGTGAGAACGGTTGGGATGCGCTGTACCGCGCCAACTTACGCCACGTGTTGCTATGCACGCAGCGAACCGCGCGACAAATGGTGTCGGCAGGCGTTGGCGGCAGCATCATCTCGGTGACGTCGATTGAGGGCGTGTGCGCCGCGCCAGGCTACGCGGCGTACGCGGCGGCCAAGGCAGTGTCATCAATTACACCAAGACCGCAGCCTTAGAACTGGCCTCTTACGGGATCCGCGTCAACGCGATAGCGCCCGATATCACGCTCACCGAAGGGTTGGCGCAGCTCGGCGGTCAAGCAGCGCTGAGTCGGATCGGCCACGGCGTGCCACTGGGGCGTGCCGGCCACGTCGACGAAATCGCCAGTGCGGCGGTATTTTTGGCTTCGGATATGTCGGCTTATCTGACCGGGCAGACATTGCATATTGATGGCGGCACCCAGCGGCCGGGGGCTGGTATCACGACCCCCCAGACAGGGGAGTACCGGCTTGGACCAGTTGGTTAGTGCCGCCATCCTTCGGCGGCCTGGTCGTCGAACGTGCGGTCGATGCGCTCGAAGCGGCGGCGGATCGAGGCGCGCGCCGCCTCGTGCGGCAGGATGTACAACCGGTTGGCCAATATCGCCTCGGCCGTCAGCCGGGCCACGTCGTCCACGCCGAGGCTGTCGTCCTGCGCCGGGAGAGGCCCGAGCGACCCGGTCACGTCCGGCGTTGACGCCAGACCGTAGTCAGCGCCACGGATCCGTTCCGAGTTGGATACCAGCTTGGTTTCCACCACCATCGGGCAGAGCACCGACACCCCGATGTCGTTGTCTTTGACCTCGCGGGCGAGCGTCTCCGCCAGGCCGACAACCCCGTATTTGGCAACGCAGTACGTTCCCAAACCGGCATTGGGCACCAGGCCGGCGAATGACGCGGTGAAAGCGATGTGGCCCCCCGTGCCCTGTTCTAGCAATCTGGGCAGAAACACCTCGACCGCATGGATCGAGCCCCACAGGTCGATGTCTATCACCCAGCGCCAATCGTCGTGCGTCATCTTCGCGATCGGGCCCGCGACAACAATACCGGCATTGCTGAAAACCACGTCGACCTGGCCGAGCAGGCGGAAGGCCTCATCCGCGAGGTGAATCATCTCATCGAGATGCCGGACATCGCACATGACGCCGTGGGCGTCAAGCCCTCCGGATCGCAAATGCGCCACCGCCAGTTCCAGCGCGGGCTGATCGACGTCGGCCAGTACCACGCGGGCGCCCCGGCGACCGAACTCGGCGGCGGTCGCCAGACCGATACCGTTCGCACCGCCGGTGATGACCGCTCCGCGATTTTCGAATCCGTCCATGGGATGGACTTTATTTCAGACAGCTACCCGCATCGATGGGCAGGGTCACACCGGTGACATAGCGGGATTCGTCTGAGGCCAGGAACAGCACCGCGTTGCTGACGTCTATCGGCTCCACCCACGGAATCGGCAGCGTGTGGAACAGCCGGCAGATCGGCGCCATGTCGTCGGGCCCCGGATTTTCCAGATCCGGGCGAAACATCTTGAAGGTGCCTTCGTTGTGCAGCATGGCTGTTTTGACGTGCGTCGGATGCACCGAGTTGACGCGAATCATGTATTGTCCCAACTCAACTCCGAAGGCACGCATCAGGCCGACCACACCGTGTTTGGCGGCGACGTAGTGACCGGTATGTGGGTATGCTTTGAGCCCGCCGACCGAGCTGGTCAGGATGATGGAACCGCCGCGACCGCCTGCCAAGATATGCGGCACACCGGCTTTCACGGTTTTCCAGACCCCGGCCAGGTTGATGTCGATCATCTCCGTCCAGTCTTCTTCGCTGGTCTTGTCCAAAGTGTCGCCGCCGTTGCCGATTCCTGCGTTGGCCACGATGATGTCAAGTCGGCCCAGCTGTTCAACGCCGCTGTCCACCGCGGTTTTCAGTGCCGCATAGTCACGCACATCGACTTCGGCGGCGAAAATTCTGCGGTTATGCCCCTTGACGAGGTCGGCGGTCTCTGCGAGATCTTCGGGGGTCGACGCTGGTATCGCGGTGTCCACCACGCCCTCGCGGATGGGTTTGCAGATGTCGATGGCGATGATGTCGGCGCCCTCTTGTGCCAACCGCACCGCGTGGCTGCGGCCCTGACCGCGTGCCGCCCCGGTGATGAAAGCGACTTTGCCCTCAACACGTCCAGTCATGGCTACCTCAACTCCTGATCATTGATCGGCACGCCGCAGCAGCACAGCCGGGAACCGCGCCTCGAACCGAGAACCTTGCCGCCCTTCGACTCTGTCATCACCTTCCGGGGAGTGTCAATGAAGAATCCATTTTGGCTAAAGCTGGCTCTAAGAAATAGAGAATCATATTCTCGTCCAGCCGCCAGCGAGCGGTATTTGCTCTGTGCGAATGCGGCGTGCGCGTGCTAGCCGACGAAGCCGCGCGAGCAGAAATCCCATACCTCGTCTGCCGTGATGGGATGGGTCGTCGCGTCGTCGGATCCGCCGCTGGACTGCGCGATGAACATGACCGTCTGCATGGTCATAGCGGCCATCCGCTTGGGATTGACGCCCGCGCGCAACTCTCCGGCGTCGCTGGCCGCTTCCATCAGCTCGGTCAGCAACGCGAGCAAAGGGGCGTGCGCGACCTTCACCTCGGCGGGGTGCGTCACCAACAACCTCGGTGCGAAGTCGGTGAACAGCGGCCGCTTGGCGGTTGGATCGGGCCGGGAAGCCTCATATAAGAGTTGGACGGCGACTTTTAACCGCTTCAGGGGATCGGTGTGGCTTTCCGTGGCGGCGCGGATCTGATCGGCGGAGCGGCTCAGCGCATCTTCGAAAAGGGCGAGCAGCAACTCGTGTTTGCCGTCGAACTGCAGGTAGAAACTACGCAGCGATTGGCGGGACCGATCGACGACCTCCTGCACGGTAAAGTCCGTGCTGCCTTTTTCGATGATGATGGCCTGCGCCGCGTCGAGGAAGCGTTGAACACGCTGCGCCGCTCGCAGTTTCGCCGTCTTGATGGACCGCTCGACAGCGCGCTGCTTCCAGGCCGGCTCTTCGCTCGGACTGGTCACGGCGGACTCATGCGATTGCCGCGGGGGGAGAACATGGTTGGACTCTACCGGAGAACGCCGTGACATCGCTGCGCTCGACCCCCTCACGGATCATGTGTCTGAGATTGTAACTTTCTCGCAACGAGAATACTATTCTCTTATACGTGTGTATGGAAGCTTAATCGTAAGAGTGAGCCGCGCCGTCGGCGGAAACGGTGATCTACCGACGCCGGCCAGTGCTCACCACCGTTGCGGGGAGTGGCGTGCAGCTGACCTTTGACGCCGAGGTGGAGGCATTCCGAGCCGAATTCGTGGCCTTCCTGGATGCCCATCTGCCCTCCGAAGCCGAGGCGTTCGAGCGACCGCGGTCCAGCTCGGACGTGCCGGAGTGGGCCCGCCGATGGCAACGGTTGCTGTTCGACAACGGGTGGTTGCTGCCCGGGAATCCGCCCGAGTTCGGTGGCCGCAACGCCACGTTGTTGCGGCAATACGTCTACCTGGAGGAGCTGGGGCGGCGGCGCATCCATCAAAGTTTCAATCCGCAAGGCGTGGGCATCATTGCGGCGTCGTTGCTGACGTTCGGCACGCCTGCGCAACAGCAGCAATGGGCGGTTCCGATTCTGAGGGCCGAGATCACCGCGTCATTGGGTATGACTGAACCCGGCGCGGGCTCGGACCTCGCGTCGTTGAAAACCCGGGCGGTGCTTGACGGTGACCACCTTCGTCGTGAATGGGCAGAAAGTGTGAACATCGGGCGCTCATGATGCCGATGTGCTGTTGACTTTTGTTCGCACCGATCCAAATATGCCAAAGCACAAGGGCATCAGCGTGTTGCTGAACCCGACGGATACGCCGGGTGTGATACGCCGTCCTTTCGCGTCGATGTGCGATAACGATGAACTGGACTTCAACGAGGTGTTTTTCACCGACGCGCATGTGCCGGTCGAGAATTTGGTTGGTGAGCTCAATGGCGGCTGGCGAGTGGCGACCGGTTCACTGGGCCACGAACGCGTCATGCTCTGGATGGGATATGTCGACTTACTGCATGAGCTGAGTCGCGATTTTCGCCCGGCGACCTCTGTTGAGCGCGATCACTACGCCACCTTGGTGATGGATGCGCACGCGATGCGGCTGCTGGGGTCGGCGGCACTTGCGCGGGCCGCTCGCGGAGAAGAAGACGTACCAGCCCAGTCGGTATTGAAGCTGCTGGGTTCGGAGGCCTTGCAGCGCGCATCCGAGGATGCGCTGGACGCCGCTGGCGCTGATGGGCTGGTGTGCCGTGCGGTCACCGCGCCATTCGCGCCGCTGAACCTGGATAGTTATTACCGCAGCTGGTTCGACCGATACGCGCGCAGTTTCGCCGCCACCATTGCCGGCGGCACGTCGGAAATCCAGCGCAACATCATCGCCGAACGGGTACTCGGGTTACCGCGCAATTGACCCACGCCGAGGGGTGAGTCCGGCACTCAGCAGCTTGCCCATGCCCCGTTGATCCAGCACGGGTAATTGGGTTTTTTGGTGTCCAGCCAGGAGTAGTAGCCGATGACAACCAGCCCGGCCAGGATCGCGACCACCCCCAACACCATGCCGGCCACCGCCATTCGGGGATTGTTTGCTTCGCCACGGGTGACTCGTCTGCGGGCGATGTCACCGGTGACTACCGCCGCGACGCCGAGGGGCACCCCAATCAGTAGCCAACAGGTGATGAGCGCTACGACCCCCAAGATCAGCGCTGCGACGCCGAACTGATTTCGAGGTGCGTCGGGGTGACTCATTGGGACCCCTCCTCTTGGTGGCCAGCTGAGTCTAGATGATCGGCGACAGAACTTTGGGATCGGCAGCGTCGGTGTGGCGATCCCTTAGAGCTGCGCCAGCCGCGGCGCAAAGCCTTTGCCTATCAACGTCTTTCCGGCTTCACGGGTCAGTTCTCGGGTGTTGCCCAGCAGTCCGTCCAGGATCAGCGACCGCTTGACGTGGTGGTGCAGCTGATGCTCGGCGGTGAAGCCGATACCGCCGAGCACCTGTTGGCAATGGCGCGCGGCCGTCAGCGCCGCCTGGCCGGCCGCGGCTTTTGCCAGCATGGACGCTAAGCCGTCGGCGTCATCCGCCGCCGCCGTCGCCTGCAACGTCGCCTCGGCGCCCTCGATCGCCACCAACGTCTCGGCCAGCCGGTGCCGGATGGCCTGGAATGAGCTGATGCGCCGTCCGAATTGAACGCGGTCCAAGGCATGCTGGCGCGCCAGCGACAACATGGCCCTGCTGGTGCCCACCAGCCACCAGCCCAGTGCCTGCCATCCGGCCCGCAGCGCAGCGGGCGGCAATGGATTGCCCTGCTGGACAAGACGTATCGGTAGGACATCATCGATCGCCGAACCAGAACCTTCGCTGCGCTCCCACACCACCCAGGAGCCACCGGCGAAGGGTAGCGGCAACGTACCGCCCGGTGTACCTCCGGTCTCGCGCAGCACCACATCGTTGAGCACCGCGGCGTGCGCACCCGTCTCGCCAAGCAGCCGAAACACCAAAGGAATTGCAACGCCGGGTATTTCTTCCAGCATGTCAAGCCAGCCGAGATCGGTCAACGCTGCATCGAGCTTTGCGCCCGAGGCGGCGAGCATCGTTGTTCTCACTGAATCGGCCAGCAGGCTCAGTGACTCGGGATCTGTCGAGGAGTCCGTGTCTTCACTCCTTCCCGAGGTCGAGCAGCCGGCGGGCAATAATGTTGCGCTGAATCTCGGCGGTACCGCCATAGATGGTCGCCGCACGCGAATACAAATATTCCGGGCGCCACGGTGTGTCGTCGAGTTCGAGCGCCCCGGGCAGCAGGTCCCGGACGGTGTCATAAAGCCGTTGCTCAGCGGCGGCCAGCAGTACCTTGTCGACGGAGGTTTCCGGCCCCAGTCGTGCTCCGTCCCGCAACCGGCGTTGCGTGCTGCGCGATCGGCAGCGCAATGTGTGCAGGGCCAGATATGCCGCACCCAAAGACGATTCGTCGGGATCTGCCGCCTCGGCGATGAGCGCATCGAATCGTGAATACAGGTAGGCGATTCGCTGCCAGAAGCAGGTGGAGCGCTCATAGGGCAGCAGGTCCATCGCGAGTCGCCAACCATCTCCCGGCTGGCCGAGCATCCGGTTCGCCGGGATCGCGACGTCGTCGTAGTAAACCTCGCAGAATTCGTCCACCCCGTGCATCGTTCGTAGCGGCCGGACGGTGATGCCAGGCGTGTCGAGATCGACGAAGAACGCGGTGATTCCGTCGTGGCCCGGGCCCGTGCGGGCGAGCAGGACGCATCGGGTGGAGAACTGCGCGAAGCTGGTCCAGACCTTTTGCCCGTTGACAATCCAGCGATCCCCTTGGGGTGTCGCGCGAGTGGACAGCGAAGCCAGGTCGCTGCCTGAGCCTGGCTCGGAGAACCCCTGACACCAGTGCTCGCGTCCGCTGAGCAGCCGCGGCACCATCTCGGCGGCGAGTTCTGCAGGGGCGTAGTCGATCATGGTGGGCGCAAGCACTTCGAGCATCGAGTAGGGTCCGGGTTCGACCAGACGGCGCCCGACGACCTCTTCGCCGACGACGGCGCGAAGCACCGCGGGGCCGCCCAGTCCGCCTACTTCGGCCGGCCAGCCGTACCGCATCCAATCGGCGTCATACAGTGCCCGGCTGACCCGGGCGAACTGCTGCATATGACCATGCAACGAGCGGTCAGGCCGCGGGGTGAGATCGTTGTCATCGAGCCACGCCCGCAGACCTTCGCGGAATTCCTCGACATTCATGGGGCGGGGCGACCGACGGCATGCGGCCGACCGGAGTCGTGCACGCCACTGCGGCGGATGAACGTCATGGCCCGGGTCCTCAGTCGCCACCCGTCGCCGGTCCGCGAATAGGTGTCCCGGTAATAACCGATCCGCATGTCGTGCGTGGCGTGGTCGATGAAGCACAACGGTTGAGTGCCGCTCGCCGAATCGCCGTCGAGGTCGACGACCGCGGTCCCGGTGAGAAACAAGCCCTTCGGTGCGGCGGCCACCAATTCCGGGAACCTGTCCAGGCGGTAGGTGTCCCCGAAGGCGCTATAGGTTCCGTCAGGCGTGAAGACGGCGATGAGGCCCTCGATGTCTTCCTGAGTGATGGTCACCGCGTAGCGGGCGAGCAGCTGCTGAATTTCTACCAGATCGTCAGTTCTGGTTGGCTGTCTTGTCGACATAGACCTTGCCGCCTTTCATCACGAAGCTGACGTTCTGAGTAACGGTTATGTCTTCCAACGGGTTTCCCGGCACCGCGATGATATCGGCGAGCTGTCCCTGTGCCAGTCGTCCCCGGTCGTCGGCGTTGATCAACTGGGCTGCGGTCACCGTCGCGGCCCGCAGCGCCGCCAGCGGCGGCAGGCCCCAATTGACAAGGGTGACAAGCTCGTCGGCGTTGCGGCCGTGCGGGATCGCCGGTGCATCGGTTCCCATGGCGATCTTCACGCCGGCTTCATACGCGGCCAGGATCGAGGTGCGCGCCTTGGGGAACATCTCGGCGGCCTTCGCCTGCAGCTCGGGTGGGGCGTGCGAGACGTCCATGGCATCGCCATCGGCCAGGCGCCGGGTGCTGACCAGGAAGGTGCCGTGTTCGACCAGCATCGCGATGGCGTCGTCGTCGATGAGAAACCCGTGCTCGATGCAGTCGATACCGGCGGCGACGGCGTGCCTGACCGCTTCGGCCCCGTGCGTATGCGCGGCAACGCGTAGTCCGCGCCGGTGTGCCTCGTCGACGATCGCGCGGAGCTCCTCGTCCGAATAATGCTGCGCGCCAGGAGGTCCGGTCAGCGACATCACGCCACCGGAGCAGCACACCTTGATCAGCTCGGCGCCGTGCTTGATCTGGTAGCGCACCGCCTTACGGACCTCATCGATGCCGTTGGCGATGCCTTCCTCGACGGTCAGGTCGAGCACGTGCGGAGCGAAGGCGGCGAACATCGTCGGGTCCAGATGC
>DATJQO010000026.1:0-48316 GCA_035505695.1 Mycobacterium sp.
GCAGCACCTCGGTCGTTCCGGTCGTCGTTACGGTCGCAGAACGCAATTTGCCAGGGCAGATCACAGATTCGCCGATCACCTCGCCCGGCCCTAACACGGCAACGCGGTCGTGGCCGACGTACACCCCTACCTCCCCGCTGAGCAGGATGTAGCAGGCATCTGAGGGAGACTGCTCATGAATCAGCGGCCACGGCACCGACGTCGAAGTGTGGTGTGCTGCTCGGACGAGACGCTTGAGCTCATCATCTGAAAACTTGTCGAATGCCCTGAATGCGCGTAGCCGACGGGCGTCTTCCCCATGTATTCCATCCGACTTGATGGTGGGCTCCCGGTGCGCGATCTGCCTCCAGGTGAACATGGCTGCCTCCTTGCGTTTCCTGCGATGTTGTTTCGAAGCTATGGCTGTCGCCTAAGGGCCCGCACGAGTAGTCGACTACTTGATCTTCGGTGTTGTGCTTACGCCAGCTCGCGCGTGGAGTGATCATCGTCGCGCAGCCGCGACCGGCGAAATTTTATGGACTCATCGTTGCTGGCGTCACGTATTAGCCAAGCTGTATCGCGCGCGTGACCCGGCCGCGACGGAGACGCAGAACGCTCGTCGTCATGACGGTATTCGTGGGAATCGCCGCCCTCGTGATGGCGACGGCCGTTGGGTACTACTTCGGCCGACGCGCGGGCTCGGCGCGGTCGACCTGGAAGAAGCGAACGAGTCGGATCGAGCTGGGGCGGCTGGCGGTCACCCTGCTCATGTTGCTGACCGCGCGCCGCATTCGACGGCGCTTTCCGACCACGGAGCTGTTTGCGCCCCTTGGCTTGCTGCGCGCCGCTACCGCACGGATGCGGACCTGAGATGTCAGCACTACAGGACAAAGTCATCCTGGTGACCGGTGCGTCGTCGGGCCTCGGTGCTGAGACGGCCCGACTCCTGACGAGGCAGGGCGCAACGGTTTTCGGCATAGCCCGCGACACGGAACGCTTGCGTCGACGAATTCGGCGCACTCGACGTCCTCATCAACATCGCCGGGCGACACCAAATGCGCCGCACGGAGTCGATGACCGACGACGACTGGGCACAAGATCTGGCCGTCAACCTCAACGGCCGTTCTACCTATGCCGGGCCGCCCTGCCCCATCTGCTGGAGCGAGGCGGCAACATCATCAACGTCAGCTCCATTGCCGGCGTCGAAGGCCAGGCCTACTCGGCCGGCTACTGTGCTGCCAAGCACGGGCTGGTCGGGCTCAGTCGGGCGTTGGCGGTGGAATACACCGCGGATCGCTTGCGCGTCAACGCGATATGTCCGGGAAGCATGCTCACCCCGCAACTCGAACAGTTCAGTGCACCAGAGAACCCGAACTACGACCTGATCATGCGCACGGCCGCGCCGCGCGGCATGATGCAGCCCCTCGATGTTGCCAATGTGATCGCATTCCTGGCCAGCGACGCCGCGGCCGCCATCCATGGCGCGGTGTGTCGAGTCGACAACGGCAAGGCGCCGGCTAGTCGCCTAACTCGTCACCGCCAGCCAGCGGGTAGATCGGTGATGTGATTGGGGCAATAGTGGTAGGCGCCTTCGGACATGGCGTTGCGCGCGCCCTCGGCCGACATCTTGGCGCGCAGCATCATGAAGGCGTATTCGGCTGGTGCATAACCCAATTGGGCGCCTTCAGGATCGTCCATTAGCCGGCACGCCTCCTGCTCATGGCTGCTGTCGGCGTGGGCGGTGCCCGAACGAACTATTAAGGCCAAGACGGCGAGCCCGCCGCCGGCGATGATTGCGACCCGCACTCTCGTTTCACCCTATCGCTGCGGTAGCGGACGGGAACGAACCAATGTCGGCCACCAGAACCACGAGCCCAGGATACGGATGATGCACGGCACCACGAACGAACGCACGATCAGCGTGTCGAGCAGCAGGCCGATGCAGACGGTCGAACCCACCTGACCGATGGTGCGCAGATCACTGGTGAGCATCGCCAGCATGGTGAACGCGAACACCAAACCCGCCGACGTCACGACGCCACCGGTGCTTCCCAGCGCGCGGATAAGCCCAGTGTGAATCCCCGCGTGCAGCTCCTCTTTGACACGAATGATCAACAGCAGGTTGTAGTCCGAACCCACCGCCACCAAGATGATGAATGTCAGCGGCAATATCAGCCAGTGCAGAGGCAGGCCGATCAGATGCTGCCAGACCAGGACGGAGAGCCCGAAAGCGCCGGCGTACGAGAACGCGACGGTGCCGGGGATGACTATCGCGGCCATCAGACTTCGCGTGAGGACCAACATGATCAAGAAGATCAGCACGAAGGCGGCGATCGCCACGATAAGCAGATCGGACGCAGCGTACTCCTTGATGTCCTTATTGGTTGATCCCGAGCCGCCAATATAAACGCGCGCGCCGGCCAGCGACGTCTCTTTGAGTGCAACAGTTATCGCTGTGGGGAATTGTTCGACATGCTGCACGCCTTCCGGGCCATTGGCGTCCCCTTCGTGGGTGACGATGATCCGAGCGGCCTTGCCGTCCGGCGACATCAGAAGCTGCATGCCCGTCTTCACGTCTTCGTTGTCGAAAGCTTCTCGGGGGATGTAGAAAAAGTCGTCGCTGCGGGACTGGTCGAAGTCGAGCCCCACATTGACCTGGTCGAAGAATGTCTGGGCGGTCTGGGTGGATTGCAGAGACGCCTGGCCGTAGGTGCTGACCAAAAGAGCGGCCAAAGCCTCCGAGTCGTCGGCGGTGAGCTTCAGTTGAGTGATGACTTGGGGCAGCAGCTTGTCCAGCGCTTCGAGAGAGGCTTTGGCGTCGTTGATGTCATCGGCCAACTTGTCGATGTTGTCGAGGCCGTCGAACAGCGATCTGAATGCCCAGCAAATGGGAATGTCGAAACAGTGGCGCTCCCAATAGAAGTAGCTCTTGATGGGGCGGAAGAAATCGTCGACGTTCGAGATTTCCTGGTTGATATCCTGGGTGACCCTTTGCAGGTCCTCGACGGTGAGAACCGTTCTGTGCAGCTCGTCCGACATCTGTTGGAACACGGTGATCTCTTTGCGCAAGACCGCCACACTGTGCTCGGTGATCTGTGCCTGCTGGTCGGTATTGGCGTTTTGCTGCTTGTTGAACGGGAGCTGTTGACCGCTACCGCTGCCCTGCGTGGTGAACAAGTAGGGGATGGTGGCGTGTTCCAAAGGTCGGCCCAGGGGCCTGGTGATGCTTTGCACCATCGCGACGCCGGGAAGGCGAATGAGGGCCTTGGCCGCCCGGTCCAATGAGATGAAGTCGGCCGAGTTCCGCAAGTCGTGATCCGACTCGATCATCAGCATCTCGGAGAACAGCTTGCTCTTCGGGAAGTGCCGATCCGCCGCCGCGAAACCCAGATTGGCCGGGGAATTGTGCGGCTGGTATTGACGGTCGTCGTAGTTCTGCCGGTACGTCGGGACAAAGACCGCCCCGAACACGACGGCGGCGGCGCTGGCGACCAGAATCGGCACCGGCCAGCGGACCACGCTTGTCCCGATCCGCCGATACACCTGTGCCTTGGCCGCCCGTCTAGGGTCGAAAAGCCCGAAAAGGCTGCCCACGGTCAAGAAGGCCGGGCCGAGCGTCAGTGCTGCCGCGATGGTGAACAGCATGGCGATGGCGACGGCCGGCCCCATGGTGTGGAAGTAGTTGAGTCGCGCGAAAGTCAAGCAGTAGCACGCCCCCGCGATCGTCAGGCCCGAACCAAGGATGACCGGCGTGACGCTCTTGTATGCGGTGTAAAACGCCTCCTCCCTGCCTTCACCGGCCTGTCGCGCCTCGTGATAGCGGCCCATCAGGAAGATGCCGTAGTCCGTCCCCGCTCCCAGGGTCAGCGCGACGACGATGTTCACGGCGAATGACGACAGCTCGATGTAACCCAAATGCCCAAGGGTGGAAATCACGCCCTTTGCGACCAGCATCTCGAACAGAACTCCGGCCAGGGGCACAAACAGGGTGACGATGGAGCGGTACACCAACAGCAACATCGCGATGATGAGGAAGACCGTCACGATCGTGATGTCGTTCAAGCTTGAATTCGCAATGGCCACCGTGTCCGAGGCGAGCGGAGCCGCGCCGCTGACATAGACCTTGAGCCCGGGCGGTGGCGTGTCCTTCGCGACGATATCCCGAACGGCGGCAACGGACTGGTTCGCTTGCATTTGGCCGATATCGCCCGCAAGACGCAACAGCACGTACGAGGCCTTGCCGTCGAGGCTCTGCGCCCCCGCCGCGGTGATCGGCTTCCCCCAGAGATCCATGACGTACTGCACATGCTTGGGGTCTTGCTTGAGCCGGCGCACCAAATCGTCGTAGTACCGATGGTCTACATCGCCTAACGGCCGGTCGGCTTCCAACACGAGCATGGCCAAGCTGGTCGAATTGGACTCGTGGAACTTATCGCCGATGGCCAGCAACGCCCGCTGCGACGGCGCGTAGTGCGGGACCACCGGCCCTGCGAGTTCCTCTGCGACCCTCTCTACCTGTGGCATGAAGGTGTTCGTAGACACGGCGAGAAGGGCCCAAAAGGCGATGATGGGTATCGCGAAGGCGCGGACCATTCTGGGGATGAAGGGTCGACTCGCCCGATGTTCCGCCTGATGGTCGCTCATGCGGATTTCACGAGACAGAAGACATGCGCATCTTGATGGGTATCGGACTGTTCAGCGCGGACAACGCCGTTCACCAGCAGCCGGCAGCCGACTTGACCACCATGAACTTGCGCCGAGATGCTGCCGGACACCACGGTGAGCGTGGTCGTCTCCGTGTGCGACCACGGCAGGGTCGTGAGATCAACTTGATGCGGATGTCCGTCGATGTCCACCCAGACGACCATCCCCCCTTCCCCGACGGAGCCGGACAACTCATACGTGAGCCGTTTGAGATTGAACTCCGGGGGTGCTGCCGGGCCATTGACCGTGACTACGGGCGGCGGAGCGGAGAACTGGTGCACCTTCCACATGGCCACCGCACCCACAGCGAGCGCAATCACGGCAACCAAAGGCATCCACACTCGCGCCAAGACAGTCCTGCCGACCGAACGAGGGCTCATTCGATCACCTCCCCGTCGCAGGTCCCGAACCTCGCGTTTTGGCTCATGTCAGTGCAGATAGTAGACGCTCATGTATCCAATGGACATAGACACTATCGGCACGGCGGCCGGAATGTGACCGCGGAGGCGTGCGGTACTCAACTGCGGGTCATAGGGCCGCGTGCTGTCAGGGCATCTTCCGCAGGCGCCTCTTCAACCTTGCGCTGCGGAGAATCTGGGTCGTGAAATTCATGGAGGCCAACATCGGGAACACTCCGAGAAATGTCCGCTCCGACGGCGTCGCCCCGTGCAAGTGGTAGAGACTGCCGAACACATAAAAGCATCCGACCATGAACAGCGCACCGGGTATGCAGAACGTCATCGGGTGGCTACGATCGGCGGCGAGTTGCTTCGCGTAATCCAACTCTTCGCGCGACATTGGTTCGCGCTTGCGCGCTTTACGAACAACCGCTTTGGCGCTGCCTACCTCGTCGCTCATTGGCAAAGGCACCCGGCCCTCTAGCCGTTTCACGTAAACAGCGGCAATGGCGGCGAATATCAATGCCAGCGCAAGTGCCAGCACGGTCAGAAATCCGAACAGATCCGAGTACATATGCCCGTCCTTGCTTCGCCGCCCGACTGGTCGAAGACTCCCACGACGCTACCTCAGCGCATTCGTTCTCAGCTCAGGTGGATGTCGCTGACGTCGATCGACACCGTGAGCTGGTCAGCCAGCAGTTGTCCGTCGTCGTCGCAGCGGTAGGCCCGACGCTTGGATGGCAGCTTGATCCCGTCGGCCTCCACGATGTCGTAAACGTATTGGATCGTTGAGAAGCCGCCGGCGACGTCGACGCGGTAGTCATGGCGGCGCAGCAAGAAGTCGCTGCCGAAGTAGAACTCCTGCAGGCGGCTGTGGCTGGCGAACTGCTGCGGGAAGCACACCTGCAGTCCAACCCAGCGCTCGCCATGGTCCTCGACCGGCTCGATTTCGGCTGTGGTGAATCCGGGCAGAGTCATCAGGAATGGAGTGGTCAAATACGTCCACAGCGTGTAGCCGTTGAAGTAGGCGCGCTGCAGTGCATCCCACGGCGTCGTCAAGGCGTGCCCGGCGAACGATTCGCGCGGGTTGTTTCGCTCGGCGACCACTCGGCCGTCAAGCTTTTCGATGGCTATGTGTTCCGGCGTGAAGTCGGTCTTTTGGTCCGCAGCGCCAAACGGTCGCACCGAAGCCCATTCGTGTTGCAGCGCAACGGTCATCCGTCGCGGTGCAGGATCTTGCGGTTGGCCTTTGATCTGCCACAGCTCGCCGCCGCTGATGATGGTCGTTTTTATCGAGCTGAATTGCCGCCAGCGATCAAGCCCTCCGTGCGCTGCCAGCACGGCATCGAGTAGGCCACCAGCATTGCCGGACATCGTTCGATCATAAGTCGTCAGTGCGGCCGAAGGGTGTCCCCGTTGGTCCCACGTATGGATGGGGGCTGCCTTGCCGGTCCGTTCGCCGGAATATGAAAACGGATAGCGCGCGCTCATCCTCGGTGCAGGCGCCAGATGGCGCGAAACCCTGTACGGGAAGAGGAATAACTCATGTCCGTGATCCACTTTCATGCGTCGACCGCATCGACCCCCGATCTGTTCATCGCCGGGCTCACCGACTTCGGACCGGGCCGGTCAAAGGTCTTCAAAAACAGCGCCGATGACTATTTGACGTTGCACCACAAGGGTTCTCGTGAGGCCGACGTCACGGAGGGATCGGGCGGCAGCTGGGAGACGAGCATCCGGAGTACCCCGAAGGCCCGCGCCGAGTATTACGTAGCTACCTGCGGAGGCCGGTTGGGCGTCAAATCCGGCGCGGGGTTCTACGACGACTATCCGCGGCCAGACCACTCGGCGATCGCTTCCTGACGTTGGAGAGCTTCGTGATGCCCTGGCTTCAAGCAACCCAAGCGATCGCGGCGGTTGCAACCACCATCGGTGTGCTCATCGCGCTGTATGTTGCTGTCGTCCGGGAGCCGAGGAAAGCGGTGGAAGCACGACGACGTCACAAGGCCCAGATGGATGCGTTGCGTCGAGCCCGAGGGCAACGCGTTGCCGCTCAAGCCCGCAAGGTCGTTCCGTCCTTGCGTCAGAACGCCGATGTCCGGCGATGTGTGGTGGACGGTCAGAATCGACAATACGAGCAAAGCTGCGATCACGATCGTTGCCGTCGATGTTGCGGCCTTCGATGCCAACGGCATTGAAGTTGCCGACGTTTGCCGGCAAGCGACCAGCGCGGGGCCGATCGATGAAGTCGTCTTGCGGCCCATCGGCGCAGCGTGGCCACGTTTGTCCGAGGATGGCAGCCGACAATTGGTGGCAAGCGGGTGGCGGCGCACCCTGCCACCGAATCAGCACACGGCCATGGCCTACATAACGACCGACCCTCAGTACGGCCTGGGCGTCACAGTCGATTACGAAGACGAAGCCGGTTGTCAATGGCGGCGTACCGACATCGGCCAGCCCAAGCGCCTCGATAGCGAATCCGACTCGCAGCCGAACTAGCTTCCCTGGCGTTCGGTATCCCTTCGGATGCTCGGCTCAGAACCCGAAGTTTCCGCCGCCGGAATCCGACCCGCCCCCGAAGTCCGAGCCGCCGCCGAAATCCCAACTGCCGCCGTCGGAATCAGATCCACCTCCGAAATCCCAACTGCCGCCACCGGAGTCATACCCACCGCCGTAGTCGTTGCCGCCGAAGCCGACGTCACCGCCACCGGAGTATGAGGCGTCGTTGCCTCCGGCGAATCCCACATCGGCTTGCTGGCTGTCGTAGCCGGCGCTTTGGCCGCTGTCATAGCTGGTGTCCGCATATGCCGAGTCGCGACCCGCTTCAAAGCCGCGTTCATAGCTGCCGCCCCAATGGTCATCCAGCAGCGCGTCCATCAGCAGGACGTCGGTGAGGGCCCAACCCCACCCCGGACCCCAGAACGCGTACGGATAGTAGCCAGGGTAGAAGAACATCCCGTTGTAGTAGCCGCCGCCGTAGTAGTGCGGGTACCCCGGCTGCGGGGTGGTGCTGTAGTTGTTGTTGTTGATCGTCACGTACTCCCCGGTGTCGGGGTTTCTCGTGCGCACCGAGGCCTGCTGGCGGTCCTCCTGCGGCACCGAGGTCACAGCGGAAACGTTGGGCGCAGGTCGCCCCGGGTTGAGTTTCTGGTTGGCCTTGGCCACGGTGGACTGCACGACGCGCAAATGCGCCCGTGCCGCGCCGTAGTCACCTGCCTCGTAGGCCTTGCGGGCGTCGTACAAGCTGGAGTTGGCTTTCAACGACTCAGCGCTGACGTCCGCGCTGCTATTGCTCATCACTGCGCTATCGAGATCGCTCACGTCACCGGCGGCGGTGATCAATTCCTGCTTAATCTGCTCGCGCGCCTGGGCGTCCTTGCCGCGCTTGCGAGTCCGGCTCGCGGTAAACCAGACCAGGCCAGCTGCTGCCAGGGCAACGCCGATGATGACCAGCATCGCCCACAGCCACGTCCAGCTGCTGTGCCGCTGGTTCACCACCGGAGAGGTCCGCACCGGCGCACCAGAGGACACATTGACAGCGGACAGCTTGCTGACGAATTCACTGCTCGCGCCGTACGGGTCGTTTCGGTGATCCCTGGCCGACTGACTCATCAATGGGTCCACGCTGTCGGCGATCGCCTTGGGCACGTTGTAGGCGCGCACATGGTAGCCCTTGGCATCGATAACCAGAATCACTCCGCTGAATTCCGGATTACGCCCCAGGATGACGTTGTGGACGGCATCCGCCGTCGTCACACCCGTCTGACTGGGCGCCACCGCTGCCACCCAGATCGGGGGCGCGGGACTCCATGTCCACCGGCTGGTCAAGATCTGGTCGTTCAGCGCGTCGGGGTTCTGCAACGGCGGTCTGGCTCCGGGATCGGCCACCACATGCGTCTGGGCGTTGAATTTGTCGACCAGCTGGTCTGTATAGGTGTCAGCCGAGGCTGCGGGCGCGAGCAGCACTGCCAGCGCCAGGGCCAACGGGGCCAGTAGCACCCCACGGAATCGTCGTGTCACTTTTCCATCTTTGCTGTGGACGGCCGAAACGTCCACTGCCGGGCACCGAAAGGAGGCCTGTTGAGCGATCACCGCAGCCCGTTCCGGGCCGACCTGCTGGCGGGTAAGGTGGCGCTGGTCACCGGTGCCGATCCAGTACCGCGGCATGGCGCGGCCGGCCTCACATGGGTGGGATGGTTTCAGCCGTGCCCGCGCCATCGAACGGTTAAATCTTGACCGTCAGCGGCCACACGTTCCAGATGTCGTCGCAATACTCGGTGATGGCGCGATCCGACGAGAACTTGCCGCTGCGAGCCGTATTGAGGATGGACATCTTCGTCCACGCCTCCCTGTCCCGCCAGGCGGCACTCACCCGGTCCTGGCAGTCGACGTACGACGCGTAGTCGGCGCAGGCCAGGAACGGGTCCTCGTAGCGGAGGTTGTCGACCAGCGGCTTGAACACCTCGGTGTCGCCGTGCGAAAAGGTCCCGCCCGCAATCAAATCCAGCACTGCGCGCAGTTCGTCATTGCCGTCGATGTATTCGCCGGGGCGGTACCCCTTGGCCTTGATCGCCTCGACCTCCTGCACGGTGAGGCCGAATAGGAAGAAGTTCTCCGCCCCGACCTCTTCGAGCATCTCGACGTTGGCCCCGTCGAGGGTGCCGATGGTCAGGGCGCCGTTGATCATGAATTTCATGTTCCCGGTGCCCGATGCCTCCTTGCCCGCGGTGGAGATCTGCTCGGACAGGTCGGCGGCCGGGTAGATCATGTGCGCGTTCTGCACGTTGAAGTTCGGCACGAAGGCGACCTTGAGGAACCGGTTGACTTCCGGATCCGCGTTGACGGTCTCACCGACGGCGTTGATCAGCTTGATGATCCGCTTCGCCATGAAATAGCCGGGAGCGGCCTTACCGCCGAAGATGAACGCCCGCTCCGGAATCGACAACCTGGGATTCTGCTTGAGCCGGTGGTACAGCGCGACGATGTGCAGGACGTTGAGGTGCTGGCGCTTGTACTCGTGGATGCGCTTGACTTGGACGTCGAACATCCAGTCGGGAATGAGCTCGACGTCCGCCACCGAGCGGATGTATCGGGCCAGGCGGGCCTTGTTGTTGCGCTTGATGTCCCGCCATTCCCGGCGGAAGGCGGCGTCGTCGACGAAGGGCTCCAGTCCGCGCAGCCGACCCAGGTCGGTCAGCCAGCCGTCGCCCACGATGCGATCCAACAACTCCCGCAGCCCGGGGACGTCCGTTTGCATGCCGCGCGAGATCGACAACGCCAGCAGCGCGAAGGATACGGCGTAACCGACCAGACAGCTGACGGTCGGCCACAGTCGGGTGAAGCCCTCGGTGCCCTTGAGCAGGCTGGTCGCGACGACCTCGGCGAAGATCGCGCAGAGAAGGAGTACGTACGTCAAAGAACTAGCCTGCCGACGACTTCTTCGGGTCCTCGTACTGCGCCTCGTCCTCCACGGCATCGAGGTGGCTGTCGTGGGCGGCCTGCCAGTGCTGATCGGCCGCTCGCCGGAGGCGGGCGGAGGAGCCATTTCCAGCCAAGGCGGCGCGCTGGTACGTGTTGGCGGTTTGCTCGTGCACCCGCGCCAACTCCTCGTGCCGTTGCGCCGCGGCGTGGTGCGCCTCTTTGGCGCGGCGCAGCGAGTCCGCCGCACGGTCACGCGCCACGTTCACCGACTCGGGAGAGGGCCGCTTGCCGGCGGCCAACTCGGCCCTCCGCTGCCGGAGTTCCTTCACCCGGCGTTCGACCTGTGCGGCGCGCTCTCCCGGACTCGATTGTTCAGGGGTGGAGTCTTCACTCATCGCTCATTCCGATCCACACGAGGGTGCGTTCCTGCTACGACGGTGGAAACAAGGCGGCTGAGACGGAAGGTGGGCCATGATCGTTGCCCCACGACCGATGCGCTTCGACGTCAGTGACGTGGTCGGCGAGCAAGCTTCGTTGGCGGCGACCCATTACCCGGCGGACGGCGGCGTGGCCACCCACCTAGTGCTCGTCTGCCTGCCGGGGAACTTACAGCCGCGATTACTGGGACCTACACATACCCGGCCATCGCGGCTACAGCTTCGCCGAATTCGCCGCCGAGAACGGCTATGCCGTTTGTGACGATCGATCCGTTGGTCACCGGCAAAAGTTCGCGGCCCGCAAGAGGTTTCGGCTTCGCTGACATCGCCGCGGCACTGGCGAGCGCCGTCCGCGCGCTGCCGGCCTCGATCGGCGACGACGCGCCCCCGTGGCCGTGGCGCATTCGCTGGGTGGCTACCTGGCGATCGTTCAGCAGTCGCTGTTTTCCAGTTACCCCGGACTGGCGACCCTCGGCTGTACCAATCAACATGTCGCACCGCTGAACCTGGATCCCGCATTCATCGCCCGGGCCGCAACACCGGAGAGCCGGGGCGAGCTTGCCCGGCAGATCCTCTCCGCTTTGCCCGAACCCTATTTCGAGGGCCCGCGCTAGCTTCGCTTGGTGAGGGCGAAGTTCACGATCAGACCAACTTTTCGTTGATGGGGTGAAGTGGCCCGGCGTAACGTTGGCAGTGGCTACTTCGGATCGTCAACGCTGCGACCAGCCACTTTACGTGGCCCACAGCCGGTTTCATCGGACCGGCACCTTGGTTGGAGAGAGCCGGGACGTGATCTCGTGAGCGGGAGCGTCCTAGGTCGGCCAGGTTTAGCCTGGTCGACCGTGGGTGACTAACCCAGAAATGTCACGCCGACTCGGCGGTATGAGGTCGCTCGCTGCTACTTGCAGAGCTGGTTTCACCTTCCGACATCCCGGCCGACGTGGTAGCGGCCGGCTGCGTGATCGCAAAGTCGCCCGTCCCGCAGCGTGTTCGGCACTGCAATGATCCCCGGTGTCGTTGCCGACCACGCCGCACGGATCGACGTTCCGGTGCTCATCGGCTACGGCGCCGCTGACGTCTCACCGAATCCACGTGCCGAGGCGGCCCTGTATTGCCGCAGCCCGGACATCACCACCGTCGTCTTGCCCGACAGCGCGCACTGCCACAACATGGCGTCGAGTCGGCGTCGGCTGTGGCGGCGTGTGCTCGACTGGGCCGCGGCCGTAACGTCTGCGTGGTGAGGGAAACTCTCAACGACCGTCTCGCCCAGTTCGCGCCGGCGGTGCTGAGCCTGTTTCGGTTGGTCTATGGGCTGCTTTTCGCCGCCTACGGGTCGATGATCCTCTTCGGCTGGCTGGTCCATCCCACCCGGCCCGTGGGCTTCGCAACCTGGCCCGGCTGGTACGCGGGCTTGATCGAATTCGTCGCCGGACTCCTGATCGCAATCGGCTTGTTCACCCGTGCCGCCGCGTTCATTGCCGCGGGCGAAATGGCGGTCGCCTATTTCTGGATGCATCAGCCGCGGTCGCTGTGGCCCATCGGTGATCCGCCGGCGGGCAATGGCGGAGCCTTGTCGATACTCTTCTGCTTTGGCTTCTTCCTGCTTGTCTTCACGGGCGGGGGAAGCTACGCGATCGACGCCCTACGCGGTCAACGCTAAGCGCTGATATCAGTCGCCCCAGCGGCCGTGCGACGCCGCAAGCTCTAGCAGGGTGTTGCCGTCGGTGTTGCCGCGTCCTCCACCTCAAACCGCTCCTCGCCGGGGGCGGCCGCGCCGACGCCCAGATCGTGGAGTACGCAGCCCAAAAACAAAGCCTCGCTTGCATAATCGGCGTCCGGGCGCATCCCCTCACGTGCTGCGAGCAGTTCCCCGAACAAATATCTGCGCACACTGTGGTTGAACACCGATGGCGACTCGGTGGACTGCGCGAATCGGATCGCGGCCTGTGCAAGGGCAGTTGTCTGGGAGATCGGGAACTTCCTGCATGGTGTTTGCGTTATGGCCGACACGCCGATGGCGGGGTTGGCTGGAATGCCATAGTTCCCACAATTTGGGCCCTGAACCCGAAAGGCATTGCTGCCCATGCACGCAGGGCTCAAATCTCGCAGTGGTAACGGTCTAAATCGGCACCGACCACCACGATCAAACGGCTTTGGTGACGCCGACGTAGGACAGCACCACGTCGGATTCATCGGTAACTTGAGTCAGAGTCGCGTAGGAGCGGATGAACGACTGCCCCACGCATCCGTCAATCTTGACGTGGAAGCCTGTGATTATGACTCGCGGATTTGGACCCTTGAATTCTTTCTTAGCCACCGGCACCACCAGTATGATGCCGGGCTTGAGCCCGACTGTCAGCACGCCGTTTATCGGCGTGGTAACCAACGGGATAAAGCCACCGGCCAACGGGAAGCCGAGGCCCGGGTTGAGGCCGGCGCTACCCGCCATCGTGACGCCGTTGGACGAGCTCATATCGATTCCGCAGCCGATCTCGTAACCCACCTCGAGGACGCCGTGAGGCTCTTCCGCTCCTTTCAGCGAAGCGACAAATGTTCCGCGGGCGAGGTATTCGCGAGACGAGACCGCAGTGGTCAACGGCGCCACGGGAACTTGCGACTCGTCCTTCGCCCCGAGGGACAGGACCCAGCCGTCATCAGTGTTGAAGGTCACTGGATCGGCCGAGGGCACCGCCCCATCGGCAGGTGCCACCGCGTCAGCGGCAGGCTCAGAGTCAGGATCAGCGGCCGTTATAGGCGCCACGGCCACTGACACGATGACGCAGAACGCGAGGATCGCAGCGCGACGAACGACCACGGCAATCGACCTCACGGGCGACACCGTATGCACCATCCGATTCGGGTTGCGAAATTTGCGGGCCGACCCACCTAAGTTGTTGTGCGTTCGTAACTGTTACGGGATATGGGTGCGGAATGCTTAGGGGAACCGGTGGCGGTCGTCGGCGTGGCCAGACCTTCTGCGCTCGCTGCGTTTGCCAGGCCAGCTAGAATTGTCTTGCTAGCCCGTGATCGGGGGCAGAGGATAGAGAGGGCGGCAATGAAACCTCACACCTGTGCTCGCAGACTACTGGCCGGAGCGATGAGCGTCATGGCTCTCGCGGGCGGCACCGGCGTAGCGCACGCGGATACAGACTCTTTTGGGATGCCGACGCCCGGGATAGTCGATCAATTGCTGACTTCGACTCCGGCATTGTCTGTAAATCCCTCCAACCAAGGCAGTCCATCAATCGGCTCGGGTCGTGTCGGAATGTATTGTGAAAATCAATATGTCCGATGCCGGTAAACAGATCCGTTATGTCGGTTTGGGTGAGGTGAAGTTGCCGCCCGGCGCGGCGCCCCACCACCATTAACGTTCCGCAGGATGCGCGCCGTACGAAGATCACACAGGTCTGGTCGCGTTCGTGGCTGTGTGCCTTGATCTGGGTGCGTAACGATTGACCCGTTGGGCACCCGGCGAAAGATAGCTGCGCACGCCTGTGCCGCGACATGAGGAGTGGCCACCATGCCAATACTCCCCACGATTTAGGCCATCATCCGTGGGGCGCCGCGACACACTTCCGCACAGCTGCTGATAATGACATTCTCTAATTCGGAGAAGCCATTTTCCCTGCGAGCGGGCGATCCGGAGGAGGTCGATTATGGGTGCTGACCAAAAGTGCGACGGGAAGGTGGCCCTGGTCCGGAAGCAGCCGGGGCTGGGCAAGGCGATCGCAGCGCGGCTTGCGGCGGAGGGTGCCACGGTGGCACTGACCGTCCGCACGAGCGACCCCGATCCCAAATACCAGGGGTCACTGAGCCAGACCCGCGATGAGATCGTGGCGGCCGGCGGTCGGGCCGTCGCGGTCCAGGCGGATCTGTCCCAACCCGAGGGGCGCGAAAGTGTTTCTGGGCCGTGGCAGCTTGACGGTGCAGACGCTCGGAGACGGGGACATCCTCGGCTGGTCGTGGTTGGTTCCGCCGTACAACTCGCGGTTCGACGCGCGCACCATTGAGACGACGCGCGCGTCATCGGCTTCGACGGCAAGTGTCTGCGCGGAAAATGCGAAGAGGACCACGAACTCGGTTACGAGCTGCAGAAGCGTGTTATCGCGGTTCTCGGCGAGTATCTCGACGCGACGAGGTTCCGGCTCCTTGACATCTATGCCGATGCCATCGAATAGGGCAGCCAGCCCAATCAATTTGCGCCAGAACCGGACCGGTGCCGGAATCGGTCGAATCTCGCGCGTCAGGTTCCGAATGCCGGACCGTCGAAGTGGTCGCGGGTGACGAACTCGGCGACCGGCCGGCGGCGCAGTTTGGTCAGCTGCCGCACCGGTTTGCCGAGCGGCACGACCGCGGCGACCGCGTGCCGGTTTGGGATACCCATCAGTCGGCGCACGTGCTCCTCTTCGGCGATGGCCGTGGTGGTGATCGTTCCGCCGAAGCCCTCGTTGCGCGCGGCCAACAGGATGTTCCACACCAGCGGATAGACCGACGCCCCACTGGCCACACCGACCCGGTCCAGGTCCTGGTCGACCGAGGCGACTACGCTCAGATCGACCGAAAAGACCAATACCACAGGCGCTTTGACAATCGGCGCCACGAACGCGTCGGGAATCTCGGTGTGGTCGATGACGTCCTGCGGGACGCCGCTGGGATGCACCGGATTCCAGGGGTTTTCGCCGGCCTGCAGCTGGGCGAAGTAGCGGCGGGCGGCGGCCGAGCCCAGCTCGGCGAGCCGGCGGCGGTCCTGTGGATCGCGCACCACGGTGATGTGGACACCCTGGCGGTTGCCGCCGCTCGGGGCGAACCGCGCGTTGTCGAAGATGCGCCACAGCACGTCGTCCGGCAGCGGGTCGTCGGTGAACTCGCGCGCCGCGAACGTCGTCCGCATCACGTCGTACAGCTCCATCGGCGGGTCAGGCCATCGCCGAGGCGCACCGCTCCAGGCGGAAGGTGCGCTTGTAGCCGGCGGGCCGGGTCGTCAGAGTCACCTCCACCGCACCGGTGGGGGCGATGACGTAGCGCTCCTCCACGTCGGGTCCGTCGTTCCACCGGCCGACCGGCTGGCGCCCGAGGTCGTCACGGTCGAAAAGCTTTGGGTCGAAAGGGAACAGCACCGGGTCGTAGGGCGTGACGTCCCCGTCGGGGCGCCCGTTGACGAGTCGGCTGCACTCCACGAACCGGAAGTGGCCGATGTTGTGCGCCGCCCGGTAGGTCCGTTGGACCACGAGGGGGGCCTGGCCCTCGGCCGGGAGTGATACGTCTTTGCACACGATCGGGTCGAACACGACGTCGGCGCCGGCCTCCGCCTCGCGGAAGACCCCGAAGTTCCGCGAAAAGCGTTCGGATAACGCAAATCCCGCCTCTTGGTCGAGGAAGACGGCGAGCCCGATGGCCGTGGCCGCGAAGGGATGCGGCGAGCGTTTCACCCGCTTTTCGCCGAAGGTGGTGCGCAGCATCCGGGAAACCAGCGGGAAACTCCCCGCGCCGCCCACCACGTAGATGCCGGCCACCTCCGACCACGTCACGTCCCGGCTCGGCGTCGGCGCGTGCAGGACGCGGTCCAGCAGAGTCATCGTCTTGTCGACAAGCGGTGCGCAAACGGAGTAGACGTCGTCGACGGCGCAGGAGAACGGCGGCCGGTCCACTGCCGAGAGGTCCATCAGGAAGCGGCGCGTCTGCGGGCCGACTGCCTCCTTGCGGGCCGCGCACTCCTCCCTCAGCACCTCACGCGTGGCCGCATCCACCTCCGGCAGGTCGGACCGGAACAACGCAAGCTCCAGGATTGCCTCGTCGAAGTCGTCCCCGCCGAGGCGCTGGATGCCCTCGCTGATCACGACCTCGTGGGCGTGGCCGGTCATCCGCAGCAACGACGCGTCGAATGTGCCGCCGCCGAGGTCGTAGACCAGGACGTACTCCCGCTTGGCGGTGATGGTGGAGCGGTACCGGTGCGCGTACTCCAGGCTGGCGGCGGAGGGCTCGTTGAGCAGCGCGACGACGTGGAAACCAGCCGCCAGGAAGGCATCCAGCGTCAGGAGGCGCTGGGCGCTGGATGCGTTGGCCGGCACGCTGATCGCGGCCTCGAGGGGCTCGCCGGGCGTGAGGGTGGCGTTCGAGCGACGCTCGAGGTCGTCTTTCAGCCGTGCCAGAAAGCCGGTGAGCAGCTCGGCCAGTCGATGGTTCCGTCCGGCCAGCGTCACCTCGGTCTGGGGCCCGGCCTCGTTGAGCAGGCGCTTGAACGACCGCAGCACCGACCACGCCGGGTCCTGCCGGACGGCGGCGGCGTCCGGTCCGAAGCGCAGGTCCCCGGCGGCGTTGGCGGCGATCAAGGAAGGCCACGTGTCCACGCCATCGAAGGACACCACGGGGTAATTGCCACGATCGACGGCCGCGACGACGGTGTGGGTGGTGCCGAAGTCGATACCGACTCTCATCGCGCAATCTTAGGACCGCGAAGGGTCGTCGGAACAGGATTTTTGTCCGGCGCGCCGCGGGCCGGCCCCCGCCGGCGCGCGGCGCGCTCAATCCTCGAAATGACGCCGGTAGTTGCTCCGCTCAAGCCAGTACTGCAGTTCGTAGATCCCTTTTGCGACTACCAACATCAGCACAGCGGAGGCCGCGGCGATAAGCACGCTCATAACGGCGTCGCCCACATCCGCCGCACCATGGCGACGAACCGGTCGCGGGCGCTCGGCCGGCGGGTACCGCGCGCGGCCGCGGTGCTGAACACCACCTGCTGTGTGGTGATCAAAACCTCGGTGGACGGCGCCTTTACCGCCGGTCCGGCCGAGGGCGATTGAGGAAGAGGCTCGTCGACGGCGTCCGCTTTGCCGGTGACTTCGGCTGATGAGACCAACATTTGGGTTACCTCGTTTCCGGTACGGCATCGATGACCGGATGAGTCGGTCGATGGTGCAACCACCGTAAAACCGACGAGCACCTGCAGTCGTGAGTAGTTGACTACTCGTTTGTGCGCGCTCCGGCTACCCCCAGGCTGCCCGGCTCGCCGTCTTGGCCCGGCGCGCTCCGGTGCGCTCCGACCGCGAGACCGTCCGGCTCGGAACGTCGCGACGCGGCGCTCCACTGCTGCTGCAAGTCTCGCTCGGCGGCGGTGGGGATCAGGCCCGCCGGGGCGAACCGTTTCGACGGCAGCGGGTGCTCCTCCGTCAAGGGCCTGCCGCCGCCCCGAATAGCCTTGAGTGCCAACGTGATTCCCGCGGCCACGACGATGACGACGACCAGCGCGAACAGGATCGACAGGGTCCCCTGGATGAAGGTGTTGCGGATGACGTCGTCGAGCTGATGGGCGTTCTTCGCCGAGCCGAACGCCGTCTTTCCGGCGTTCTTCGCCGCCTGATACTGGAAGTGCTGGGTCCAGTACCCGACTGCGGGATCTCCGGAGAAGATCTTCTGCCACGACGCGGTCAGCGTGACGGCCAGGTCCCACAGCAGCGGAACCCCGGGGATCCACGCCCACCTCAGCAGGCCTTTCTTGATGACGACCACGGTGACGACGGTCAGCGCGATGGCCGCCAGGAGCTGGTTGGCGATACCGAACAGCGGAAACAAGGTGTTGATCCCGCCCAGCGGATCGGTCACGCCCATCAGCAGCGTGCTGCCCCACGCGGCCACCACGGCCAGGCTGCAGACCCATACACCGGGGCGCCAGCTCGGGTTTCGCAGCTTTGCCAACGGGCCACCGAAATTACCCAGCGTGTCGGAGAGCATGAAGCGGTTGACCCGGGTCCCGGCGTCGACGGTGGTCAGAATGAACAGCGCCTCGAACATGATCGCGAAGTGGTACCAGAACGCCTTGAGCCCAGCGCCGCCGAAGACCCGCTGCAACACCTCGGACATGCCGAACGCCAGGGTTGGTGCACCCCCGGTACGCGACACGATGGACTTCTCGCCCACGGCGGCGGCTGCCTGGTTGAGCTCGTCCGCGGTCGCCGGCGCGCCCGACAGTCCGAGTCCGTTGACGTAGTGGGCGGCGGTCGCAGCCGTGCCGCCGGTCTGCGCGGCCGGGGCGTTGAGGGCGAAGTACAGGTGCTGATTGATGATCGACGCGGTAATCAGCGCCATGACGGCGACGAAGGACTCGGTGAGCATGCCGCCGTAGCCGATCAGCCGCATCTGACCTTCCTTCTCCAGCAGCTTCGGTGTCGTCCCGGACGAGATCAGCGAGTGAAATCCCGACAGTGCACCGCACGCGATGGTGATGAACAGGAATGGGAATAGCGCACCGGCGAACACCGGACCGTTGCCCTTGGTGGCGAACTGGGAGATTGCGGGGGCCTGCATCTGCGGGTGTGCGACGCAGATGCCGAGCGCGATCAGCCCGACCGCGCCGACCTTCATGAACGTCGAGAGGTAGTCGCGCGGCGCAAGCAGCAACCACACCGGCAGCACCGACGCGGCGAAACCGTAGATGATCAGACACCAGCACAGCGTCACCGGGGACAGGGTGAACCAGGCTGCGCCCCAAGAGGTTTCGGCGACCCAACTGCCGGACGCCACGGCGAGCATCAGCAGCGCGAAGCCGATCACCGATACTTCCGATACCCGCCCGGGACGCAGGAAGCGCAGATAGCAGCCCATGAACAGGGCGATGGGGATGGTCATGGCGATGGAGAACACCCCCCAGGGGCTTTCGGCCAGGGCTTTCACCACGATCAGCGCCAGGACCGCGATCAGGATCACCATGATGACCAGGCAGCCAAGGAGGGCGGCGGCCCCGCCCGCGGCGCCCAGTTCGTCGCGGGCCATCTGGCCCAGGGAACGGCCGCGCCGCCGAGTGGAGATCCACAACACCAGGTAATCCTGCACGCAGCCGCCGAACACCGCGCCGACGACAATCCAGATGCTGCCCGGCAGGTAGCCCATCTGGGTGGCCAGCACCGGGCCGACGAGAGGTCCTGCCCCGGCGATCGCGGCGAAGTGATGGCCGAACAGCACCCGGCGGTCGGTCGGGACGTAGTCGGTGCCGTCGTCGAGAACCTCGGCCGGACTGGCGTGGTCGTCACGCGGGCGGACGATCTTCATCTCGATCAGCCGGGCATAGAACCGGTAAGCAATGATGTACGAGCAGATCGCCGCGACCACGAACCAGACGGCGTCGACCGTCTCGCCGCGAGCGAAGGCGATGATCGCCCACGCGATGGCCCCGATCACGGCGATCACGCCGAAGATGATCTTGTGCCGAAAAGTGATGGGGGAGCGGTCGATGATCGCGACCGGCGGTAGGTGTTCGTGGGTGCGGATGTAGCTGACGTCTTTGTCGCGCTCGTTAACTGCCACGGCGGAAACCCTACGCGCGCAAACCTGACAATGGGTGTTTCAGTAAAGCGCGCGCACGGTGTCGATGGTGTCGGCTTCCGCCGGACTTTTGTCGTCGCGGTAGCGAACGACCCGGGCAAACCGCAGCGCCACGCCCCCGGGGTAGCGCGACGAGCGCTGCACGCCGTCCAAGGCCACCTCTACCACCTGCTCGGTGCGCAGCCTGACAACATAGCCGTCGGTGCCATTGACGGCGAGTTCGGTGAACCGCGCGGTCTGCCAGTCCAGCATGGCGTCGGTCATACCCTTGAAAGTCTTTCCCACCATGACGAATTCACCGCTCGCCGGATCACGCGCGCCGAGATGAATGTTGGAGAGCTTGCCGCGACGGCGTCCCGATCCCCATTCCACCGCGAGCACCACCAGATCCAGTGTGTGCACCGGCTTGACCTTCAGCCAGCCCGCTCCGCGCCGGCCCGCCTGGTACGGTGCCGCCGGCGACTTGGCCAGCACGCCTTCGTGACCGGCGGCCAGCGTTGCGTCCAGGAAGCGGGCGGCCTCGGCAGGGTCTGCCGTCACCAGCCGATCGACCCGGTGCACGGCCGGCACCAGCGCATCCAGCGCGGCCAGCCGGTCGGTGGTCGGCGCGTCGAGCAGGTCCACCCCCTCGCGGTGCAGGATGTCGAAAAAGAACACCGATAATTGCTGGGTTGCCCGTGCTGCGGCCACATCGACCGATCGGCCGAACCGGGATGCGGTGACCTGGAAGCGGTGCGGCCGGTTGTCCGGTCGCAGCGCGATCGCCTCACCGTCGGCGATCAGGTCGCGCACCGGCAGCGCCAGCGCCGCCTCCACCACCTCGGGTAGCCGGGCGGTGACGTCGTCGAGGCTTCGGGTGTACACGGTGACCTCGTCGCCGGCGCGGTGAATCTGCACGCGGGCGCCGTCCAGTTTAGCTTCGAAAATGGTTGTGCCACAGTGTCTTTTGAGCGCATCGTGCACGCTGGTCGCCGTCTGGGCCAGCATCGGGCCGACCGGCCGGCCGACTCGCAGAGTGAACGCGTCCAGTGCCGCGACTCCGCCCGACAGGGCGGCGGCCGCGACCGCCGGCAGGTCCCCGCCCAGCATGGCGGCGCGTTGCACCGACGCGACCGGGAGCCCGGCGGCCTTGGCGACCGCGTCGGCCATCACCCCGCCCAGCGCACCCTGGCGCAGCTCACCGCCCAGCAACCGAAGCAGGAAGGTCTGCTCTGGTTCGGTGGCCGCGGCGAAGAGACGCGCGACGAGCTCGGTGCGCCGTGCCTGTGCGCCCTTGCCGGAGACGGCGCCGATTTGGCCGAAGGTGGCGTCGACGCCGGTGACGGTCAGGAGCGGATCTGACGCCGGCGCTGGACGGATGCGCAACGACGCCCAGCCGACGCCGATCTGGCGTTGCCGCAGCTCGCCGGAGAGCCAGGACACGACGATCGTGACCACTTCCGGATCGGGCGCGGCTAAGCGCAGCAGGTCGGCGATGCGGGCGACTTTGGTCAGGCGCGACGACGTGCCGCCCACCTCGAGCGACGTGGCCGCCACGTCGAAAAGGAGCACGAAAGCCAGCTTGGCATGGCTCGGTGACAAGCCTTCGGCGCGGACACGCTAGCGTGCCGACGTAACGTTACAGGTTGCCAGGGATCTGATAACCCAAAAGGAGAGGTCTCGATGGAGATCAACGGGAAGAAGGTGGTCGTGATCGGCGGCGCGTCGGGCATGGGCCGGGCCACCGCCGAGCTGCTGGCCGAGCGCGGCGCGCAGGTCGCGGTGCTCGACCGTGAGAATTCCGACGGCAAGACCGTTGCCGAGGGCCTGTCCGGGGGAGGCGGTGCGTTCTATCCGGTCGACGTCACCGACTTCACCGGCACCGAGGAGACCTTGCAGACCGCGGTCGACAAGCTCGGTGGCCTGCACGTCGTGGTGACCACCGCGGGCGGCGGCATCGCCAAGCGGACGCTGACCAAGTCCGGCCCGCACGACCTCGAATCCTTCCAATCCGTCATCGACCTCAATCTCATCGCCACCTTCAACATCAGCCGGCTGGCGGCCGCGCAAATGGCCAAGAACGAGCCCGAAGACGAGGAGCGGGGCGTCATCATCAACACCGCTTCGATCGCGGCCTTCGAGGGCCAGATCGGGCAGGTCGCCTACACCGCCGCCAAGGCCGCGATCGCCGGGATGTGCCTGACGATGGCCCGCGACCTGGGGTCGATGGGCATCCGGGTGCTGGCCATTGCACCAAGCTTGTTCTTGACCGGGCTGACGGCCATGGTCCCCGACGAGATGGCGGCCACGTTGACCCGCGACGCCGCGTTCCCGAAGCGGATGGGCCGGCCCATCGAGTACGCCAAGCTGGCCGCGGCGATCGTGGACAACCCGATGCTGAACGGGCAATGCATACGGCTGGACGCCGGACAGCGCTTCGCGCCCAAGTAGACACCCCTGCGGTTCCCCGCCCGGCATTAAGTACACTCTTTAGGCAGCCGCCCCGCTTCCCCTCGGAGCGGGGAAGGCAACCAGCCTGGCGAGGAGGGCCCTTATGGGTATCGCACTGACCGACGACCATCGCGAACTCGCCGGAGTCGCCCGCGCGTTCTTGATCTCGCAGAAAGCGCGCTGGGCGGCGCGGTCGCTGCTCGATGCCGCCGAAGAGGCCCGTCCGGGGTTCTGGCACAACCTGGTCGAGCTCGGGTGGCTCGGCCTGCACGTCGACGAAGAGCACGGCGGCTCGGGGTTCGGGTTGCCCGAACTCGTGGTGGTGATCGAAGAGCTCGGTCGCGCGGTGGCCCCAGGGCCGTTCGTCCCCACCGTGATCGCGTCAGCGGTGATCGCCAAAGACGGTAGCGCCGAACAAAAGTCGCGCCTGCTGCCGGGGCTTATCGACGGAACCGTCGCCGCCGGAATCGGCCTGGACAGCCGGGTTCGCCTTGCCGACGGAGTAGCCGACGGTGACGCCGGGATCGTATTGGGTGCCGGGCTTGCCGACCTGCTGCTGATCGCCGCGGGTGAGGACGTTCTGCTGCTGGAACGCGACCGCGCCGGTGTGTCGGTCGAGGTGCCGGAGAATTTCGACCCGACCAGGCGTTCAGGGCGGGTCCGCCTGCAGAACGTGAGCGTCACCGCCGCCGATGTCCTACCCGAGGCGCGCGAATCTGCATTGGCCCGGGCGCGAACGCTGCTTGCCGCCGAGGCGGTGGGCGGGGCGTCGGACTGCGTCGACGCCGCCGTCGATTATGCGAAAGTGCGCCAGCAGTTCGGCCGCACCATCGCGACTTTCCAAGCGGTGAAGCATCATTGCGCGAACATGTTGGTGGCCGCCGAGTCGGCGGTGGCCGCGGTATGGGATGCGTCGCGTGCAGCATCGGAGGATGAAGAGCAGTTCCGGTTGGCCGCTGCTGTGGCGGCGGCCTTGGCATTGCCCGCCTACGCCCGCAATGCCGAACTCAACATCCAGGTACACGGGGGCATCGGCTTCACCTGGGAGCACGACGCCCACCTGCATCTGCGCCGGGCGCTGGCGATCGCGGCGCTGTTCGGCGGTGACACACCGGCCCGGGATGTCTTCGAGCGCACCGCAGCCGGTGCCACCCGGGAAAACAGCCTGGACCTACCGTCGGAAGCCGAAGAGCTGCGCGCCCAGATCCGCGCGGACGCCGCGGACATCGCCGCCCTGGACAAGGAGGCGCAGCGCGACAAACTGATCGAGACGGGTTACGTGATGCCGCACTGGCCCAAGCCCTGGGGCCGGGCCGCCGACGCGGTAGAGCAGCTGGTGATCGAGGAGGAGTTCCGCGCGGCAGGCATCAAACGCCCCGATTACTCGATCACCGGATGGGTGATCTTGACCCTCATCCAGCACGGAACCCCTTGGCAGATCGAAAGGTTCGTGGAGAAGGCGCTCCGTCAGGACGAGATCTGGTGCCAGTTGTTCTCCGAGCCCGAGGCCGGCTCGGATGCGGCGTCGGTCAAGACGCGTGCCACCCGGGTTGACGGCGGCTGGAAGATCAACGGTCAGAAGGTATGGACGAGTGGCGCCCAGTACTGCAGTCGCGGGCTGGCCACCGTGCGCACCGACCCCGACGCCCCCAAGCACGCCGGCATCACCACCGTCATCATCGATATGAAGGGGCCGGGCGTCGAGGTGCGGCCATTGCGGCAGATCACCGGCGGATCGGAATTCAACGAAGTTTTCTTCAACGACGTGTTCGTTCGCGACGAGGACGTCGTCGGGGCGCCGAATTCAGGATGGACGGTCGCACGCGCGACGCTGGGCAACGAGCGAGTCAGCATCGGCGGCAGTGGTTCCTTCTACGCCGGACTGGCGCCCACGCTGGTGCAGCTGACCCAGCAGCAATCAGGTCGCTTGGCGGGGGCCACCATCCGGGTCGGTTCCTTCCTCGCCGACGATCATGCGCTGCGGCTGCTGAACCTGCGCCGCGCCGCCCGCAGCGTCGAGGGCGCCGGTCCGGGCCCGGAAGGCAATATCACCAAACTGAAGCTGGCCGAACACATGGTTGACGGCGCCGCGATCTGGGCGGCGCTGGTGGGACCCGAGGTCGCGCTGACCGACGGGCCCGGCGCGGTGGTTGGCCGGCTGATAATGGGCGCCCGCGGCATGGCGATCGCCGGCGGTACCTCCGAGGTGACCCGCAATCAAATCGCTGAGCGGATCCTGGGCATGCCGCGCGACCCGCTGATCAACTAGCGCCCGCAGCCCTCAGGCCGGCGCGAACAAGGGTGCGCCGCCGCTGCCCTTCTCCGGCTGGACCTGCACGGGCATGCCGCAGGTGACCGAACCTGGTTCGCAGCCAACAATATTGGCGGCCACCCGCAGGTCCCGCTGTTCGGCGAGTTCGACGATGGCGATCACGTACGGAACCGGGATTTCCGGGTTGTACGGGTGATAGTTGACGGTGTAGGTGAACACGGTGCCGCGCCCGGAAGCCGGGCGGGCGATCAGCGGGCTGCCGCACTCACGGCATTCGCCGGTGGCCGGATGCACCCAGCGTGCGCAGCGGTCGCAATATTCGATGAGCAGCGAATCGTCCGGCACGACGAATACAGTACACTCTATTGGTCGATGCGGTGCAGGTGTGGTCTGACGGGCGGTATACATGGCGCATTTCGAAAAAGACGCGATTTTGTCCGGCATCGGCATCTCCCGAATCGGCCGTCGGACCGGCATTCCCGGCCTGGAGCTGACTATGGAAGCGGTACGCGCTGCCATCGAGGACGCGGGTCTGCTCGCATTCGACATCGACGGCATCGCGACGCTGGGTGACACCCCGGCCGCAGATGTCAATGCGCAAATGCAGATTGACGCGGCGGATTGCGGATCGGGTTTCGGCACCGGTGGCCTACTCAGTCCGGTGATGTCAGCATGCCGGGCCGTCGCCGAGCGGCGCGCCCACCATGTGGTGGTCTACCGGACGATCCAGATGCTCGGCGGCACCGTCGGGGTGAAACCGCAGGAAAATGCGCCGGCACCGCCGCTGGCGCGGATGTTCGAGACACCGGCGGGTGCGCCGCGGCCGGCGGTCGGCGCAATCGATGACGTCAATGATCTTGTTGCGGCACAGGCGTATTCGGCCGCCAACTGGCTCGCGCTCAACTGCCGTCGCCACATGGAGCTGTACGGGACGACCAAGGAGCAACTGGGCTGGGTGGCCCTCAACGGCCGGCGCAACGCCGCGTTGAATCCCCGGGCCGTTTACCGCGAACCGATGACCATGGCCGACTACCTGGGGGCGCGTCTGGTGTCGACGCCGTTCGGGCTGTTGGACTGCGACGTTCCCATCGACGGCTCGATCGCGGTCGTCGTGTCACATGCGCAGTACGCCGCCGACTGCCCGCACCGCGCGGTGGCAGTGGAGGCGATCGGCGGTTCCGACGGCGCCGGCGGCTGGTTCCACCGCGCGGACTACCCGAAGATGGCGATGTCGGATGCCGCGGCGCAGATGTGGTCGCGGACGGAATTGAAGCCAGCCGACGTCCAAGTCGCCGAGTTGTACGACGGCTTCACGTTTCTCACGCTTGCGTGGTTGGAAGCCCTGGGTGTCTGCGGCGACGGCGAGGCCGGGTTTTATGTCGAGGGCGGCGCACGGATCGCCCGGGACGGGGAGCTGCCGCTGAACACCTACGGCGGTCAACTCTCGGCCGGCCGCATGCACGGCTACTGGGCACTGCACGAAGGGTGCTTGCAGTTGCGCGGCGAGGCCGGGGAGCGGCAGGTGTCAAGTCGCCCCGAGGTCGGCGTTGTTTCGGTCGGCGGTGGCCCCGTCGCCGGATGCATGTTGCTTACCTGTTGAACGTAGGAGAGCGCGATTGACTCGATGAGCCGCGAGCCGGCCACCGGCGCGGTGAACAAACTGGCTTCGAAGGTTGCCCGCGACATCGAGGCGGATATCGTTCGCCGCGGCTGGACCATCGGTGTTTCGCTGGGCTCTGAACAGGCTCTGCAACACCGCTACGGCGTGAGTCGATCGGTGCTGCGGGAGGCCGTTCGACTGGTCGAACACCACCAGGTTGCCCGGATGCGCCGAGGACCGGGCGGCGGGCTGATCACCTGCGAGCCGGATGCCGGACCCGCCACCCGCGCCGTCATCATCTATCTCGAGTACCGCGGCACGACTTTGGACGACCTGCTCAACGCACGCATGGTGCTCGAACCGTTGGCGGCCTCGCTTGCCGCGGACCGGATAGATGAAGCCGGCATCGCTCGGCTGCGGGCGGTGTTGCGTGGCGAAGCGCAATGGAAGCCCGGGTTGCCCGCGCCGCGAGACGAATTTCACATAGCCCTGGCCGAGCAATCGAAAAACCCGGTGCTGCAACTGTTTATCGACATTTTGATGCGGCTCACCACGCGGTATGCCCTGGCATCGGAGACAGATTCGGCCAATGAGGCCATCGAGGCGGTCGACAGGATGCACATCGACCACTCCGAACTGGCCGCAGCCGTCACCGCCGGCGATTCGGCGCGGGCCAAGACGCTCAGCGAACGGCACATCGAGGCGGTGACCGCGTGGCTGCAGCAGCATCACCCCGGCACCGGCAGCCACAGGCGAAAACCGCGCCGGGTGCGCCGGTCGGGCGGCGAGGCGCCACGCGGCAAACTCGCGGAGATGCTGGCGGCCGCCATCGCTGACGATATCGCCGTCAGCGGGTGGCAGGTCGGTTCGGTCTTCGGCGCCGAGACAGCCTTGCTGGAGCGCTACCGCGTGAGCCGGGCGGTCTTGCGGGAAGCGGTGGGGCTGCTCGAGTATCACTCGATCGGGTATATGCGCCGCGGGCCCGGCGGGGGGCTCGTCATTGCCGAGCCCAAGGCGCAGGCCAGCATCGACACCATCGCCTTGTGCCTGCAATACCTCAATCCGAGTCGGGAGGACCTGCGCTGCGTCCGCGACGCGATCGAGATCGACAACGTCGCCAAAGTCGTCAAGCGGCGCAGTGAACCACAGGTGGCGGCGTTTCTTGCCGCGCATCGGTGCGTGTTCTTCGAAGACGCTCAAGGCCCGCCGGGTGATGTGGGCACGGGCGCGGTCGACGAGTCGCGGTTCCACGTCGGGCTGGCGGAGCTGGCGGGGAATGCGCTGCTCGACCTGTTCCTGCGGATCATCGTCGAGTTGTTGCGTCGGCATTGGGCGAGCACCGGACAGGCGCTGCCCACCTGGTCGGACATCACCGCCGTGCATCACGCTCACCTGCGGATCGTGGAAGCCATCGAGGCCGGCGACGAAAGCATGGCGCGCTATCGCATTCGTCGTCATTTGGACGCCGCCGCGTCCTGGTGGCTCTGACCGCAGGCGGATTTGCACCCGCACGATTCAGGCATACCTTCGGTTCGACCCGTCGCCCGGGCCGAACGGATGACAACCCAAGCAACGCGCCGGGAACCGAGTGTCCGTCCAGGGGTCCCCGGCGGGTGGCTTGTGGTCGCCGGTTAGACACATGTAAACCAATAATGCAGAATTTTCTGCGGCCGTGAGCTGATGCGGCGAACGCGAGCGACCCCCTTCCGGAGAACCAGTCGGTCCTCCGGGGAGACCCGCGACAGAAAAACCTTTGGTGATCGGTTAGACGATGACGTGCAGCGGTGCCGCGACCGACGCGTCCGGGCCCTGGGCTGCCGGCACGACGGTTCCGCTTCCGGTTGTCGACGAACCACATCCCGTTGGTATCAGCACCGCGATCAGTCCTGCCGCCACGGCTAGAACTTTCAGCGTCCTCTTGCTGTTCGCGTTCATCGGAAGCCTTTCGCTTGCGGATGCAGCGCCGTGTTGTGCAACACATGGCGAATAGATGTTATCGCCGTCGAAGCGGACGCCGGACCGCTTCTGATTATCTGGCGGTGAATTCGGCGCAAACGACCAAAACCCGCCAACGTCGCAGACGGTCTGGCGTTACCGTGAGCTCTGTCCGCCACAATGCACCCCCGTAGTAATAGAACTGACAATTGGATCGGCATGAGCACACCCGAGTCGACTCGGTCGTCACGCTGGTTGGGACGACGGTTTCACATTGGGCGCGTTGGCGTTCCGACCTTCGCGGCATTGCTCTATCTGGGCTTTGCGATCGGGGTGCTGTGCGGCGGGTACGTAACCGGTCTCGACTACCGGCGCTTTACGGTATCGGCACTAATCCTGCTGGTATTCGCGCTGATCGGCGCCCGCCTCTGGTATCTGGTCGGTCACCCGAAATTTCTTTCCGACCCTGGCGGTAGGGTGCGCGTGCAAGATGCCGGTGCCGCGCTCTACGGCGGCCTGGTGCTCAGCTTTGCCGTCTCGTGGCCGGTGCTCCGGCTCACCGGTTTGGAGTTCTGGCACGCCTGGGACGGTGTGGTCATCATCATGCTGGTCGGGATGGTCGTCACGCGTATCGGTTGCCTGATCAATGGGTGCTGTTCCGGGCGAGAAACGCAGGGGCCCTTCGGGTTGTGGCTGCCCGATGAACGCGGGGAGTGGAAGCGTCGCTATCCCACGCAGCTGCTGGAAGCCAATTGGTCGGCCACCATTCTGATCGTCGGCGTGCTGCTGTATGAGCCGTCCGAGCCCCCGGGACTGTTGTTTCTGGGCTCGGCCGGTGCGTATGGAATCGGTCGGTTCGGTCTGGAGCGACTTCGCGCGGACGCCACCAGGGCCGCGCTCCCGACACGCATGAATGTGGCGTTTTCGGCGATGCTGGCGGTGGTCGCGTTCACGGCCTTCCTCGTGAAATTGCCATAAAGCAGTTGCACGAGCAGCTCGTCGGCGTCTAATGTCCATCCTCGTGCGTCTTCTCGAGCGTGTGGTAGTAGCCAGCACCCACAGCGGGGTCTGATCCAGACCGACCCCCCGCTGTGGGTCGGAAGCTACTGCCGTCGGTCGCTCCTGCTGACTACAGAAGACCGGCACAATGACTCTTTCGCTTTCGAATTCGCTTTCGCAGCTGGAACCGACCAGCGCCCCAACCCGGCAGTGCCCGGCCACCGCATGGCTCAGCCACCACTTCGGCACCGGCTTGCCCCGCGGTCTGCGTGAGCAGGCGGACCACCTGTCCTGGGAGAGTTTCGTGGCCACTTACGCTCGCACGGCCGGCCCGATCCGGCTGGGGCATTGGGCATGCACCGACACCGAACGGCCGGCGCGGCGAATGGGTCCACAAGCCCGCAACTTCCGGGCCGTGATCGCCATCGGCGATCGGATCAGCACCTCAACCGCCGCTGCCAGCGGCTCGATCGCGGCGCTCACCGCGATGCTGCATGAGCGCGGGGTCGCGGTCGAAATCCTGAAGTTTCATCAGTTGCGCTCTAGCGGGCACACGGCCACGTTCATCAGCGGCGGCAGCGGCGGCCGCGTCGAGTGGGCGATGGGGTGGTCAGAGGACCCGACCCAGTCGGCGCTGCGCGCGCTGATCGCGTGCGCCAACCGGTTGGTGACCTGATACGGCCGGCCCTACAGCGGGCGCAGCACGATCGGCATGCCGTCCATCGGCATGGGGATGGTGCGGTAGTCCCACTTCGCCTGGTAGCCAGGCCTGGGCAGCTCCAGCCGGTAGCGGCGCAGCAGCCGATGCATGATCGTCTTGATTTCCAACTGCCCGAACACCATTCCGATGCACTTGTGCGCGCCGCCGCCGAATGGAGTCCACGCATACCGGTGGCGCTTGTGTTCGTTGCGAGGCTCGGTGAACCGTTCCGGGTCGAATTTGAGCGGATCGGTCCAGATCTCCGGAAGCAGATGATTCACCCCGGGAAACGCGGTGACGTTGGTGCCCTTGGGCAGGTAGTGGCCCAGCAATTCGGTGTCGCGCACCGTCTGGCGCATGGCCCACTGCACGGGCGTCACCAGCCGGATCGACTCGTTCATCACCAGGTCCAGCGATTCCAGCTTGTCCAGCGATTCGATGTCGAGCGGCCCGTCGCCCAGGCGGTCCGATTCGTCGCGGCAGCGTTGTTGCCACTGCGGATTGGCGGCCAGTTGGTAGGCCATGTTCGTCGCGGTGGTGGTGGACGTGTCGTGTGCGGCCATCATCAGGAAGATCATGTGGTTGACGATGTCCTGGTCGGAGAAGCGGTTGCCCTCTTCGTCCTCGGTCTGAGACAACACGGTCAGCAGGTCGTTGCCTTCTTTGCCGCGGCGCTCCTGGACGCGTTCGTCGAAGTAGTTCTCCAGCGACTGTCGCGCCCGGAGTCCACGCCACCAGGTGAACGGCGGCACGGGGTTGCGAATGATCGCGTTGCCGGCGCGGACCGTCACGGTGAACGCCTTGTTCACCTTCGTCACCAGTTCGTGGTCGGTGCCCGGCTCGTGGCCCATGAAAACCATGGACGCGATGTCGAGGGTGAGCTCCTTCATCGCCGGATAGAGCAGGAAGCGCGGGTCGTCGATCACCCAGTTGTTGGTGATCACCTGCGACACCACCGTGTCCATCTGCTCGACGTAACCGGCAAGCCGGGACCGGACGAAGGCCTCCTGCATGATCCGCCGGTGGAAGAGGTGCTCCTCAAAGTCGAGCAGCATCAGGCCGCGCTTGAAAAAGGCGCCGATCACCGGGGTCCAGCCCTGCTGCGAGTAGTCCTTGGTGCGATTGGAGTAGAGCTCCTGAGCGGCGTCGGGGCCGAGCGCCGCGACGAACGGCAGCAGTGGAGAGTCGCCGAAGATGAGCGGGCCTTTGGTCTGATACAGGAACATCAGGTAGTCCGGTCCGCCGCGCAACATTTCGATGATGTGCCCGATGATCGGCAGCCCCGCGTCACCCACGACCGGTTTGAGCCCGCTGCCCGGCGGCGGTTCGGCGAGGATGTGCTCCGGGAACTGGGTGTTGCGGAGCCTACGCTCCACCATGCCCATGCCAGGGAAGTTGTTGACCGATGGGGTGAACCGGCGCCTCGCCTGATCCAGCAGATACTGCGGGGTGCCGATGGTGGCGGTCATTGACGCTCCTTTGCGTGCCCACAGACGTGACAGCGATCACTGACCACTATCCTTCGGGACAAACTTGACGGCTGTCAAGTTTGCTTTTCGCGCTGCGTGGTGCAAGGTCAGGGAATGAGCAGCCACGCCGACACTCCGGGGCCCGGTGTGCAGCGGCGTGGCGACAAACAACGTCAAGCGATCCTGCAGGCGGTGCGTGACCTGCTGCAGGAGAAGCCTTTTGCCGAGCTGTCAGTCAGCACCATCAGCCTTCGGGCCGGGGTCGCCCGATCCGGCTTCTACTTCTATTTCGACTCCAAGTACGCGGTGCTGGCACAACTGATGGCCGAGGCCGCCCAGGAACTCGAGGAACTCACGCACGATTTCGCGCCCCGCCAACCGGGTGAGTCGCCCGAGCAATTCGCCACCCGGATGGTCGGCAGCGCCGCGGCGGTGTACGCGCACAACGACCCCGTCATGACCGCCTGCAACGAGGCCCGCCACACCGACAGAGAGATCGGCAACCTGCTCGACCAGCAGTTCGAGGTGGTGCTGGGCCAGATTGTGGCCATCGTCGAAGCTGAGATGGAGGCCGGTACCGCGCACCCCATCAGTGACGACCTTCCGACGCTGATTCGCACCCTGGCGGGCACCACCGCGCTGATGCTGACCGGTGACCCCATACTGGTCGGCCGCCACAATCATCAAGGCGATCGGGAGCGCCTCGTGCGGGTGCTCGAGCGGTTGTGGCTGCACGCGCTCTGGGGTGGCGGCCACACGGCCGGATAGGGCGAAGCTCACTCCCCGGTATCGTCACCGCCATGGCGCAGAAGGCATCCGGGCGGTATTTCGCGGGAAAACACTGCTTCGTCACCGGTGCGGCCAGCGGGATTGGCCGCGCTACGGCGTTGCGGCTGGCCGCGCAGGGCGCCGTGCTTTTTCTGACCGACCGCTACCACGACGGCCTGGAACGCACCGTGGCCGACGCGCGTGCCCTGGGCGCCCGGGTGCCCGAGTACCGGGCGCTGGACATTGCCAACCATCACGAGGTGGCGGCGTTCGCCGCCGATATTCACAGCCGGCATCCCAGCATGGATGTCGTGCTGAACATCGCCGGGGTGGCGGTGTGGGGGACGGTCGACCGGCTGACCCACGAACAGTGGAGCAAGGTGATCGCCACCAACCTGATGGGGCCGGTCCACGTCATCGAAACGTTCGTGCCGGCGATGGTGGCGGCCGGGCGCGGCGGGCACTTGGTCAATGTGTCGTCGGCGGCCGGATTGGTCGCGCTGCCCTGGCATGCCGCCTACTGCGCCAGCAAATTCGGCTTGCTGGGGATGTCGGAGGTCCTTCGCTTCGACCTGGCCCGGCAGCGCATCGGGGTGTCGGTAGTGGTGCCCGGCGCGGTGCACACTCCGCTGGTCAATACCGTCGAGATCGCCGGGGTGGACCGCGACGATCCTAGGGTGGCCCGCTGGGTAAATCGTTTCGTCGGTCATGCCGTGTCGCCGGAAAAGGCCGCCGACAAGATCTTGGCCGGAGTCGCGAAGAACCGATACCTGATCTACACCTCGGCGGACATCTGGGCGCTGTACGCCTTCAAAAGGTGGGCGTGGTGGCCGTACAGCGTGGCGATGCGTCAGGTCAGCGCGCTGTTCACCCGGGTGCTACGGCCCAGCCCGCCCCCTCTGCTGCGGCATGGCCAGTTCCAGACGTACTCCCAGCAAGCGGACCGGCCGGTCGAGCTCGAATAGGTCCAGGACCCGCAGGACGGCAGCGACGATGGTGTCGCGATCGGTGGTTGGTGCATCGAGCTTGCGAATCTTGGTGCGGGTGTAGAACGTTGCGGTCCGCACCGTGACCGCTACCCGGGTCACGATCCGACCCGCCGCCACCACCTCTGCCAGTGCTTGCTCGGCCAATTCGGTTACGGCTGCGTTCATTTCGGCTCGATCGGTGAGATCGCGCGGAAACGTGACGACGTGGCTGCGAGACCGCGGAATCCAGGGCTCGGCGCTGACGGTGCCGTCGCCGCCACCCTTGGCGATCAGCAGCAGCCACAGGCCCGTGCGCGGCCCGAACGTCGATGTCAGCAGTTCCGCGTCGCTATGGGCAAGGTCTCGTACCGTGGTGATACCCAGGCGCGCAAGCTTTTTCGCTGTTTTGGAACCTACGCCCCACAGTGCGTCGACCGGCCGGTCAGCCATCACCGTCATCCAGTTCGCATCGGTGAGCACGAAGATGCCGTCCGGTTTCGCAAAGCCGGTGGCGACCTTGGCGCGCTGCTTGTTGTCGCTGATGCCCACCGAGCAGGACAGCCCGGTTTCCGACGCGATGACGGTGCGAATCTGTTCGGCGACTTCGACCGGATCGGTCGCCGTCACCGCGCTGTAGGCTTCGTCCCAGCCCCACACTTCCACCGGGTGTCCCAGGTCGCGTAGCAACCCCATCACCTGTTCGGAAGCCGCGTCGTAGGCGGCCGGATCTGACGGTAGGAATGTCGCGTCGGGGCAGCGGCGCGCGGCGGTCCGTAACGGCATGCCGGCGTGCACACCGAATTCACGGGCTTCATACGAGGCGCAGGTGACGACCTTGCGCGGCTCGCTCGGATCACCGTTGCCGCCGACGATGACCGGCAGCCCGACCAGTTCGGGGTGGCGACGCAGCTCCACCGATGCCAAGAACTGGTCGAGGTCGACATGCAACACCCAAGTCATGCGGTGATCACCTCCCACAGAGCTTGCGTGCCAGGCTTTCCCACGCGTCGCCCAACGTCGCCACGGTGTGGCCGCCCTCGTCGAGCTGATGGCGCACATAATCCGCGTCGAGCAACGCCAGCAGCGCGTCGGCCTGGGCGTTGAGGTCGCCGGTCGTCCCAGCCGATTGCAGCAACACCCGCACGTGCGTGCGCAAAACGGCCGTCGGCGGGCCGTAGCGGGTATGCGGGGCACGGTTGGCCGCCGACAGCAGCGCGTGGTGGGTGTCGACGAAGCGGATCCGCTCGCGGCCAAAGGCGAGCAGCCGATCCAGCGGTGCAGCGTCGGGTCCCAGTGGCGGCGGGCCAAACAGGAACGCCTGCTGGCTTGCCCGTTCATCCTCGTCGAGCAGCACCATCATCAGGCCTGCCCGACTGCCGAACCGGCGGAACAGCGTCCCTTTGCCGACGCCGGCAGCCGCGGCCACATCGTCCATCGTGACGGCGTCCGCCCCGCGCTCGGTGACGAGGCGACGGGCCGCATCCAGCAAGAGTGCGCGGTTACGCGCGGCGTCTCCGCGTTCCTGCGGAATATCCTGTGGAACGCATCCGGGTATCACTCCCGACTGCTCGACACCGCTCACAACTGCACTGTAATGCCGCCGGAATAAACCGGACCATGGTCCGGTTGGGCCGTGGAAGGATGGGCATCAGCAACGGAAGGGAACTGTGACAGTGCCAGAGAACTCCAGCACCAAAATCTTGGCGTTAGTCGGCAGCCTGCGCTCGGCGTCGATCAACCGCAAGATCGCCGAGTTGGCGGTCTCGGTCGCTCCCGACGGTGTCACCGTCACGGTGTTCGAAGGGCTGGCAGAACTGCCGTTCTACAACGAGGAGATTGACGACGCGATGAACGCGGGCGCACCGCCGCTGGCCCCGGTGGCCGCGCTGCGCGGCGCGGCGGCCGACGCCGATGCGGCGCTGGTGGTCACTCCGGAGTACAACGGCAGCATTCCGGCCGTCATCAAGAACGCGATCGACTGGCTGTCCCGGCCGTTCGGCAACGGCGCGCTGAAGGGCAAGCCGTTGGCGGTCGTCGGCGGGTCGTTCGGTCGATACGGCGGAGTATGGGCGCACGACGAGGCCCGCAAGTCGTTCGGTATCGCCGGCGCCCGGGTGGTCGAGGCGATCAAACTCTCGGTGCCGTTCAAGACCCTGGCAGGCAAGGCGCCGGCGGAGGACCCCGAGCTGTCGGCGAATGTGCGTGACGTCGTCGGCAAACTGGCCGCCGAGGTCAGCTGACTGGCCTTCCTTCGGCGAAAGCCAACCGGCCGCTCGCCGATGACCAGCCACTTCGTTGCTGGCTGCTTAGTTGATGCCGCCGGGCGCAGCTGGCGGCTTTGCTGGCTGGGGACAGTGCCCGTTGTGTGCGGCTGTACCGCAATCGTGTCGGTGCCCGCTGATATACCGGTGCAGATGGGCGCTGCACAGCACGGCGTGTGATCTGCGACATGCCGTACGGATGTCGCGCAGCATGCTTACGACCAGGGAATTTCAGAATTGTTATTCAGAACATCTTGTATCTCGAGATCTTGTCAGCCACTAGGTGTAGTGTTTCGGGGACCGGCAGATCCCAGGATCACCAAGCCAGCCAGGCCCTGGTGGACCTCCCGGAGTGGGCTTGAAGACGTCGAACTCGGATCGTTCGACCCGCCAGCCGCAGGACGGGAATCTGGGGACTCGACGGACCGCTGAACCTAGCAAAGACGCAGTACCCAGTAGTTGCCAGACCGTTGGTTTCCTTCCGCAAAGGAGCGGCATTCCATGAGCATCACCGTGTATACCAAGCCGGCATGCGTGCAGTGCAGCGCCACCTACAAGGCTTTGGACAAGCAGGGCATCGCCTACGACAAGGTCGACATCACGCTGGACCCCGAGGCGCGCGACTACGTGATGGCGCTGGGCTACCTGCAGGCGCCCGTGGTGGTGGCGGGAAACGACCACTGGTCGGGTTTTCGGCCCGACCGGATCAAGGCGCTCGCGGGTGCCGAACTGAGTGCGTAGCGCGGCAGACGATCAGGTAAGGAAGGGGTTGTGGTGCCATGGACATCCCGGGGCGCAACCTAGGTTGGATGAGTGGCGACCCGCTTCGCCCGGTCGCGCCGCGCTTGCGAACACCACTGGTCTATTTCTCCAGCGTGTCGGAGAACACCCACCGCTTCGTGCAGAAGCTGGGTATTCCCGCCACCCGGATACCGCTGCATGGCCGTATCGAGGTCGACCAGCCCTACGTGCTGATCTTGCCGACCTACGGCGGAGGCCGGGCCACTCCGGACCTCAATGCCGGTGGCTACGTCCCTAGGCAGGTCATCGCCTTTTTGAACAACGAGTACAATCGGTCGTTGATCCTCGGCGTCATCGCCGCGGGCAACAACAACTTCGGCGCCGAATTCGCCTACGCGGGCGACGTGGTCTCGCGCAAATGCGGCGTTCCATACCTTTACCGCTTCGAATTAATGGGAACCCCGGACGATGTGGAAGCCGTCCGCGCGGGCCTCGCTGAATTCTGGAAGGAACAGACGTGCCTCCAACCGTCACTGCAGAGCCAGTAACCTCCGGGGCCCACGCCTTGCCGGGCGAAACGGACTACCACGCACTGAACGCGATGCTGAATCTGTACGACGCAGACGGCAAGATCCAGTTCGACAAGGACGTGCTGGCGGCCCGCGAATACTTCCTGCAGCACGTCAACCAGAACACCGTCTTCTTCCACAATCAGGACGAAAAGCTTGACTACCTGATTCGCGAAAACTATTACGAGCGTGAGGTTCTCGACCAGTACTCACGCAACTTCGTCAAGGCGCTGCTGGACCGCGCCTACGCCAAGAAGTTCCGGTTCCCGACGTTTCTCGGCGCATTCAAGTACTACACCTCCTACACGCTGAAGACATTCGACGGAAAACGCTACCTGGAGCGCTTCGAGGACCGCGTGGTCATGGTGGCGCTGACCCTGGCCGCCGGCGACACCGGACTGGCCGAAAAGCTGGTTGACGAGATCATCGACGGCCGGTTCCAGCCGGCCACCCCGACCTTTTTGAACTCGGGCAAGAAGCAGCGCGGTGAACCGGTGAGCTGCTTTCCAGCCGGAACTCCAGTGGATACCCCCGAGGGCCCGAAGGCGATCGAGACTCTGCATGCAGGTGACCAGGTGCTCTCACACGACGGGTCCTTCTCCGTCGTCGAGTCCGTCATCGAGAACCCCAACGACCAAGCCCTCCTGTCGATCTCACACTTCGGGCACGGGGAGCCAATCCTGTGCACTCCCGAGCACCCGATCTTGGTGTGGACCACGCGCGATGTGCAGACTCTTATCGATGGTGACGGTGCCGACCCATTCAACGGATTCATCTGGTTGGCTGCCAAAGACATTCGTCCCACCGACTTCATCGTGACGGCAGCACCACTGGAGGGACGGTCGCGGCGCGTCTATGACCTGATGGAATACGTCGGGGCGGGCGAGTACGAAGAGGTCGACGGTCTCATACACAAAGTCAACTCGGATCGGAAGCACCGCAACAAGCAACGCCACCACATCAGCTTCATATCAGTGAATCGCTACGTTGAAGAGTCGTACGACCTTGGCCTTATCCTCGGCTGCTACGTCGCCGAAGGCCACATCTCTAAGCGATCGGGACCCGCGGACCCGACTCCCAACGGCATCCACTTTATGATCGGCACACACGAACTGGAGTACCAGCGGGAGTTGGCGGCGGCATTTAAACGAGTGTTCGCCGCGGACCTCGCGATATACCAGAGTGTGTCGGACCGGTCGGTGCGCATGATTTGCAACAGCAAGGTCGTTGCGTCGTTGTTCCTATCCCTGGTCGGCACGGGATGTCACTCGAAGCGGTTGTCCCACGACGTCTTAACGGCCGATGAAGAGTTTCAACGTGGATTGCTCGCCGGGTTGTTCCGCGGCGACGGATGCAGTACCACTGGCGGCATGGTGCTCGACTTGGTGAATCCGGAGCTGATTGATCAGGTGCAGTTTCTTCTGCGCCGGATCGGGATCGTCTCCAGGATCCGTCAGTACATCAATAAAGCAGGCAACGTGACGGGACAGGTGTTCGTGCCCGGTCTGCCCGGCGCCAACGAAGAGTTCATCTTCGATGTCGGCAAGAACCTACACAACTATGTCGGCCAGAAGGGGGCGTCGCGCACGACTTATCAGGTCGTGCATGGGCGGCACGTATACGGAATCCGCGAGTTGCGGCGCACGCAAGAAGTTCCAACGAAGGTCTACAACCTCCACGTCGAGGATACGCACACCTACACGATTCGCGGCACGGTCGTGCACAACTGCTTTTTGCTGCGCATCGAGGACAACATGGAGTCCATCGGGCGATCGATCAACTCGGCACTGCAGTTGTCCAAGCGCGGCGGGGGAGTCGCGTTGCTGTTGAGCAACATTCGCGAGCACGGCGCCCCGATCAAGAACATCGAGAACCAGTCCTCGGGCGTCATCCCGATCATGAAGCTGCTCGAAGATTCGTTCTCCTACGCCAACCAGCTGGGAGCGCGCCAGGGTGCCGGTGCGGTGTACCTGCACGCGCATCACCCCGACATCTGCCGGTTCCTGGACACGAAGCGGGAGAACGCCGACGAGAAGATTCGGATCAAGACGCTCTCACTCGGCGTGGTGATTCCCGACATCACCTTCGAGCTGGCCAAAAAGAACGAGGACATGTACCTGTTCTCGCCGTACGACGTCGAACGGGTCTACGGCGTGCCGTTCGCCGACATCTCGGTAACCGAGAAGTACTACGAGATGGTCGACGACGCGCGCATCCGCAAGACCAAGATCAAGGCCCGGGAGTTCTTCCAGACGCTGGCCGAGCTGCAGTTCGAGTCCGGCTACCCCTACATCATGTTCGAAGACACGGTGAACCGGGCCAATCCCATCGAGGGCAAGATCACGCACTCGAATTTGTGCTCGGAGATCCTGCAGGTGTCCACGCCGTCGGAATTCAACGACGACCTGTCGTATGCCAAAGTGGGCAAAGACATTTCGTGCAACCTCGGGTCGCTGAACATCGCCAAGACGATGGACTCACCCGACTTCGCCCAGACGATCGAGGTGGCGATCCGCGCGCTGACCGCGGTCAGCGACCAGACCCACATCACCTCGGTGCCGTCGATCGAGCAGGGCAACAACGACTCGCACGCGATCGGGCTCGGGCAGATGAACCTGCACGGCTACCTGGCCCGCGAGGGCATCTTCTACGGGTCCGAGGAAGGCATCGACTTCACCAACATCTACTTCTACACGGTGCTCTACCACGCGCTGCGGGCCTCCAACCGCATCGCGATCGAGCGCGGCATCCACTTCAAGGGTTTCGAGTGCTCCAAGTACGCGTCGGGGGAGTTCTTCGACAAATACACCGAGCAGGTGTGGGAGCCCGCAACCGACAAGGTGCGCCAGCTGTTCGCCGACGCAGGAATCCGGATCCCGACTCAGGACGACTGGCGGCGGCTCAAGGAGTCGGTGCAGGCGCACGGCATCTACAACCAGAACCTGCAGGCCGTGCCGCCGACCGGGTCCATCTCCTACATCAACCACTCGACGAGCTCGATTCACCCCATCGTGTCGAAGGTCGAGATCCGCAAGGAAGGCAAGATCGGCCGGGTCTATTACCCGGCGCCCTACATGACCAACGACAACCTCGAGTACTACCAGGACGCCTACGAGATCGGGTACGAGAAGATCATCGACACCTACGCCGCGGCCACCCAGCACGTGGACCAAGGGCTGTCGCTGACGTTGTTCTTCAAGGACACCGCCACCACCCGCGACGTGAACAAGGCGCAAATCTACGCCTGGCGCAAAGGGATCAAGACGCTGTACTACATCCGGCTGCGGCAGATGGCGCTGGAGGGCACCGAGGTCGAGGGCTGCGTCTCCTGCATGCTGTGACGCCGCTACCCGAGCGTGCATTTCACGACGCTTTGACGGCCTGTCGGCGTCGGGAAATGCACACTGGGCGGGGGGCGACTAGCCGGTCTGCCCAGGTCAACGGCCCGCCGAGGGTATGGTGCTTGATGTGGTGAGAATTCCCCGACCCCACCCCAGTGTGAAGCCAGGGGTGAAAATCGATGCGCGCAGCGAACGCTGGCGCGAACACCGCAAGAAGGTGCGCGGCGAAATCGTCGACGCGGCGTTCCGCGCCATCGACCGCCTGGGCCCGGAGTTGAGCGTCCGGGAAATCGCCGAAGAGGCCGGCACCGCCAAGCCGAAGATCTACCGTCACTTCCACGACAAGTCCGACCTGTTTCTGGCCATCGGTGAGCGCCTGCGCGACATGCTGCGGGCGGCGATCTTCCCGTCCATCGACTTGAAAACCGACTCCGCCCGCGAGGTGATCCGGCGCAGCGTCGAAGAGTACGTCGGCTTCGTGGACCAACACCCCAACGTGCTGCGGGTCTTCATCCAAGGCGGTTCGGCGGCCAGCCCGCAGATCCTCGACGAAGGGCGTGGCATCACGCTGGCGATGGCCGACTTGTTCGACAACGAGCTGCGCGAGATGGAGCTGGACCACGCGGCGTTCGAACTCGCCGCGCACGCGGCCTTCGGGTTGGCGGCGTCGGCGACCGAGTGGTGGCTGGGTCCCGAGCCCGACTGCCCGCGGCGAATGCCGCGGAACCAGTTCGTCGCGCATCTGACCACCATCATGATGGCGGTCATCGTGGGCACCGCGGAGACGCTGGGCATCGCGATGGATCCCGACCTGCCAATCCACCACGCGGTGCCGAGCAAGCCCGCCGTGAGCTGAGCACCACCCGCCGTTGACATCACCGCCGCATCGATAACAGTCTTGCCATCCGATACCCTGGGTACTGGGTATTCGCTTCGGGGTGGGCGCCAGCAAACACCCCGGCTGAATTCGATGAAAAGAGCACAATGACCGACACCATGACACAAGCCGAGCCGACCGCGCCGACGTGCGAGCCGGTGCACACCCGCGCCATCATCATCGGCACCGGGTTCTCCGGTCTGGGCATGGCCATCCGGCTGCAGCAGCTCGGTGTGGACTTCGTCATCCTGGAGAAGGCCGACGACATCGGGGGCACCTGGCGCGACAACAGCTACCCCGGCTGCGCCTGTGACATCCCGTCGCACCTCTACTCGTTCTCGTTCGAGCCCAAGCCGGACTGGAAGAACCCGTTCTCCTACCAGCCCGAAATCTGGGACTACCTCAAAGGGGTCACCGATAAATACGGGCTGCGCCGCTACATCGAGTTCAATTCCCTGGTCAACCGTGGCTACTGGGACGACGACGAATACCGCTGGCATGTGTTCACCTCCGACGGGCGCGAATACGTCGGCCAGTTCCTGATCTCGGGGGCCGGGGCGCTGCATGTTCCGTCCTTCCCCGACATCGCGGGCCGCGACGAATTCGCCGGCCCCGCTTTCCATTCCGCGGAATGGGAGCACACCGTCGACCTGACCGGCAAGCGGGTGGCGATCATCGGGACCGGCGCCAGCGCGATCCAGATCGTGCCGGAAATCGTGGGGCAGGTCGCCGAACTCCAGCTCTACCAACGCACTCCGCCGTGGGTGGTGCCGCGTTCCAATCCCGAGATCCCATTGCGGTTGCGTCAGGCCATGGAGAACGTTCCCGGGCTACGGGCGCTGGTGCGGCTGGCCATCTATTGGGGGCAGGAAGCGCTGGCCGTCGGCATGACCAAGCGGCCGAACGCGCTGAAGTTCATCGAGACCTATTGCAAATACAACATCCGCCGCTCGGTGAAGGATCGCGAGCTGCGCCGCAAGCTGACCCCGCACTACCGCATCGGTTGCAAGCGAATCCTGAACTCCTCCACCTACTACAGTGCGGTCGCCGACTCGAAGACCCAGCTGATCACCGAGGGCATCACTCGCATCACGCGCGATGGAATCGTCACCGCCGACGGCACCGAGCACCCGGCCGACGTGATCGTTTATGCCACCGGCTTCCACGTCACCGACTCCTACACCTATGTTCAGATCAAGGGACAGCACGGCGAGGACCTCGTCGACCGCTGGAACCGGGAGGGGATCGCCGCCCATCGCGGCATCACCGTCGCCGACGTGCCCAACCTGTTCTTCCTGTTGGGACCCAACACCGGGCTGGGGCACAACTCGGTGGTGTTCATGATCGAATCCCAAATCCACTACGTCGCTGACGCGATCGCCAAGTGCGACAAGTTCGGTGCGCAAGCGCTGGCCCCGACCCGCGCCGCGCAGGACCGCTTCAACGACGAGCTGCAACGCAAGCTGGCGCATTCGGTGTGGAACACCGGCGGCTGCAGCAGCTGGTATCTCGACGAACACGGCAGAAACACGGTCATCTGGGGCGGCTACACCTGGCAGTACTGGATGGCGACTCGCTCGGTCAAGCCCGACGAGTACCAGTTCTTCGGAGTAGGCGCTTCGCGCGGTCGCCAGGGCCTAAGCCGCGCCGGTCGGGCATAAAGCACGCGCGTTTCCGCTGAACCTGGTCCTGCCAGTACCAGGCTCAACGGGGCCACAATGCCAACTCTTGGGCGGGAATTCCGCAGGGCCCCCGTGCGTCCTTGGCCGCGGTTCATCCGCGAGAAAGGCGACCACCATGACCGGCAGCAACGAGTTGTTCCTGATTACCGGCGCCACCGGCAACACCGGCGCACACACCGTGCGGTTGTTGCGTGAGCGCGGCCGTCGCGTCCGCGCCCTGGTGCACTCCGACGATGAGCGCGCCGACCGATTGCGTGAATTGGGCGCCGAAGTGGTGCAGGGCGACCTGCTGGACTTTCCCTCCCTCAGCGCCGCGACGGCCGGGGTGAGTGCGGCCTACCTCAACTATCCCGTCGCCCCCGGCTTGCTGGAGGCCACCGCGAACTTCGTGCAGGCGGCCAGCGAGGCCGGCGTGCACGCGGTGGTCAACATGTCACAGATCTCGGCGAGCCGGGAAGCCAAAAGCATTGCCGCTCGCCACCATTGGCTTGCCGAGCGGCTGCTGGACCGCAGCGCTCTGGTCACCACCCACCTGCGGCCCACCTTCTTCACGTTCTTTCTGAACATGTACTGGATCCGCAACAACGGCGAAGGCCTCTATCGGCTGCCCTTCGCCGATGCCCGCCATGCCCCCATCGACGCCGCCGACCAAGCACACGTCATTGCCGCCATCCTGCAAAACCCCGACCCGCACGACCGCCAGATCTACCCGCTGTATGGCGCCGAAGAACTCAACTGGCACGAAATCGCCACGAAAGTCCAAGCCACGCTGGGGATCCCGGTGCGCTACCAGCCGATCGACATTGACGCGTTCGCGGAAGGTCTCACGGCCGCCGGCGCCTCGGCGCATTTCGTGCAACACATCAGCAGCGTGGCACAGGACTACCGCGACGGAGTCTTCGCCGGGGTCAACAACCTCGTCGAGGTGATCGGCGGAGTCAAGCAGGCCGTGGGAGTAGTCACCGGCATGTGCGCTGAACGTGCTGCCGAAGTAGCGGTTGGAGAACACCACGCGATTGGTGATCGAGTCGGCGAAGCCTGGCGCGAAGGTGTCGAAGATACGCACACAGGTGTCGGCGTATTGCTCCTTCCAGCTTCGGTTTTCGTCGGCGTCCAGGCCGGTGGGGAAGTAGGGCGTGAAAACCGTTGCGCTGTACTTGCCTTCGGGCGCCAGCGACGAGTCGACCATGCTCGGGATGTACAGATAGGTGGGCGGCGCGTCGGGAAGCTGTCCTTTGCGATACTGCTCCCACGCATCGCTGATGTATTCTGGCGACGGCGCGTAGGCGACGGTGGGACACCACTGCCCGCCATGATCGCCGATATCGCCGCACACAGCCTGGCTATCGCGGTCTTCGCCTCACTGGAAGCCTGGATGAGCAAGGGTGGCGACGACTTGGACGAACTGAGTCGCCTCACCGATGTGGCGCTGAGCGCACTCGACGAGGGTCTCGGCCATACGCTGCGGCAGGTGGGGCTGGATTGAGCCAAGCGGCACGACACGGCAAACACCACGTCTTGTGTTGCGCCGGCTTGTCGTACCCCAGGGGTAGTGTTTGTGGCCTAAGTACCGCAGGCAAACCGTCTGGTGAAGTGGGGTTCTGGTGACCGAAAACATGAAGCTGATTGACCGCGTTTCGGCGATCAACTGGAACCGGCTGCAGGACGAGAAGGACGCCGAGGTCTGGGACCGGTTGACCGGGAACTTCTGGCTGCCCGAGAAGGTGCCGGTCTCCAACGACCTGCCGTCGTGGGGCACCCTCACGGCCTACGAAAAACAGATGACCATGCGGGTGTTCACCGGGCTGACGCTGCTGGACACCATCCAGGGCACGGTGGGGGCGGTCAGCCTGATCCCGGATGCGCTGACCCCGCACGAGGAAGCCGTCTTGACCAACATCGCCTTCATGGAGTCGGTGCACGCCCGCAGCTACAGCAACATTTTCTCGACGCTGTGCTCGACCGCCGAGATCGACGATGCGTTCCGCTGGTCCGAGGAGAACCCCAACCTGCAGCGCAAGGCCGAGATCGTGATGCAGTACTACCGCGGCGACGAGCCGCTGAAGCGCAAGGTGGCCTCGACGCTGCTGGAAAGCTTCCTGTTCTACTCGGGCTTCTATCTGCCGATGTACTGGTCGAGCCGGGCGAAGCTGACCAACACCGCCGACATGATCCGGTTGATCATCCGGGACGAAGCGGTGCACGGCTATTACATCGGCTACAAATACCAGCGCGGCCTGGCGCTGGTCGACGACGCCAAGCGTGCCGAGCTCAAGGACTACACCTACGAGCTGCTGTTCGAGCTCTACGCCAACGAGGTGGAGTACACCCAGGACCTCTACGACCAAGTCGGGCTGACCGAGGACGTCAAGAAGTTCTTGCGCTACAACGCAAACAAGGCGCTGATGAACCTTGGCTACGAGGCGCTGTTCCCACGCGACGAGACCGACGTGAACCCGGCCATCCTGTCGGCGCTCTCGCCCAACGCCGACGAGAACCACGACTTCTTCTCCGGTTCCGGCTCGTCGTACGTGATCGGCAAGGCCGTCGTCACCGAAGACGAGGACTGGGACTTCTAAAGGGAAGACTTCGGCGATTGTGAGCGGCCGTTTCTCCCGCGTAGCGCCATGTCCGCACGTGCAAAACGCCGCCCAGCGCTAGTCTGGGCGGCGTTTCCTTTGAGGCTCAGCTAACAGCGTTGCGGAAGCTAATGCCCTCTTGGCCGGCCTGTATCCACTCGTCAACATCGACTACCGGGTGGCATTTGTACTGAACGTAGTTCGCGAGCTTGGCAGTGCCTTCCAGGATGTCGGCGGGGTTATCAGCCTCGCAGACCATGAACCCGCCCTCGGCATCGACCCGACCTACGAATTGGAGAATTCGCACGCGCGGCTGCCACTTGCTGTACAGCTGGTACGCGCGCCGAGTGTCGGCCTCGGCCTCCTGGCCGCCGATGCCAGGACGAACACACCACTCCAACACGTACTTCATCACAGCTCCTACGAATTCCCGACCCAACGGCTGGACGCCGCTTGTGCAACTAGCGTTGCCCACCTGATTAAGTGGCAAATGCCGCTGCACGGATAGGGCCAAAGGTCATCAGAGCCGAAAGCCACCCGGCAGACGGATCGCTCGATTCGGGCGGCTTGCTACACCGCCGTTCGCGCCGACGGCGGCACCCAGCTCTGCAAAACCTTGCGGCCGATCAGTTGGCAGCCGTGGGTGTGCGCCAATTGCTTTGCCGCGGTAGTGAATTCCTGGTTGCTCACCACGATGCTGCGGGTGCACCCGTGGTGGCGTGCACCGGAGACCACCTGCTGGACCGCCGCGACGCCGACCGCTTTGCCGTAACGCTTGCACTGCACCGCCACGGTCTGGCCGTCCTTTTCGGCGATCAGGTCGACGCCGTAGTCCCCGACCGGTGGGGTGAACCGGACCCGCCAGCCGGCCCGGCTCAGGCGTGCGGCGACATAGTTCTCAAACTGGACCCCGTCCATCGCGTCGATAGCCGTCATCGTGGGCCGAGCCCGGCGCGGCCACTGGCGTTTTGTGGCCCACCCCAGCAGTACCTCGACCAACAAGATCGCGTAAAAAGCCACGAAACCCGTCCGGGCGCTGTGGCCGACGACACCAACGAACAGCCCGAAGGCCAGCGGGATGACGAACAGGGCCGTACTCATCCGTGGGGACGCCCTACGCACCCCTTGATGGTAGAAACGCGAGACGACAATCCCGCGGCAGACATGTTCAGACAGTGAACGGCGTATGAATTGTGGGGATGGTGCGACGGCCCGGTAGCGTCGTTGATGCCCCTGCCGTGACACTGTTGGCGTGACAAACACCGCCTCTCAGAAGGATCATCGCCACCACTTCTGCCGTTCAGTGATCCGATGGCTGCAGGTCGGCTACCCGAACGGCGTCCCAGGACCGGACCGCGTGCCGCTGATGGCGTTGCTGCGCAGCACACCACTGACCGAAGACCAGATCCGCGAGGTGGTGCGCCACATCACCGCAGTGGAAGGGTCTCCGGAGACGGTCGACCACCCAATCGACCGCGACGAGATCGCCGAATTCATTTCGGACATGACCCAATTCGACGCCAGCAAGGAAAACATCATCCGGGTGGCCGCCACGCTGGCCGCCGCCGGGTGGCCGCTGGCCGGCATCGATGTCAGCCAGGTCGTCCCCGACGACGAGCACGCAGAGGCAGCCGAACTGGTCGCTCGTGAGTCCAAGCCCGAAGAGAAATCAGAGGTCGCCTCGTAGCGCCGAGATGTCGATGACGAAGCGATAGCGAACGTCGCTCGCCAGGACACGCTCGTAGGCTTCGTTGATGTAATCCGGCTTGATCAGCTCGATCTCGGGCGTCACATCGTGTTGGGCGCAGAAATCCAGCATCTCTTGGGTTTCGGCGATCCCGCCGATGTTCGAACCGGAAAGGCTGCCGCGCGCCAACGCCAGCGGGAACGCCCCAACTTCCATGGGGTGCTCGGGGATACCCAATTCGACGAGGGTGCCGTCGACGTCGAGCAGGTTCAGATAGTCGTTGAGTTTCAGGTTGGCCGAGACGGTGTTCAGGATCAGGTCGAAGCTGCCGCGCAGGTTGCCGAAGGTGTCCTGGTCGGCCGTCGCGTAATAGTTGCTGGCGCCCAGTTTGACGCCCATGTGGCCCAGGCCTCCCAGACCGATGATCGCCAGCCGCGTGCCCTGGCCGGCCTTCCAGTGCCGCAGCGGCGAGAACAGCGTGATCCCGGCGCACAGCAGCGGCGCCGCCTTGTCCAGCGGCAGCGAGTCGGGGATGCGCACGACGTAGTTTTCGTCGACGACGATGGCTTCGCTGTAGCCGCCCTGCGTCGGCTGTCCGTCTTTGCCGATCGAGTTGTAGGTGAAGGTCGCTCCCCGCTTGCAGTACTGCTCGAGGCCGGCCCGGCAACTGCTGCATCCACGGCAGGAATCGACCATGCAGCCGACCCCGACGTGGTCGCCCACCTTGTATTTGGTGACCTCGGATCCCACCGCGCTCACCACGCCGGCGATTTCATGGCCGGGGACCACTGGGTAATTCGGTTGGCCCCACTCGGCTTTGACGGTGTGGATGTCTGAGTGGCAGATGCCGGCGAACTTGATGTCGATCGCGACGTCGTGCGGGCCGGGGTCACGACGGGCGATGGTGGTCTTGGTCAGCGGTTCCGTTGCCGACGTCGCGGCATACGCGGAAACAGTGCTCATGCAAATCCTTCTTCGATGGTTACGCGTCCGTCAAGAGCTTAGCTAAGGTAATGGTCTGGCGACTACTTGCAGGGTCATACCCAAAACTCGGCCGATGACCGCGGCTAATTGTCGGGTTAGTTGATCGGGGCGTTGACCAGGCGCAGGTCGTCGATGATGCCGCGGGCCGCAACCACGCCTTCGCCGGTTTGCCACACCTCGTCGTTGACGACGTAAACCCG
>DATJQO010000027.1:0-3738 GCA_035505695.1 Mycobacterium sp.
CATCTGGCAACGAAGCGGCGGCCACGACGACGGTCGCGGCCGCCGCTTCACCCTGCCTCTTGACAGACTGAACTACATATCAGCTCATAACCCAGAGGTCGCAGGTTCGAATCCTGTCCCCGCTACCAGCGGAAACGGCCCTCGGAGGACCCTCCGGGGGCCGTTTTCATGCCGGATGGACACGCATTTGGCCACATAGTAGTTAGCCTTACTAATCACCTCCCCATCGCCTTCGCCGGCTGGATCCCAGTAGGCTCGCGGCGGCGTTATCGCACGCGGAAAAGATGTTGCCGCGCAACTATTCGTTGCTACCGGTAAAGCCGCATATTCGATGCCCGCATATTCACTGAGCGCCGACGCCCCGCGGTGGGGGAGAAGAGTCGCATTGCGCTAGCTGCGGCGATGGTCGCCGAGTTGTGCCCAAGGACGTGACACGGAGGAACTCACATCGCAACGACAAGGCCGCTTATGCGAATGGCGGCAGCCCTTATTCGTCGAGGTCGATTCGCACTGTGAGCAGATTCGTACCCGCCGTACGCACACCGAAGCTGTTCAGGCGGGGCAGCGAACGCAGCCTTCGTGCGGGTCGTCGTCGGGCATCAAGTGTGCGCTGCCGCTGCGCCACGTGCCGTGCAGGCGTAGCCGGACGTGTGGATTCGCCTGGATGTTCCGGACATACTGCGATCGATCACCGAACTCGGAGACGAGCCAGAACTGGTTGCCGATCAGTCGTCCGCCCAGCGGTGTTCGTCTCGGCTGACCGGATTTGCGGCCGGTGGTCTCCAATAGCGTTTGGGTGGGCACCATCCTCATCAGCGGATTCACCGTCCACTTCTGGAACGAAGTCGTTAGGTGATCCCTAATGCTCGGCATCGGGCACGTCTCCTTCACTTCGGTCAGTCCGCGCTTCGGCGACTCGTCGGCATGATGCTACCGCTCAGCGGCCGGTAAACCAGATGGCAGAGCGGCGTACGACGATGGGACGGACGACGAATACGGCGCCAGCGAATATCGCGGGTTTACCGGTGGAGGAGCCCTACTCCCCTGGCGGGGAATACGACGGAATTAAATATGGCGGGTTACCGGTCGAACCCGTCGTGAGCTGATTCGCCCGGCTCCAGATCGCTGGATCAGCAGGTGACGTGAAGGACCGCGCAGACCTCCCGTCGCTTGAGGCCCGCGATCAGCCGGCAGGCTTGTTCCGTCGGGACAGCGACAAGGTCAATGTTTCGGTGCGCAGCCTCCGCCACCACCTCGGGCATGATCGGCAACGAGCCGTGGGCCCCGGTGCCGATGATCAACCGGGGTCCGCCCCACGGGAGCTCCTCGTCGGCCTGGAGCGGAGTGTGTCCGAACTTGTCGCGGTATGGCTTCGAGGGCTTCTTGCTCCGTTTGCGCACAGTACCTTGGTCGATGACGACGTCGTGCTCGTACGCTTGTCCCTCGACCTCGATCGACCCGAACCCACGGAGTCGCACATCCATCGCAACTCCCTTCCGCGCGGAAATCCAACACTTCGGAAACTACGCCCATTGCCAGTGCGCAGGAAGCCGGTGCGCCCGATGGTGCCGACCAGACGATGACCGCCCCAAGCTGCTCCCTCGTCCCATGACGGGACGAATACGACGGATTCGAATACGGCGGGTTACCGGGAAGACCGTGATTATTGCATCAGATGCAGGATGGAGTTCTTCGCTGCCCGAATTGTCATGCTGCCGAATAAGCCTATGACCAGGAGTTTCGGGGCTGGATCCGCGTGGGGTGATCGAGCGCCTAAATACCGATGTCGAACCTGCCACGACCGAAGGACAAATCTACCGCCGCGGGCAATGCGCCCGCTGCGCCCTGGGCGAGGACCTAACCGCACGAGCGGATGTGAATTCGACGCTCACGTCCGACGAAGCGGCCGATCCACCAGCACCCGCTGTCCGCCGCGCCACTGAACGACGCGAATCTGATGGCCGGTTTGCACGCCGGTGACCGGGTCGACACGAAACCGACCGAACAAGGTGGTGGTGTCGAGTCGTTGTGACGCGGCCCGCACCGGTAACGATTCAACAGTTCCGGCCTCCTTCACACAGCGCTGCCAAAGCACACCCGCGGCGAAGGCCGCAGCAGCCGGATAGGGCGGCTCAACACCATTCGCGTCCCGGTAACAGTGGCTGAACCACTCGCTGCTGGGTCCGTCCGCGGGATCATCTGTCCCGTCGTCGATCCACTGGCACGGTCCGTAAAGCCCCTCAACGCGATCACCGATGGCGTGCCGGAGTTCATCGACTCCGGCCGCGACCAATCCAACTGCACGCCAACGGTGTTCGCCGTCCCACTGCGCGATGGCGACGTCATCGTCGAAGGAACCGGCCGATAACAGCACATCGCCCGCCGGGACCTGCGCCAGCACGTCTCTGGCCCGGCCTGGCCGAAAACTGACCAACCGCCGCAGGAGACCGAGTCGCCGGGCCGCCACCGCCGCCCCTTCGGCCACCTCGCGGCCGAACCCCGTGTCGACATGCACTATTACCACCACCGACCCCTCCCCAAGACCGTCGGCGGCAAGGGTCTCGAGCACCGCGGCGAGATAGCGGTAAGCGGGAGACTCCACGTTGACGACACGCGGATACGCCGGCCGCGCCAGCCGGGTGGTGGCGCCACCGTGGTTCCAGACGACCCCTTTGCTGGCGGCCGCGGCCGCGAGCGCCGATCCCGAACCGTAGGGCCCAAACACCACGTCGGGCCGGCTAGCCTCGGCGGCCCGTATCGCGGACGCCGCGGACGGGTAAGCGTCGATGACCCGCAGACTTACTGCGGAATGCTCGGCCCAGAGAGCGAGGGCGCTCGCCCCTGCTTTCCCGAATCTGGCCAGCGGCCCCGACAATGGGGTAACCAGGACGGCGCGAGCTGCCACACCCACAACTTAAGCATTGGCTGGCGCCGTCCGGGGTGATCGGTCACGCTCCGCGGCCTTCACGAGTCGCCCCAGGATGAGCTGGACAGCGCCACGCATGACAACGACCATCACCGGGCCCGTCCCGCGGAGCCCCAATGGCTCCCCCATCGAGGGCCGTTCCTGGCTACCAATGTCGATGGGCCCGGCCCCAACCGCCGGGGGGCTGATGACCGCCACCGGTCTGGTCTTCGGTTTCGTGCTTTGTGCGGCCTGGCTGCGTACGGCCCACGCTGACGTGGTGCTGGCCAACCACGCCCGGGGTGTCGATGGACTGCGAGAGACCCCAGCCCATCGCGATTACCTCAAAGCCCTGCGCCAGGCACTGTCCGCAGACGCGGCTAGCCTGACCGCGCCAAGTTACAGCTGCCCGATGGCAAAGGCATTCTTGGACACGCCAGCCCTCGGCCCCTCGTTTATTCCTGGCCCTCCACCACATCTGGGGCAAAGATGCTCCGCCCAGGCACCGTGAAGCCGTGGTCTTCCCTCAGGGCGCTGTCAACTTGGCTGGGGCTCAGCGGGATCGGGGCGTGCAGGGGCTGGGTGGGCTGGGTGTCGGTGGTATGGGTCAGGCTGCGGCAGTCAGTCCGGTGACCTCGTTCCAGATGGCGAATCGTCGGGTCATTTCTGTGCGATAGTCGTCAGCGGTGAGGCGATGGCGGCGGGGCCGGAAGTGAGGCGAGATCACGCTGAACACCGCCAGGAACCGTTGGGCTGCGCCGGGGGTGCGGAAGCGTTTCATGGCGCGTTCGCGGTGCCGGGTCGGCTGGTGGGAGTTCTCCGCCCGGTTGTTC
>DATJQO010000028.1:0-34945 GCA_035505695.1 Mycobacterium sp.
TGAGACCAAGTGAGCCCAAAGAGTTTGGCCCGGTGCGGGTTCGCTTCCTCGGTATCAACGAGCGACACCACAGCCTGGCGATCGTGCCGGCGGCACATCAGCGCGACCCGCGCCTGGTGCACATCATGGTCGAGGTCGACACGCTCGACGCCGTGGGTCAGGCGCTGGACCGGGTGACCGCCGAAGGCTTCCAGTTGTCGTCGACGCTGGGACGTCACACCAACGACAAGATGGTGTCGTTCTATGTGCGCGCGCCCGGTGACTGGGACATCGAATTCGGCACCGGCGGCATGCGGGTCGACGAAAGGTATTACACCGCAGAGGAAATCACCGCCGACAGTTACTGGGGACACCAGTGGGTCGGGGAAATGCCCGCGGCGATGCGGGCATGACACCCGACCAGGACGTCGCACCGGTTCTGGCCTCCTCGATCACCTCCTGGGACCAGGAGGCCGACGTCGTCATCGCCGGCTACGGCGTCGCCGGTGCCGCCGCGGCCGTCGAAGCAGCCCGCGCTGGTGTCGAGGTCCTGGTGCTGGAACGCGCCGGGTCGTGGGGCGGCGCGGCGGCGATGGCCGGCGGATTCATCTACCTCGGCGGCGGCACCCCGCTGCAAAAGGCTTGCGGCTTCAGTGATTCCGTCGACAACATGGCCGCCTTTCTCAACGTGGCGATGGGACCGGGAGCCGACCAGCACCGGATCGCCGACTACTGCGCGGGTAGCGTCGCCCACTTCGACTGGCTGGTCGGCTGCGGCGTGCCCTTCAAAGCGGAGTTCTTCCCCGAGCCGGGCTGGGAACCGATGGGCGACCAGGGTCTGATGTACAGCGGCGGCGAGAACGCCTACCCCTTCAACACCATCGCCACCCCCGCCCCGCAGGGTCACGTCCCGCAGATGTCGAACAAGAAGCAGGGGGAAGCCAGCGCCGGCTACATGCTGATGAAGCCGCTCGTGGAAACCGCCACGGCGGCGGGCGCGCGGGCGCTCTACGACGTGCGGGTGCAGCGCCTGATTGTCGAATCCGACGGCCGGGTGGTCGGCATCCAGGCCCGCAAATACGGCGTGGAGATGTCTTTTCGCGCCCGCAGCGGGGTCGTGCTCGCGACGGGCAGCTTCGCCTACAACGACGCGATGGTGGCCCGCTACGCGCCGCGGATCGCCGGGCGCCCCGCCGCCTCGATCGAGCAGCACGACGGGCAGGCGATCCGGATGGCGCAGGCGCTGAACGCCGATCTGGCGCACATGGACGCCACCGAGGTCGCGATCTTCGTCGACCCCCAGCAGCTGGTGCGCGGCATCCTGGTCAACGGCCGCGGGCAGCGTTATGTCCCCGAGGACACCTACCCGGGCCGCGTCGGGCAGCTCACCCTCTACCAGCAGGACAACATCGCCTTCCTGATCATCGACGACGACGCGCAGCAAGAAGCGATGGCGTCCTGGTCGCCCAAGTTCATGCTGCGGCAGCCCGCCTGGGTGGCCGACAGTGCCGCCGACCTGGAACGCGACATGGGCCTGGCACCTGGTTCATTGCAGGCGACGGTCGCCGCCTACAACGAAGCCGCCGCCCGTAGCGAGGATCCGCTGCTGCACAAGAAGCCGGAGTGGGTGAAGCCCATCGGCTCCCCCGTCGGCGCGATCGACCTGCGGGAGTCCACCGGCGGTTTCACCCTGGGTGGGCTGGCCACCACGCTGGATGCCGAGGTGCTCCACGTCAGCAGCGCGCCGATCCTTGGACTCTTCGCTGCCGGCCGGTGCACCGCCAGGCTGGCGGCCTGGGGATACGCGAGTGGTATCTCGCTCGGCGACGGCAGCTTCTACGGACGACGCGCCGGCCGCTCGGCAGCCCGGCATTAAATCTCGTCGACGATGGACAACTCCCCGTGTCGCACCGCGTCCAGAATCGACTCGCTGAGCGCCGAGCAGGCCAGGAACACCACCCTGCCGGCGTGCGCAGACACCAGCCGCGCGTCGGCACGCTCGACACACCGGGCCGTCGCATCGGCATTCCATTGCACACTGGTTTGATTCCAACTGCTCTTGCGCGCCAGCACCCGCGCACCGCAGTTACGACACGCCACCGGCACCATGGGCACCTCGTCGAGACGGTTGTCTGTCCTGGCGGAGGAATCCAGCGTCATTGCGCCGGAACCGCCTGGGCGGCCATGTTCGCCTCGACTTCTTTCATCCACGCCTGGTAAGGCCGGGTCGTGTCGAGCTCGAACTCGAAGCGGTCCACCATATCTGGCGTCACCTCGGCGGCGTCGACGTAGAACTGCTGATACCAGCGGCGCAACTGGTCAATTCCTGCGTCACCATTCTGCCGCTGCACCAGCCGGTCGTCCTGGCCAAAGCGCTGGCCACCGCGGACTGGATGAGCGGCGGCCGGATGATGGTCACCTTCGGGGTCGGTTGGCTGGCAAGGGAATTCGAACTCCTCGGGGTGCCGTTTCGGGAGCGGGGCCGCATCGCCGACGAGTACCTGGCGGCCATCGTGGAATTGTGGACCAGTGACGCGCCGCGGTTCGACGGCCGCTACCTGTCATTCGACGGCATCGCATTCGAGCCGAAACCCGTTCAAAAGCCCCATCTCCCGATCTGGATCGGCGGCGACGCCGATGCGGCGTTGCGGAGGGCGGCCAAGTACGCGTCTGGGTGGTGGCCATTTCTCACCCCACCCGAGCAGATCGCCCAGAAAATCGACTACATCAAATCTCAGCCGACCTATGACGGCCGGCCATTTGAGGTAATGCACGGCCTGCGCACCAACTGGGTCGGCGAAGGACACGTCGCCCGCGACGACCCGCACGGACGGACGGCATGAGCGCGGCCGAGCTCATCGACCGGTTGAGCTGGCTCGCCGAACACGGCGTGACGGTAAGCGCCGTTCCCATCCCCGCTGTCCGCGGCGTGGAGGAATGCCTTGATTACGCGCAATGGGTGATCGAAGAGATCAAGCCGCACGTGCCGCAGCGGGTCATCTGATCTGCCATCCGCGCTTGCGCACCCACAGCAGCGCGGCGACCGTTCCAACGAACCAGATGGCAATGGCGGTCGCCAGGTGCACGAAGCTCTTGGTGTCGCGCCCGAATACCGGCCAAATCAGCGCGGGTAGCCGTGTCCACAACAGGCGGTGCTCCACCCCGTTCATCGGGTCGGCGACGTAGTACATCGCATAAGGCAGTGTCAGGGCCAGTAGCCAGCTTCGGGTACGGCGCCGATCGTGGCGCTGACGCCATCGCCGAATCAGCGGCTCAACGCTCACCGGGTGCACCACTGAGATGAAATTGCCCACCCCAAGCCAGGACACGATGGGCACCGCGACGGTGGGAATCGTGATCGCCAGCCGCGCCGGCGTTTCTAGCCATAGGGTCAGAGCCATGGCGGCCCCCAAGGTAGGCAGCCCGACGATCACAAGCAGGGCAAGGTTTTTGATCAGCAGAATTCGCCGGAGCGGAACGCCGTCGGCCAACGCCTTGCTGACGCGGTAATGATCGGCACCGAGCAGATTGGTGGTGGTGGAATCGGCCAGCACCCACGACGAGAAATAGGTCCCCACCAAGATCACCCAGTCGGTCCGGTGCGGGCCGACGGTCAGCGGCTGCACCAGCAGCCACGTCGCGGCGAAGACCACATTGGCCACCACACCCATCAGCCAGTTACGCGGCGGGGTGAAAGCCCAGCGGAGTTCCGCACGCAGCGCGGCCCATAAGTCGGGTGCTGCGAGGTCCTTGGCGGCTCGTTGGGCCGCTACCGGGCGGGGTGCCGAGGCACGCACCGCGGCGCGCAAAGCGGCGCGCACGCGCGGTTGCATCGACACCGCAAACTCCCCCATGCGCGGCGTGCGACCATGCCTCGACGAGGTAATCAAGTGGTTGGCTCCTGGCAATCGCATCAATCATCGGGCTGGCCCGCATTTCCCCTCAGGGGAGGATAGCGACATGAACCGCAAACGCGTCGTCATTGCCGGGCTGGGCGACGCGGGTGTCTTGACCGCGATCCGTCTGTCCCGGTACGCCGACGTTGTCGGCATTTCGGTCAAGCCCGCCCTGGTGAGCGGGCAGGAACTCGGCGTTCGGCTCTCCCGCCCGGACGACTGGGCCCGCGATTACTGGATTCCATTCGACCGGTTCCGTCGCCTGGATCGGGTGACAACGGTGCAGGCCACCCTGAAGGGCGTGGATTTGGCTGCCCGGACGGTCTACGCCCGCCGTGACGATGGCGCGGCCATTGCCGAGGAGTATGACGCACTGGTCATCTCGACCGGAGTCAGCAACGGCTTCTGGCGGCAGCCGACGCTGCAGTCGGCCGCTGAGATCGGTGCGGAGCTGCGCGCCGCGCACGAGCGGCTCGCCGCCGCCAAGTCGGTGATCGTGGTGGGCGGCGGCGCGGCGGCGGTAAGCAGTGCCCTCAACATGGCAACCACCTGGCAAGAAAAGCGGATCGATCTGTTCTTTCCTGGACAGACCGCGCTGGACGCCCATCATCCGCGGATCTGGAACCGGATACGCGGGCGACTGATGGACCTGGGCGTGGGCGTGCACCCGGGCCACCGCGCCGTGGTGCCCGACAGTTTCACCGGCGATCAGATCACCATCGAACCCGTTCGCTGGAGCACGGGACAACCACCGGCTGAGGCCGAAGCCGTGCTGTGGGCGATCGGGCGGGTGCGCCCCAACACCGATTGGCTGCCGCCGGAATTGCTCGACGAGCGGGGGTTCGTTCGCGTCACACCAGAACTGCGAGTGCCCGGCTACCGCGAGGTCTACGCGGTGGGCGACGTCGCAGCCACTGACCCGCTGCGCAGCTCCGCCCGTAATCGTGGCGATGCGCTGGTGATGCGTAACATCCGCGCAGAGTTCGACGGCGGACGGCTGCGCGCGTATCGAGCACCGACGCGTCGATGGGGTTCGTTAGTGGGTGTACAGACCGACGGGCTGGAGGTTTTCCTGCCCACCGGCCACGCGTTCCGGTTCCCGTTGTGGGCGGTCGAGCGGGTGGTGATGCCCTGGATCGTGCGATGGGGCATGTATCGCGGCGTGCGAGAAAACCACCCGCTTGGATAGTTGCTGAAACCGGCGATCAGCTGCTGTTGAGCAGCAGCATCAGCCCGTAGTCCATGTGGATCTGTTGGTGGCAATGCAGCAGCGACAGGCCGGGTTGATCGGCGACGAAGTCGACCTCCATGGTTTGGTAACCACCCAGCATCGCGACGTCCTTGCGCACGCCCGCGGTGGGAGTACCGGCGAACTGGGTGATTTCGAAGGTGTGCCGGTGCACGTGCATGGGGTGCAGGTCGTCGCTGGCATTGCGGAAGCGCAACCGGTAGCGCTTGTCGCGCTGCACATTGAGCACTGGTTGGTTTGTGTCCATGGCAAATGCGGTGCCGTTGAAGGTCCACGCGTTGAACCCGTTGTCCGCGGCATTGCGTTTCTCGATGAGCAGCTCGATGGTGTGATCCGGTGGCGGCACAGGGCCGGGATTGGGGGTGGCGAACACCCGGTAATCCCATTTGAATGGCGGCGGCGCCGCCCATTGCGGATCCCCGCCGCGCCCGGCATATTCGACGACCACTCCCATGCCGTGCCCACGGTCGTCGTCGGACAAATCGCCGAGCACCCACACCCCCGGATTGGACATGGTGACAACCGCCGAGATTCGTTCACCGGCGCCCAGCCACAGCACCGGCACCGGTGCCGGATTCGGTACCGGGTTGCCGTCCAGCGCAACCACATTGAAGGTGTGCCCGGGCAGGGCCAAACTGCGGCTTTCGGTGGCGCTGCCATTGAGCACGTGCAGCAGCACCCGCTGACCGGTCTGCACGCGAATCGGATCGCCGCGGCCGAGCATGCGGCCGTTGACCGCAAAGGCGCCGTAGCTGACCTCGTAGCCGCGCGGGTCCCCGCGGCCGTGTGAGGCCGCCATCGCGGATTCACCCTTCTCTTTGAGGTCGGGCTGTTGGTCACCGGCCAGGAAATCGCTCGGCATGTCGCCCCCGCGGCTGAACGACGGGTCGAATTCCTTGAGTGTCAAGAAGACTTCTTGGTCGTAGGCCCCGGCGTTCTGTCTGGGTTCGATATAGACCGGTCCCACCAGCCCGCTGTACTGGCCGCGAGTCAGGTCGGCGCGCGGGACCACGTGCGTGTGATAGAAGCGGAAGCCCGCCGGACCGGGGACAAAGGAGATCCGCCGCATGCCGTGCGCGGGGATATAGGGCGTGCCCTCCTCGGCGGAGCCGTCGACGTCGACGCCCACCCGCTGGCCGTGCCAGTGCAGCTGTTCGGGTGAATCGGTGTCGTTGAAGATATCCACCCACGTCCGCTGCCCTTCTTTGAACCGCACCAGCGGACCGGGAAATTGGCCGTTGTAGGTCAACGTCGACACAATGTGATCCGGCGCCAATTCCACCGTTCCGATCCCGATCCGCAGCGTGTAGTCGGCTTTGCCCTGGGGCGGAGCTGGCGGCGCGGGCCGCGAGCACGCCGTCTGCGCCCCGACGCCGGCGCCGGCAGCCGCCAACGCCAATCCACGTTTGAAGAAATCCCGTCGATCGATCGACACGATCATCACTCCCGAGCGTCAGCGTTAAGGACAGGTAATAGGAATTCGATACGGCTGTTCAATTCGGTTGCCACACGGCGGAATTCGGCATAGCTGGCGCCGTCGCCGCCGAGCGCCGCCGACGGGTCGGGCACGCTCCAATGCGTGGTCGTGGCCACGCCGTGTTCGCCGGCATATTCGCGAACCTTGTCGCACAACGTGATTACGTAATCGAAACGCCGTCGGGCAACCGCGGCCAAGGGCTGGGGGCGCTGCCCACCAAGGTCGATGCCGTAGAGCTCGCGCATGACCCGTATGGCGTTGCGGTGTATGTGTGATTTGGGATGGCTGCCCGCGCTTGCGGTACGAATGCGGCCCTGGCCCCGCTTCTCCAGCAGCGCCTGGGCCATCGGTGAGCGCGCGCTATTGCCCGTGCACAAAAACAACACCGACCGCGGCGCGGGCTTGGTGGTAGGCCGGGGTGCGAGTGCCGGGTGCAGGGCGGCGGCCGCCTCGCCGAATGCCCCGGCGCAGTTCGTCAAGCTCAGGCGGTAGTAGGTGTCACGACCATCGAAGGTGCTGCGCCGCGCGTCGATGAACCCGGCCGAGCGCAACAGCCGCAAGTGATACGACACCAGGTTCTGCGGCTTCCCAACGGCGGCCGCAAGTTCCCGCACCCGGTGGTCGCCGGTCGCGAGTTCGGTCAGCATCGCCCACCGCAGCGGATGCGATGCCATCCGCATCAGCGGCGGAACCGCCGCCCGATTGGTCGCCACCACCTGTCGGACGATACATCAATTCAATTTGATAGGTTGACGGACGGCGGCGCGATGCGACACAAGCCGTGTTGGTTCCCCGCGACCGAGGAGACGCCAGTGTCCAAGAGCAACCCGGTGACCAACGGCGAGCTGCGGCGCAGCCTGGGAGTGTTCGATGCGGTGGTGATCGGCCTGGGCTCGATGATCGGCGCCGGGATCTTTGCTGCGCTGGGCCCCGCCGCCGGGGCCGCCGGCTCGGGGCTGCTTTTGGGCCTGGCGTTGGCCGCGGTCGTTGCCTACTGCAACGCCACTTCATCCGCGCGGCTGGCCGCGCTCTATCCCGCCTCCGGCGGCACCTACGTCTACGGCCGCGAGCGGCTGGGCGATTTCTGGGGATATTTGGCGGGATGGGGTTTCGTCGTCGGCAAGACCGCCTCGTGCGCGGCGATGGCGCTGACGGTCGGCATTTATGCGTGGCCGTCGCACGCGCACGCAGTGGCCGTTGCCGCGGCGGTAGCGCTGACCGCAGTGAACTACGCGGGGGTGCAGAAGTCGGCGTGGCTGACCCGCGCCATCGTCGCATTGGTGCTCGCCGTGCTGGCGGCCGTGGTCGTCGCGGTCTTCACCTCGGGCACTGCCAACGCCGAACAGCTTCGCCTGGTGGATGTGACCCTCGGCGGCGTCGTGCAGGCCGCGGGACTGCTGTTTTTCGCCTTTGCCGGTTATGCGCGCATCGCCACCCTGGGAGAGGAAGTGCGTGACCCGGCGCGCACCATCCCCCGGGCGATACCGCTGGCGCTCGGCATCGCCCTGGCCGTCTACGCACTCGTGGCTGTGGCCGCGCTGTCCGAATTGGGACCACGCCGTCTGGCCGCGGCCGCCGCGCCGCTGTCCGAGGCGGTGCGAGCGGCGGGGATAAGTTGGCTGGTGCCCGTCGTACAGGTGGGCGCGGCGGTCGCTGCGCTGGGCTCCCTGCTGGCGCTGCTGCTCGGCGTCTCCCGCACCACCTTGGCCATGGCGCGCGACCACCACCTCCCGCGCGCGCTGACCGCCGTACATCCACGGTTCCAGGTGCCCTACCGCGCCGAGCTACTGATCGGCGCGGTCGTCGCAGTCTTGGCAGCCACCGTCGACATGCGCGGCGCCATCGGATTCTCCTCATTCGCGGTGCTGATCTACTACGCCGTCGCCAACGCCTCTGCGCTGACCCTCCGACCCGACGAGCGTCGCCCCTACCGGGCGATCCCGTTGATCGGCCTGGTGGGATGCGTGGTTCTGGCGTTCGCGATGCCGCTGTCTTCGGTGCTGTCCGGCGTAGCGGTGCTCGGTATCGGGGTCGCGGCCTACGCGTTTCGGCGCCCCATGGGTGAGAACCGGTAGTCAGACTGGCGCGCTGATTCGATGAATGCTTGTATAGAAGGATGTCGAATCAAGCGCAGCGTTGCTGCCCCACCCTGGGGTCGGCGGCTCTCGGCGAATCGCAGGCAACGGAGCTGGCGGCCATGTTCAAGGCGCTGGGTGATCCGGTCCGCCTCCGGCTGCTGAGCCTGATCGCCAGCCATCCCGGCGGTGAAGCGTGCGTCTGTGAGATCTCGACGACGTTCGACGTTTCGCAGCCCACGATTTCCCATCACCTCAAACTGCTGCGCTCGGCCGGCCTGCTGGGCTGCGAGCGGCGGGGCACCTGGGTGTACTACTGGGTGATTCCCGCTGCCTTGCAACAGCTTTCGTCCGTCTTACATGTCGATGACGACCGACCGCTCGCGCCTAGCCCCGGGTGCGGTCCATGACCGAAACCACGACGACCGCGCCCGCCCCAGAAGCCGCAGCAACCCGCCTCTCCACCCTCGACCGGTTCCTGCCCGTGTTGATCGCAGCGGCGATGGCGGCCGGCCTGGTGCTGGGCCGACTGGTCCCGGGCATCGGGTCGGCGTTGAGTACCCTTGAAATCCAAGGCATTTCGTTGCCGATCGCGATTGGCCTGCTGGTCATGATGTATCCGGTGCTGGCCAAAGTCCGCTACGACCGGCTGGACGAAGTCACCGCCGACCGCAAGCTGATGGTCACCTCGTTACTGCTGAATTGGCTGATCGGGCCCGCCGTGATGTTCGCCCTGGCCTGGCTGCTGCTGCCGGATCTCCCCGAGTACCGCACCGGACTGATCATCGTCGGGCTGGCCCGCTGCATCGCCATGGTCATCATCTGGAACGACCTGGCCCGCGGTGACCGCGAAGCCGCCGCCGTGCTGGTTGCATTGAACTCGCTGTTCCAGGTCGGTATGTTCGCCGCGCTGGGCTGGTTCTATCTGTCGGTCCTGCCCGGCTGGCTTGGCCTGCCGCAAACCGGCATCGACGTCTCCCTGTGGCGGATCGCCCAATCCGTGCTCGTATTCCTCGGCATTCCGCTGCTGGCCGGATATTTGTCGCGGCGGCTGGGTGAGCGCTCGAAGGGCCGGCACTGGTACGAGTCCCGATTTTTGCCCCGCCTCGGGCCCTGGGCCCTGTATGGACTGCTTTTCACTATCGTCATCCTGTTCGCCCTGCAGGGCCACCAAATCACTTCCCGGCCATGGGATGTCGCCCGCATCGCAATCCCCTTGCTGGCCTACTTCACGATCGTGTGGGCCGGCGGATATGCCCTCGGAGTTGCGCTGCGACTCGGCTACCCGCGCACCACCACGCTGGCGTTCACCGCCGCCGGCAACAACTTCGAACTGGCCATCGCGGTGGCGATTGCCACCTACGGCGTCACGTCCGGCCAAGCCCTGGCCGGGGTGGTTGGACCACTCATCGAAGTACCCGTGCTGGTTGGCCTGGTCTACGTATCCCTGGCGCTACGTACCCGGCTTTTCCGAACCGAGCCGAACTGAGGAGCCGATGACCGACAAACCCAGCGTGCTATTCGTGTGCGTCCACAACGCCGGACGCTCGCAGATGGCCGCCGCCCTGCTGAGCCACCTGGCCGGGGATCGGATCGAAGTGCGCTCCGCCGGGACCGAACCCGCCGAGCAGATCAACCCCGTCGCCGTCGCCGCCATGGCCGAACTCGGCATCGACATCGCGGCCGCGACGCCGAAGATCCTCACTGCCGACGCGGTGCAGACCAGCGATGTCGTGATCACCATGGGCTGCGGCGACACCTGCCCCTACTTCTCGGGCCTGTGCTACCGCGACTGGAAACTGGCCGACCCCGCAGGTCAGCCGCTGGCCACCGTGCGAGCGATCCGCGACGAGATTGCCGGTCGCATCCACGCTTTGATCACCGAACTGCTGCCCACGGCAACCACTTAGCCCGCCGCCCAACAAAAGGAACCACCATGTCACGAATCCAGCTAGCCCTCAACGTCGACAATCTCGACGAGGCAATCACCTTCTACTCCAAGCTGTTCGGCACTGAACCGGCGAAGGTCAAACCCGGCTATGCCAACTTCGCGATCGCCGATCCCCCACTCAAACTGGTGCTGCTCGAGAACCCGGGCCACGGCGGCACCATTAACCACCTCGGCGTGGAAGTCGGCTCCAGCGATGCTGTGCACTCGGAAATCAGCCGTCTTACCGAGCAGGGTCTTGTCGCCGAAGCCGAGCTGAACACCACCTGCTGCTTTGCTGCCCAGGACAAGGTCTGGGTTACCGGCCCCGGCGGTGAGCGGTGGGAGGTCTACACCGTGCTGGCCGACTCAGACACCTTCGGAGCCGACACCGCGCAGACCGAGGAAACTTGCTGCCAGGCCTAAGCCGCGGCGTTGCCATTCCGGGGCGGCTTGAGCGGGAAGACTGAGCGAATGGCCGACCCGGCAACCGAAGCGTTCGAAAAGCTGGTGGCGCTGCTGAACTACCCGATGTTCGTGGTGACCACGCAAGCCGACGGCGTCGCGGCGGGCTGTTTGGTCGGCTTCGCCAGCCAGACCAGCATTCACCCACCTCGATTCCTGGTCGGCCTGTCCAAGAAGAACCACACCTATCGGGTCGCCTCGGGCGCCACTCACCTCGCTGTGCACGTTTTCGACCACGAGCACCTGAATACCGTGGAGCTTTTCGGCAGTCAGACCTGCGACACGATCAACAAGTTCAACCGCTGCTCCTGGCACCGCGGCCCCGCGCAGCTGCCCATTCTCGACGACGCGGCCGCCTGGTTCGTCGGGAAAATCATCGAGCGGTTCACCTTTGGCGACCACGTCGGGCACCTGCTCGAGCCGGTGGACGGCGAACCGCCGCAGGAACTGGAAAGCTGGGTGTCCTTCGGCGACGTCCGCCACTTGGAACCCGGCCACGAGGCGTAGCCGTTGAACCGGTCTTACGTGGGCGCCGTCGCCGGCATCGCGGAACTCGCGTCTTTTTACGCCGATCCCCCGGAGGGGGTGCGCGCCAACATGATCTTCAGCGCCGACGGCGCGGCCGCATTCGGCGGTCGCGCCGCCCCGCTGTCGTGTCCCGCCGATCAACAGTTGCTGAAAATTCTGCGAGGGTTCGCCGACGTCGTGCTGGTCGGCGCCGGCACCGCGCGCGCCGAGAACTATGGCCCGGTGCAACTCATCGACCGCGCAGGGCGCACCGCACCGCCCCCGATCGCGGTCATCACCCGGACCGGTGAACTGCCGGCCAGATTGTTAAGCAACCCCGACCAGCCACCGATCCTGGTGACCTGCGCGCAAGCAGCGGCGCGACACGATCTGCGCACCGACGGCCGTCGGCAAGTGCTGGTGGCCGGTGAGGACTCGGTGGACGTCACCCGTGCCGTCGGGCTGCTGCGCGCGCACGACATGCACCACATCCTGTGTGAGGGCGGCCCGACCGAGCTCGACAAGCTGGTGGAAGCCGACGCCGTCGCTGAGATCTGCGTGGCGCTGGCCCCCAAACTGGCCGCAAGCCAGCCGGTGGCCAGCACCTGACACCGTCGCGGCTGCCCGCGCCGGTGACGATGCGCCTCGAGCACGCGCTGGTGTACGACGACTACTTGTTCTTGAAGTACCACCGCTGACGATCGCTCGGCATGCAGCCCGTGCGGCCGCTTTCTATGATGAAAACGCCGGTTTGAAACGTTGATCGAATCGCCTGCGCGGCATCACCTTCAGCACATCGCCGTCCATTTTCTCGAGCGACACAGAGGAGGACCATCGGCCAGGTGAGCAGTTCAAAAGACGACGATGACTTCCGTAATCTGGCGGTGAACCGACTGCGTCCCAGCGAGCTTCGATGGGCGCTGAACCACGATGCCGTTCATGGGATCGCTTACGCGTTCAAGAATCCCGTCGCAGTTGCCGAATCCACTGACGATCCAGAAGACGACAGAAAGACTTACCTGGTACGGGTCCGGCGCGACGATTTGGCCAGGGCGCTGGGGAAGATCAACGAATGGATCACCGACAATCCCGGCCCAGCCGGGATGCAGGCTTTCGGATTCGTCCGGGCGCTGTCCCGGGAAGGATTAACCGAACGCGCAATTGGTGACGACGAGGATCGATAATCCGGGTCAATTCGAAGTAGCTGGCATTCGCTGTTCGCTGTGCCCTGCAGTTCTTGAAAACTTAACCTTATGCCTGCACGCTCCCGCATACTCGGGTTCGGCGCGCGCTGGGCGGGTGAGGAGTCTCCGATGGGTGACACGACCGCGGACTCGCGGGAGGGTACGCAGTTCGGGCCGTATCGGCTGCGGCGGCTGGTCGGCCGCGGCGGCATGGGTGACGTCTATGAGGCCGAGGACACGGTGCGCGAGCGCGTCGTGGCGCTGAAACTGATGTCGCAGACGCTGTCCAGCGATCCGGTCTTCCGGTCCCGGATGCGGCGCGAGGCGCGCACCGCGGGCCGTCTGCAGGAGCCACACGTGGTACCAATTCATGACTTCGGCGAGATCGACGGCCAGCTATATGTCGACATGCGGCTGATCGACGGCAAGGACCTGGCCACCATGTTGAGCCGCTACGGGCCCCTGTGGCCGCCGCGGGCGGTGGCGATAGTGCGCCAGATCGGCTCCGCGCTGGACGCCGCCCACGCCGCAGGGGTGCTGCATCGCGACGTAAAGCCGGAAAACATTTTGGTGAGCGCTGACGACTTCGCCTACCTGGTGGATTTCGGGATCGCCAGTGCCATATCCGACGACAAACTCACCCAGATCGGCACCACCGTGGGCACCGTCAAGTACATGGCGCCGGAGCGGTTCGGCGATTCCGAAATAACCCATCGCGCCGACATCTATGCCTTGACCTGCGTGCTGTACGAGTGCTTGACCGGATCCCCGCCGTATGTCGGTGACCAGATCAGCGTGATGGGCGCACATCTGCACCAGGCGATCCCGCGGCCCAGCGCCGCCCGGCCGAGCATCCCGGTCGCCTTCGACGGTGTGGTCGCCCGGGGCATGGCCAAGGATCCCGCGGACCGCTACGCCACGTGCGGTGATCTGTCCGCGGCCGCCTACGCCGCGCTGGCCGAGCCCGACCGGGATCGGGCCACCGACATCTTGCAGCGCAGCCAAGTGGCGCGGCTGCCGTCCGCATTCGCCGGGCGGCCGTCCAGCGGGATCGCGCACACCCCTGCGCATCCTTCCCCGCCCGGGCCGGTGTGGTCGGCGCCGTCGGGTCCCGGGGCGCCGGCCGCCACCGGCGGTCTGATACCCCAGCCGACGGGATGGCCCGGCACTCCCGGCTGGGGATTGCCCACCGGTGCCGGCACCGGGGCGCCGCCGCCATGGGGTCAGCCGCCGCGGGCCAGCCGTAAGCCTTGGCTGTGGGTTGGCGTCGCCGCCACCGTGATGGTGGCCATCGCCGGCCTGGTCTTGGTCTTGGTCTTGGTCCGACCGTGGCAGCCCTCGTCGCCGCCCGCGCCGACGTCGGCGCCGCCGCCGGACGCCGTTGCGCTGCGAGTGCTCGATGACGGTGTTTCTTTGGGCAGTTCGGCGGCATCGGTGACGATCGACATCTTCAACGAACCCATCTGCCCGCCGTGCGGCAGCTTCATCCGGTCGAACGCGAGCGACATCGCCAGCGCGCTGAACAACAAGAAGCTTGCGGTGCGATATCACCTGCTCGACTTCCTCAACGACAAATCGCACAGCAAAAATTACTCGATCCGCGCGGTGGCGGCGACGTATTGCGTCGCCGCGCAGAACAATCCGAAGCTCTACACCGACTTCTACTCAGGTCTGTTCGCCAGCAACTTCCAACCGCAAGAGGACGGCGCAGAAGACCGTACCGATGGCGAACTGGCCCAACTGGCGAAAACCGTCGGCGCGGACGCCAGCGTCGTCTCCTGCATCAAGTCGGGCGATGACGTCGAAACCGCCAAAACCAAAGCCGCGAACGGTTACACCACGCTGACCGGGCTGGGCGCCAACGCCACCCCGTTCGTGTGGGACGGCACGACGTCGGTGAACTACCAAGATCCCACCTGGCTCACGAAGCTCATCGGGTAGTTCACGTGGTCAACGACTTCACCCGGGCCACCGACAGCGACCGCAACGACACCTGCCAAGTGCTTGACGCGGCGCTCGAAGACGGCCAGTTGTCGACCGAAGAACACCGCGAGCGGGTGAGCGCCGCCACGAAAGCCACCACCCTGGGCGAACTGCGGTCACTGGTGGCCGACCTGCAAACCCATCCGGCCGCGGGCGCACTACCGACAACGGGTTCAAGAGCCCGGGCGCGCGGGATCTGGATTGCGGCAGCGGTGACGCTGGTGGTGATCGTCGCTACCGTCGCCTGGGTACTGCAGCGCCCCACCGTTTCAACTCCCTCGGTGTCGAGCACCACCACGGCCGCCACCACCGGCAACGGCACTGGTTCGGCGGCGGTCGCAACGAGTACGACACCACCACCACCGCCACCACCGGCACAGCTGCGTCGTTCAGCGGGGTTACCGGCGTGTTAGCCCAAATGCGGACACAGTTCGGCGACACTCTGGGCTACCAGCTGAACATCTACCAAGATCAGGCGGTGGTCGAGCGGCCCGACACCGCGAACGCGCAGAAAATCGTGATATGGCTTTACCGCAGCGGGAATTGGGCCAACGTCGGACCCAAAATGGCCGTTTCGCCAGGCTTGGCAGTCGGTGACCTGAGCAAGTTCGACGTGCAAGCTGTCTTGGGCGTCGTGCAGCAGGCACCGCAGACCCTCCACATTTACGACGCCAACCAACTGTATTTGACGATCGAGTCGCGCAAGGACGGCAGTTTGAACATGCGAATTCACGTCTCCGACGGCGCCCTCGGCGGCTTTATCACGGTTGCTCCGGATGGCGCCGTGACCGAGGTGTCTCCCCCGGCCCGCTGACCCGCAGCCAGAACCGTTCGATCACAACCTTTTTCAGGGTGTTTCTCTATCAGCCAACGAGGTCCGGCTCTGCATCCAGAGCGGCACGGGTTGCGATCCGGCCGGCTTCCAGGGCAGCGTCGATCTTTTTGAAATCCAACGGACCGATGGCTGAGATGTCCGGCTCGATGATGGCCGCGATACGCGGAAGTTCGGCCAGATTGCCAGTGGAGGCCGCCAAATCCACGGTGCGAAGCAACGTCTCCTGCAGCGGCGGTAGGGCGACGTCGGTGCCGGTTACCAGGCGCCGAATAAACCCGGGGGCTGGATGATTGACGGTAGCAGACCGAATTCCCGCGACGGCAGAAACTTTCGGCTCAGATCAACGCATATGACTTGCCCGTCTTGGTCACTGCACATCACGTCAGCGGGGAGGTTGTTGGGCAGCCCGCCGTCGATGAGCAGTCGATCGCCTTGTTGCACAGGTGGAATGAGACCAGGGATGGAGATCGATGCCCGCACCGCGAGAGACACCAGCCCACGGCGATGAATGATCTGATCACTGGAAATCAGGTCTGCGGATACGGAGACAAACTGTTTGGGCAGATGCTCGATCAAGGTGTTGCCGAGGAATCCTTGCACCAGGCGGTCGACGCGTCCCCCGCGGGCGAGCGCTATCGCGGGGATCGCATAGTCGCCGAGCGGGCTGGTCTGCGCGATGAAGTTCCGCGCCGCAGCGGTCGCCTCCGGCGCGTCCATTCCCAGCGCGAAAGCCGCTGCGGCAATGGCTCCGGCGCTGGTGCCGCCAAATCGGTCGATGACGACACCTGCCCGGGTCAGTTCCTCGTAGACGCCGAAGTTCGCCAGCCCGCGTGCTCCGCCACCGGCCGCCCGGGCTGCTTTGCCACAAATTCTCGCGCTGCTGCACCGATGAGCATCGCGATTGGCAAAACCGGGCCACTACCATCGCGCGCCCAGGACAGCGATGTTGTACTTTTCGTGCGGAGATCCGTGCGCGCTTCCGTTCGTGGTTGTTGCCGAGGCTTGGTGAGTTGATTGGAGTCAGCGGTGACCGGCGCGCAGGACTCGCGGCTGGGAACGATGTTCGGACCCTACCGCCTCAATCGGCTGCTGGGCCGCGGCGGGATGGGTGAGGTCTACGAAGCCGAGCACACCGTCAAACAGTGGACGGTAGCGCTGAAACTGATGTCGCACACGTTCAACGAGGCAGCTGTTTGATCGCGTGCGGCACCTACAACGACCATCCGAACGTGGTCTGGACCAATGCATGCTCAGCGACGTCGCTGGGGACACGGGCACCGTCGAAGACCTGCACACCTGGTGGGACGGCAACGGCTAAGCGTCAGAGGATATAGAGCATTTCCTGGTAGGTCGGCAGTGGCCATAGGTCATCGGCGACAACGCTTTCCAGCGTGTCGGCGGCACTGCGCACCGCGTCCATCGCAGGTAGCAACGCGCCCTGGGCGTGCTTGGCCTCGTCGAGCGCCGACTCCGCCGAGTGGTCGGACAGCGCGGTCTTCAGCGCGGCCAGCGCCGCGGTGAGATCGCCGATCGGAACTGAAACCGCTTGCAGCGCAGCCATGCTCGGCTCAAGGCCGGCGGCCTTCAGGGTCGCGACATTCTGCGCAAGCTCGGTCTGGTAGCGGATCGCAGCCGGCAGGATGATCGTGGTCCCAATCTCCAGTATCAGCTTCGCCTCTACCCCGATGGTCAGCGCGTACTGCTCCAACCGGACCTCGTAGCGGCTGTGCAGCTCACGTTCGTTGAACACCCCATATTTGGCAAAGACTTCCACCGCTTCCGGCTTGATCAGTTCCGGGATGGCGTCCAGCGTCGTTTTTAGGTTCGGCAGGCCGCGTTCGGCCGCCTCGATCTGCCAGTTTTCCGAATACCCGTCGCCGTTGAACACCACCGCACCGTGTTCGGTGATGATCTCGGTGAGCAGCTTCTGCACCGCCACATCGAAGTCCTCGCCATCCTCGACGGCCTTCTCCAGGATGGTGGCCATGTAGTCCAGCGAGTCGGCCACGATCGTGTTGAGCACAATCATCGGCACGGCAACCGTCTGCCCGGAGCCGGGCGCCCGGAACTCGAACCGGTTTCCGGTGAAGGCGAACGGGCTGGTGCGGTTGCGATCACCCGGGTCGGTGGGCAGTGGGGGCAGCGTGTCAACACCAATGATCATGGTGCCCTTGCCCTTCGACGTGGTGGCCGCCCCCTTGGCGATCTGCTCGAAGACGTCGGCGAGCTGCTCACCGAGGAAGATCGAGATGATCGCGGGTGGTGCCTCGTTTGCACCCAAGCGGTGGTCGTTGGTGGCCGACGCCACCGAGACCCGCAGCAGCCCGGCGAACTTGTGCACGGCGCGGATCACGGCCGCGCAGAACACCAGAAATTGGGCGTTTTCGTGCGGGGTGTCGCCCGGAACCAGCAGCGAGCCCAAGTCGGCGTTGCCCACCGAGAAGTTGACGTGCTTTCCCGATCCGTTCACCCCCGCGAACGGCTTCTCGTGGAACAGGCATTCCATGCCGTGCTTTTTGGCCAGCGTCTTGAATACCGTCATCAGCAGCTGCTGGTGGTCGGAGGCGATATTGGCCCGTTCGAACATCGGCGCGACCTCGAACTGGCCCGGTGCCACCTCGTTGTGCCTTGTCTTGGCCGGGATTCCGAGTTTGAAGAGCTCCCGTTCGGCGTCCATCATGAAGCCGAGGACGCGCTCGGGCACCGCCCCGAAGTAGTGGTCGTCGAACTCCTGGCCTTTCGGCGGCTTCGCGCCGAACAGGGTGCGACCGGCGTTGATGAGGTCCGGTCGGGACAGGAAGAAGTGCCGATCGATAAGGAAGTACTCCTGTTCCGGACCGCAGAACGACAAGACCTTGTTGGGGTCTTGGTGGCCGAACAGCTTCAGGATGCGCTCGGCGTGGGTACCCATCGCCTGCTGGCTGCGCAGCAGCGGGGTCTTGTAGTCCAGTGCCTCGCCGGTCATCGAAACGAAAACAGTTGGGATACAAAGCGTATTGCCGTTGGGGTTCTCCAGGACATAGGCGGGACTGGTGACGTCCCAGCCGGTGTAGCCGCGTGCCTCGAAGGTGCTGCGCAGCCCGCCGGAGGGAAAGCTGGAGGCGTCGGGCTCGCCTTGAATCAGCGTCTTGCCGGCGAACTCGGCCAGTGTTTGCCCGTCGGAGATGGGTTCTAAGAAACTGTCGTGCTTTTCGGCCGTCAGGCCGGTCATCGGGTAGAAGACGTGGGCGTAGTGGGTGGCGCCCTTTTCCAGCGCCCAGTCCTTCATGGCCGCCGCGACGGAGTCGGCGACGGCCGGGTCGAGTTTGGCGCCCTTTTCGATGGTGGCCGCGACCGACTTGTACACCGACTTGGGTAGCCGCGCTTGCATCTCGGCCTTGGTGAAGACGTTGGACCCGAAGATCTTTCCCGGGGTTTCGCCGGGTACGAAACTGATGGCCGGCGGGACATATGCCTCGACGTTTGTGATCGCCTGCAGGCGGACGGCGTTTCCGCTCAATGGAGCTCCTATCATAGAGGGGGTCCACGAAGTTTCGTTGGCTTTTCCTTGGCCAGACGTGGACCGACTCACATTAGGAAGCTTCGATGGCAGATTTGTTACGCCGGCGTCAACGGTAGAGTCGCTACCGTTTCGAATTGGAGACGGCCGCCGGCGGCAACAGCATGGCACGGGCCGCCGAGTCGTCGCCGGGACCCGTGGCCGCAGCGCCTATCGGCGGTACCCGGGTGGCCCGCACGTAGACGGTGTCGGCGTCCCGCAAGGCCAACGCCTCGGCATCGCCGCGGGTGATCTGGGCGGTGAATGGAGCTCCATTGGCCAAATTCGTCAATTCCACCCGGACTTCAAATCCCAGCACCACCACGCGGTCGACGCTGGCCCGCACCAGTCCGATGGACTCCGCTGACCCGTCGCCACCGGCGATCGCCATCTCCGGATTGCGGCCGACCCGGATGTCGTGAGGGCGCACCAGGGCACCGTTCAGGACCGAGACCGCTCCCAAGAAGGACATGACAAATGCGTTCGCCGGCGCGTCGTAGACCTCGGTCGGAGATCCGACCTGCTCGATGCGGCCCTTGTTGAGCACGGCGATCCGATCTGCCACATCCAACGCCTCCGCCTGATCGTGGGTTACCAGCACGGTAGTGACGCGTACTTCGTCATGCAGGCGCCGCAGCCAGGCTCGCAGATCCTCGCGCACCTTGGCATCCAGTGCGCCGAACGGCTCGTCCAGCAACAGCACCTGCGGGTCGACAGCGAGCGCCCGCGCCAGCGCCATCCGCTGACGTTGGCCACCGGAGAGCTGATTGGGATAACGGTTTTGCAACCCGCCCAGCCCCACCACGTCCAGGAGGTGATCGACCTTCTCTTTGATCGCAGCCTTGGGTAGTTTGCGGATCTTCAGCCCGTAGGCGACGTTGTCACGGACTGTCAGATGCTTGAAGGCGGCATAGTGCTGGAACACGAATCCGATGCCGCGGCGCTGCGGCGGCACCCGCGTGACGTCGTGGCCGTGGATCGTGACGGTTCCGCTGTCGGGTTGGTCCAGCCCGGCAATGGTGCGTAACAGCGTCGACTTTCCCGAACCGCTGGGCCCAAGCAACGCCGTCAGCGAACCGGTCGGCACCACGAAGTCCACGTGATCCAAGGCGACGAAATCCCCGAAGCGTTTGCACGCGCCGCGCACTGTGATGGCGAATGCCTCGGTGCTCGTCTCGGCCATATTCCCGTGTCTCCCTTGTCAGGCCAGTCGGCTCGCCCGCGCGCGGCGAACGAACAGAATCGTCTTGACGATCAAAAAAGCAACGGCAACACCCATCAGCAGCGTCGACAACGCATACGCGCCGTACTCGGCCCCCCGCTGATAGCGGTCGTTGACCAGCAGGGTGAGTGTTTGCGACTTCCCCGCGAGGTTGGACGACACCATGATCACCCCGCCGAACTCGCCCAGCGTGCGCGCGGTGGTCAATACAACGCCATAGGTGAGGCCCCACCGAATGGACGGCAGCATGACCCGCCAAAACGTCTGCCACCAACCCGAGCCCAGCGTCGCCGCTGCCTCCTCCTGCTCGGTTCCCAACTCCTGCAATACCGGCTGAACCTCACGCACCACGAACGGCAGGGTGACGAAGATGCTGGCAAGGACAATGCCGGGCAGGCCGAAAATGATCTTGAGCCCGAAGTCGCGCTCCACAAATCCCAGGGCGCCGGCCGATCCCCACAGCACGATCAACGCGACACCCACGATGATCGGCGACACCGAAAATGGAAGGTCGATAATCGCCTGCAGCACGCCCTTGCCGCGAAAGCGCTTGCGCGCCAGCAGTAATGACGTCGACACGCCGAAGATCACGTTCAACGGAAGTACGATGGCCAGCACCAGCAGCGACAAGTTGAGCGCCGACCTGGCCGCCGGAGTGCTGACCCAGTCGTAGAACTGTCCAATGCCGGGCTTGAAGGTCCGCCACAAGATCAGCGTCGCCGGAACGATCAGCATGACGGTGATGTACGCCAATACGACGTGCCGGGTGAGGTACCGAACCCATGACTTCGACGTCATGCCGCCGTCTCCTCGCGTTTGGCCGCGCGCCCCCCAACGATCCGCAAGAACAGCAACACCAGAAACGAAATAGAGAGCAGCACAATGGATATGGCGCAGGCACCGGTGCGGTCGTCGTTCTCGATCAACGCGCGTATCCACTGCGAGGAAACTTCGGTCTTGCCCGGTACGGCGCCACCGATCGTCACCACCGAGCCGAACTCGCCGATGGCCCGGGAAAACGACATGCCCGCGCCGGACAACAGCGCGGGCAGCAGCGACGGCAGCACGATCGACGTGAAGACCTTGCGGCCGGTGGCGCCCAGCGCCGCTGCGGCCTCTTCGACTTCCCGATCCAAGGCCAACAGCACCGGTTGCACGGCACGCACCACGTAGGGCAGCGTGACGAACGCCAGTGCCATCGCGACTCCTGGTGGAGTGTGCTGCAGATGGATATGCGCGGGACTGCTTTTGCCGTAGAGGGCGAGCATCACCAGGCTGGTGACGATGGTTGGCAGCGCGAAAGGCAGGTCAATAACGGCGTCGACGAGGCCCTTGCCGGCGAAGCCGTCGCGTACCAGCACCCACGCCGTCAGCAGACCGAGCACGAAGTTGAGGACGGTGACCACGACGGAGATGGTCAACGTCACCCGGAACGACTCCAAGGCGGCATGCGACGTCACCGCGAGCCAGAAGGCCTGCCAGCCGCCGCCGATGGCCTGCCACGCGATGGCGGCCAACGGCAGCAGCACGATCACCGAAAGCCACAGCGCCGCAACGCCAACCCGCAACGACGTGCGGGCCGACTGGCTCGGCTTGCGCGCCGGCGATGCAAGCGGGGCCACACTGGCGGATTGGGCACGTTCGGGCCGGATCGCTGCGTCGGTGCTTTGGCCCAGAGTTGACGTGGTCATCCGGTGGCCTGCGTGTAGATCTTGGTGATGCTGCCGGTGTTCTTGTCGAACAGGCGGGAATCCACCGTCGCCCAGCCGCCGAGGTCGGCCACCGTCCACAGTTTCACCGGTACCGGAAACTGCTCCCGGAAGTCGGTCGCTACGGCCGGATCGACCGGCCGGAAAACCGGCCTGCGCCCAGAGCTTTTGCGCCGACGCGGTGTACTGGAAGTTCTTGAAAGAGATCGCCGCGTTCAAATGCAGGCTGGTGCTCACCACCGCGACCGGGTTCTCGATCTTGAAGGTCTGCGGTGGGTTGACGTGTTCCACCGGCTTACCGTGCCGTTCGGCGGCGATGGCCTCGTTTTCGTAGCTGATCAACACGTCTTCGCTGCCTTCAACAAAGACATCGGTGGCGATCCGCCCCGATCCGGGGCGCAATTTGACGTGATACCGCACCAAGTCGCTGATGAAGTCGACACCGGCTTGATTGTCCCGGCCGCCATCGCTTTTGACCGCGTAGGGGGCGAGCAGGTTCCACTTCGCCGAGCCCGAGCTGAGCGGGCTGGGAGTAATGACCTCGACGTCGGGCCGCAACAGGTCGTCCCAATCTTTGATGTTTTTCGGGTTGCCTTTGCGCACCACCAAGGTGACCACCGATCCGAACGGGATGCCCTTCCTGCCGTCGGTGTCCCAGTCCGCAGATACCTTGCCGGCCTTGACCAATCGGGTGATGTCCGGTTCGGCAGAGAAGTTCACGACATCGGCCGGTTTTCCTTCGACAACGCCTCGCGACTGGTCGGCCGAGGCCGCGTACGAGGTGACCACCTGCACGCCCTTGCCCTCCTCGGAGGCGTTAAACGCTGAAATCACCTTGCTCCATCCGGGTTCTGGAACCGAATAGGCGACCAGGGTGATGCTGGTATGGGCGTCGGCGATCCCGGCGCCCCCGGCGACGTCGCTGCCCCCACTGCCGCGACACGCTGCCACGACCGCAAGAATCAGGGTGAACGCGACGACAGGACGCCAGCGCATTTCGCTGCCGATGTTGTCGGGCATTCTGCGGCCTTTCACTGCGGGACAAGGGGTATCGATCCCGTTGCTGCGGAACGGCGGCTACGTCAGTTCGCCAACTCGATGCCGGGCCGCGCACGGGCTCTAACGGTCAGCGGCAACAGTGCACGCATGCATGGCTCTGGTGAACACCGGCTGCCACACGCATGGCGCGAAGCCTAACAGGGTGAATGGGCGTACGCGTGCCACCGCAGAGGCGACGGCTGCGGCATGATGCGTGATGCAGAATCGAATCGGCGCGCAACCGCGGACCGGTTTACCCGGGTGTACCGCCGAAGCGGCACAGGCAGCGCATCAGCCGGAGTCCCTTGTCGGGCAAGCCGTTTAGCGACGCCGCCTGAAGGCAAGCCGTCGCTGCGACGAGCCAAGCCGCGCCGAACCGTAAAGCCGCAGGTCGCGCGCCCAGCAGGGTTGGGAAGTTGATCCGCCCGGCTGGCTCGGTGGGCCTCTTGCATCGGCGAATTATGGGGACGAGCTTGCGCGTCGACCGGACCTGCTGTCCTATCACTGGCCGTTGCCCGCCGGCATCGCGGGCGCCCCGCGATGGTGCGCCGAGGTAAAAGTCACGCTGATCTCAACATGGCGACTGCCCGGGCATCCCCCATGGAGTGGTCCCTCCGGACTGCCGTTGGCTATGCCCGCTGGTCACCCGGGGCGCCCGATTCTTCTTGGTGCTCAGCGTCGTCCACCGTCAACGGCAGTGCCAGGTCTTCCAGCGGTCGTTGCTCGGCCGCGACGCCCACCCAAAGTTCCACCAGCCCGGCGGTCGCCATCACGACCGCTCCGATAAGGAACGACCAGACGACCTCACCGCGCTGCCCGGAATTGATCAACTGACCGAACAGCAGCGGGCCGGTGATGCCGCCGATCGCCGTGCCTACCGCGTAGAAGAAGGCGATCGCCAGCGCCCTGGTTTCCATCGGGAAGATCTCGCTGACCGTCAGGTAAGCCGCGCTGGCCCCCGCCGAGGCCAGGAAAAACGCCACGATGAGCACGCCCATGAATGCCCAGACACCACCGGCCTGGGTGAGGAACACCAGCGCGAGCACCACGGCCATGACGGCAGAGCCCACGTACGCCAGCGTGATCATCGGTTTGCGGCCGATGGAGTCGAACAACCGGCCCAGTATCAGCGGGCCGGCGAAATTGCTCAGTGCCCACAGGACGAAGAAAACCGGCACCGTCCCCGACGGCACCGCGTAGAACGCACTCAGCAGCGTGCCCAAGTTGAACGTCACGCCGTTGTAGAGGAACGCCTGACCGATGAACAGTGCTAGCCCGAGGACCGCACGCCGCGGATAGAGCTTGAAGGCCACCTTGGCGATCTCCCGAAAAGAAATCGCGCTGCGCTGACGAATTCGAAGCTGCCGCCCCTGCGGCTCGGGCAGCGGTTGGCCGGTCTCCTGCCGGACTGCCTCTTCTATCTCGCCCACCACTCGCTCCGCTTCCTCTTCGCGGCCGTGGATGAACAACCACCGCGGGCTCTCCGGCACGTTGCGGCGAACGAGAAGAACGAAAATGCCGAGAATGGCGCCGATGCCGAAGGCGAGACGCCAGCCGATGTTCGCCGGGAAGTTCGACGTGTCCAGAAGGATCAGCGCGCCGCCCGCTCCCGCGGCCGAGCCCAACCAATACGTCCCGTTGATCACCAGGTCGACGCGCCCGCGCACGCGCGCGGGGATCAACTCGTCGATTGCCGAGTTGATGGCGGCATACTCGCCGCCGATGCCGGAGCCGGTGAAGAAGCGTGCCAGGAAGAAATACCAAGGGGCGAAAGCGAAAGCCGTCGCTACGGTGGCGGCCAAATAAATCGCCAGGGTGAGGATGAATAGGTTTCGCCGGCCGAAGCGGTCCGTCAGGTGGCCGAAGAACAGCGCGCCCAGACACGCCCCGGCGATGTAGATCGCCGCGGCCATGCCGATTTGTGCGGCGTCGAGCGCAATGCCGCTGTCCTTGTCCATGAGCCGGGCCGACACGTTGCCCACCATCGTGACCTCGAGCCCATCGAGGACCCACACGCCACCCAGGCCGATGACGACGCGCCAGTGAAACCGCGACCACGGCAGCCGATCCAACCGTGCCGGAACATGGGTCGTGATGGTTTTGGTTTGCACGCTGCCGCTCATCTGGCTCCTATCTGGGTCGACGGAGTACTACCCCGGCAAGGCGGATGGCAAGCCTCAGCCGCGGTCGGTGCGCGACTCCTCAGGAGTCCAGGCCTGCGGTTGGCCGGGCTGGCCGGGAAAGAGGAAATCGATGAACGCCGCGGCCGTGGGTTGCGGTTCGTGGTTGGCCAGTCCCGGCCGCTCGTTGGCCTCGATGAAGACGTAGTCGGCGCCGGTGGCGTCGGGCACCAGCAGGTCGATGCCCGTCACCGGGATACCGATCGCTTCGGCCGCAGTAACCGCGACCCGACACAGCTCCGGGTTCACCACTGCGGTGACATCGTGGATGGTGCCGCCCTGATGCAGGTTGGCGGTCCGACGAACACGAAGCCGATTTCCTTGGGGCAGAACCGCATCCAGCGTCCAGCCGGCCTCAGCGACGGTCGCCTCGGTGAGGTCGTCTAGCGGGATGCGGGATTCACCACCGGTGGCCGCGGAGCGCCGACGGCTTTCGGCGGCGATCAGGTCTCGTATGGTGTGCTCCCCGGTGCCGATGATCTCGGGCGGCATCCGCAGCGCGGCAGCGACCACCCGGCCGTCGATCACCACCAACCGAAGGTCGTCACCGGTGATGCGCTGCTCGATGAGCACATCCGGATAGTGTTTGCGGGCCCGCTCCAGTGCGGCTGCGAGCTCGTCGGGGCCCTTGTCGGCGGTCACTCCGACAGTGATGCCTTTGCCCTGTTCTCCGCGAGTCGGTTTGACCACGACCTCCCCGACCGCGGCCAGGAATTTGTAGTCGCCTTCGTCGAAGGTGGCCAGCCGGGCCCGGGGCACGGTGATGCCCGCCTCCGAGACGAGGCGGCGTGTCAAACGCTTGTCGTCGCAACGGCACATGGCGATTGCCGAGGTGTATTCGGACAGCGATTCGCGGGTGATCACGCTGCGGCCGCCGTGGGTGAGTCGCATCTCCCCCGTCTCGGCATCGAGGACCTCGACCCAGATTCCGCGCCGCAACGCCTCGTCGGCGATGATCCGCGCGTACGGGTTGAGGTCATCGACCGTTTCCGGGGGCGGGCTGAACAGCGGCTCGTTGATCGCGTTCTTACGCTTGATCGCCAGCACCGGGACGCGGCGGAAACCCAGCTTTTCGTAGAGGCTGATGGCGGCGGCGTTGTCGTGCGCTACGGAGAGATCCATATAGGCGCGGCCTGCGCTGCGGAAGTGCTCGGCCAGGGTTCGGGTGAGGAGGGCGCCGATCCCGGGGAGCCCGGCGGCCGGGTCGACGGCCAGCGTCCACAAGCTCGATCCTTGCTCCGGGTCGGAGAACAGCAGTTCGTGGTCGACGCCGGTGACGGTGCCCACCACGGCGCCGTCCGCGTCACGCACTGCCAGCAGGTACGTCACCGCCGGCACATTCAGATGGTTGTCCCAGATCACGTCGACCCCGGCCGGGACCATTCCGCACCGCACATAGACACGGTTCATGGCATCGGCGTCGACCGGGTCGTTGAGCGTGCGCACGGTCACGCCGAGCGGTGCCGGCGACGAGTCTTCCGGTGACGAATCGGTGAAGCGGAGCCGATAGGTGTGGCTGGGGTCGATGAAGAGCTCGCTCGGCGCTTCGGCGACCACGACGTGGGATTCGCGTGCGTAGATGCAGATGTCACGCCGGCCCGGCCCTTCCCGCCGCAGCGCCTCGACCAGCTCGTGAGAATCGGCGAAGGTCTGCCCGAAAATCAAACGGCCCCAACCCAATTCAAGTTCAACGTCCTTGGCCATCGCCTCCACGAGGTCCGGTGGCGAGGCGTCATGTAGCCCCAGGGTGATCGCCTCGGTATGGTCGCCCGGAGGTTCGAACGCGGTCATGCCACCGGTCCTGTCACGCCATGACGCTGCAACCACAGCTCGAGCAGGGCGATCTGCCACAGTTCATTGCCGCGAAGCGGGGTCAGCCTGCCGTTGGGGTCGGCAAGCAGCGCGTCCACGGCTTCGGTATTGAACAGACCGCGCTCCTTGGCGGTCGGCGAATACAGCGCGTCACGAACCATGTCCAGGTAGGGGCCTTCCAGATGGGTGAGCGCGGGTACCGGGAAATAACCCTTGGGCCGGTCGATGACCTCGGCTGGAATCACCCGTCGGGCAGCCTGTTTGAGAACACCCTTGCCCTCGTGAGCGATCTTCAGATCCGGGGGGCAGGTCGCCGCCAGTTCGACGAGCTCGTGGTCCAGGAATGGAACGCGGCCCTCCAAGCCCCAGGCCATGGTCATGTTGTCCACCCGCTTCACCGGGTCGTCCACCAGCATCACCGTGGTGTCGAGCCGCAGCGCACGGTCGATGCCGGTCTCGGCGCCGGCGCGCGCGAAATGCTCGGTGACAAAGCGCTCGCTGGGATCGCCCGGCGCGATGAACGCTGCTCCCACCAGAGCCTCGACGCCCGCGGCGTCGCGGTCGAAGAAGGCAGCGCGGTATTGGGCGACCGAGCCCTCGATGGTGGCGGCCTCGGGTGCGCCCATCGGCGGGTACCAGTGATAGCCGGCGAATACCTCGTCGGCGCCCTGCCCCGACTGCACAACCTTTACGTGCCGGGAAACTTCCTGGCTGAGCAGGTAGAAGGCGACGCAGTCGTGGCTGACCATCGGCTCGCTCATCGCGCCGATCGCTCCGTCGAGTGCGGGCAGCATCCGCTCCGTTTCGATACGGATCTGATGATGGTCGGTCTGGAAGCGTTTGGCGACGATATCCGAATACTGAAATTCGTCGCCCTTGACGCCCCCCGCCGATTCGAAACCGATGGAGAACGTCGACAAGCCGGTCTGGCCGGCCTCGGCGAGCAGACCCACGATCAGGCTGGAGTCGACCCCGCCCGACAACAAGCAGCCCACCGGCACGTCGGCGACGAGCCGGCGCTTGACCGCGAGCCGCAGTGCCGACAACACCGCGTCTTCCCAGTCGCGTTCCGACCAATCAGAACGGCTCTGTTGCCTGGTGAAGTCGGGGGTCCAGTAGGTGGTGGTGGTGCGCCGACTGTCGGGCTCGATGGCGACCAGCGACGCGGGCGGTACTTTGCGCACCCCGCGCAGGATGGTGGCCGGCGCCGGGACGACGGAGTGAAAGGTCATGTACAGGTGCAGCGCGATTGGATCGATCCGAGTGTCCAGGCCGCCGCCGGCCACCAGTGCGGGCAGCGTCGAGGCGAATCGGATCCGGTGACTGTCTTCGGTCAGGTAGAGCGGTTTGATGCCGAGCCGGTCCCGGCCAAGCAATACCCGGCCGCTGTCGCGCTCGGCGATGGCGAACGCGAACATGCCGTGCAGGTGTGTGACGAAGTCGTCGCCCCAGCGGTGATAAGCCTTGAGCAGCACTTCGGTGTCGCTGTGCGAGAAGAACCGGTAGCCATGCCCGGTGAGTTCGCGGCGAAGCTCCTTGTAGTTGTAAATGCAGCCGTTCCAGGCGATAGTCAGGCCGAGTTCGGAGTCGACCATCGGCTGGGCGCCGGCCTCGGTGAGGTCGATGATTCTGAGGCGACGATGACCGAGTGCCACCCGGCCCTGGGACCACGCGCCGGCCGCGTCCGGACCCCTCGGTGCCAGCACGGCGGCCATTGCCGACACCGCTGCGACATCGGGGACTCGCCCGTCGAGCCGTACCTCCCCGGTGACTCCGCACACTCCTTGCACCATACCTAAGGCCGTTTCGGCGCGCCGTGCCGCCACTAGAAGCGGTTGCTGTGATCGCGCTCATGATCGCGAGGTCACAACGTCAGGATCCGCGCTTTCGCCGTCCAGATTGCGGCCGACCAATCAGTGGCCGAGGCCGATTCAGTTGTCGCTCACCCATGTTTGCCGAGCCCTTGATCCGATAGTTGTTAAATCTTGGTTGCGCACGGGTGTCATGCCGCAGACCGTATCGGTCAGCTGGGTCGTCGGACGAGCGTTGGGCCTGTTCGCGGTCGAGCTGATGCGGCATTGTTGCCCGAGCTGGTGTCGCGAACTAAAATCGCAGGGATACAACAATTTTCGATGCCCGGGCGGCAGTGCCAGTCGTGCTCCAACACTGACCGCCAATCTGTTCGGCCAACCAGGGCCCGTTGCCCCCGACCCTGCCACAGAGGTTTGGCGGTGGATTGGGCGGTTATGAAGGCAAGAGGGATTTCTTGATTTCGGTTAATGTGCAGCCACCGCCGGGCTTGACCTAAAGCCAGTCGCCACGTTGAGGGAGACCGTGACCCAAAATGAACATGGGTGTTGGGAAGTGGTCGACAACCAGCGCGATCCTGCTGTCTGTCGCCGGTGTCCTATGCGCGGCGCCGGCGTCAGCCGATCAAAACGACGATGCGTTCATCGCGGCGCTGCAAAGGGACGGGATAGCGTTTTCAGACCGCGACGCCGCGATAACCGCCGGCCATAACATATGCGCGGGACTCGACAGAGGCGAGACGCCGGCCGCGCTGATTGGCGGAGTGGTCAGGAACACGGATCTCTCGGCGAGACAGGCAGCGTACCTCATCGGCGCATCGGTGGCGTCCTATTGCCCCCAACACAGAAACGTCGTCGACAACCCGGGGTCATAACCGGATCACGGGCTCAGCCAACGCGCTCGCCATCGAGGTTGTCGTCATGTGGCGTGACCGGGAGTCGTCCCTCGCTGGCCAATAGAAGTTTGAGTTGGCGCCATAGCTATTGACCGACTCGGTGCTCAGCATCTCGTTATGCGTGCAGTTCGATCAAATACATGAAAATATCGCCGGAAAGGTGAGGTCGCCAGCCCTGCGATAAATTCGAACCGCGATCGCTGTTATCCCGCGTCGCAGCAAGTATGGTCACATCACCGTCGAAAAAACCGGGCTCATGAATCAGGCACCGCCCCATATTCTTATCGATATTTTCCAGAAGCAGATCGAGAAGTTGTTTGTATGGAGCAGATTCACCGGCCCCGTGTGTGACGGACTTCTTCTAGCTGCTCGTAGGTTAGCGGCACATTGCGTTCCGGGATGTCGATGTGAGGCAGGCGCAGGCCTTCCTGCACTACTTGACGCTCGTGGAGCGCGTGTTCCGGGAGGGCATTGCCGTCGTCAATGCCGGGCTGGGCGTCGAGAAGGATCAGGCTTGCGATGAAGCATCCCCGTCGTTGGAGCTCAACGGCGACTTCGTGTGCTACCACCCCCCCATAACTCCAGCCCAGAAGGCGATAGGGTCCCGACGGGTAAACTCCTTGGATCGTGTCGGCATAGTTTTCGCCATATCCGGAATCGACCGAGGTTCGGCCTCTTCGCCATGCAGGATCTGCTGGATTCCAATGATGGGGCAGTCCAAGTAATTACCCAGCGTTTGGTATGGCCAGCTCATCCCGCCGGCGGGGTGAATACAGAACAGCGGAATGCCGGTTCCCCTTTTTAGGATCTGAACTGGAACAAGCTGGGAGCCGACCTGGCGGTGCCCATCTTGTTCGAGGCCCCCACCGTGGGAAGTTTGAGCGAGCGGCTGCGGACGGATACCGCATCGACGGAGGAAATGGTTCCAAAGTATCCGCCTACAGCAGCCCGGATGAGGACTTCTGCCCAATCTCAACGCAATGATCGCGGTTTTGACGCTATCGCTGCCAGCCTGGAGTCCATGAACCTGACGGGTAACACCATTTTGGTCACCGGTGGCGGCAGCGGAATCGGCCGCGGACTGGCCGAAGCCTTGCATCGAGCGGGCAACCAGGTCGTGATCGCCGGGCGCCGCCGCGACGCGCTGCGGGTCGTCGCCGACGCCAACCCGGGCATCGAATATCGCCAGCTGGACCTGGCGGAGCCGGACAGCATCAGCCGGTTGGCGGCCGAACTTTCCTACAGCCACCACCCCGGTCTGAACATCCTGGTCAACAACGCGGGTGTTATGCAGACTGAGGACCTGTTGACCGGCGATGCCGCCCTCACCGAGATCGCCGAGACCACCGTGGCGGTCAACCTGCTGGGGCCGATGCGGCTCACCGCGGCACTGCTACCCACTCTGCTCGGGCATCCGCACGCCGCGATCGTCAATGTCACCTCCGCTTTGGCGTTCGCGCCCAAAGCGGTTGCGCCGACCTACTCGGCGACCAAAGCGGGCATGCACACCTGCACCCAGTCGCTGCGGCGTCAATTGCAACACACTGCGCTCCAGGTGATCGAGATCATCCCGCCCCGAGTCGAGACCGACATGCTCGCCGGCCAAGACTACGGTCCCAACGCGATGTCGTTGGATGCCTTTGTCGCCGAGACGATGTCGCTGCTCCGCGGCCAACCCGACGCTGCCGAGATCGTGGTCGATGCCGCCCAAAAGGTGCGATTCGCCGCCCGCGACGGCCGCTACGACGACGTATTCGATGCAGTGAATCCCTGAGGAGCAATCACCATGCACATTGGAATCGGACTGCCCAGCCATATCGCGCACATGCCTGGACCGGTGACAGTCGAGTGGGCCCGCCGAGCCGGACAGCGCGGGTTCGCCGAACTGGCGGCGATCGACCGGCTGGTCTACCAAAGCCTCGACTCGATCGCCGCGCTGTCGGTGGCCGCGGGCGCGACCACCGAGATCGGCTTGATGACCAACGTGCTGCTGGCTCCGCTCGATCCCCCGGCGCTGCTGGCCAAGCAGGTCGCCACCCTCGCCGACGGATCCGGTGGGCGGCTAACCCTCGGCCTGGGCATCGGGAGCCGGCCGGACGACTACGCCGCGGTCGGTGTGGACTATCGGCGGCGCGGGCGCATCCTCGACGAGACCGTGGCCGTGCTGCGCGACGCGTGTGACGCCAAAACCGTTGCAGGCGATAAGGCCCTGTGCCCTGCGCCGATGCGGATTCCGATCCTGTTCGGCGGACGAGCGGACGCGACGATCAGGCGCGCCACGACGATCGGTGACGGCTGGGCCGCCGGAGCTTTGCGCGATTACGCCAACCAGTCTGTGCTCGCCGACCGGGTGCGCGGCGTGGGCAGAGGCGGGCCGCGCGGGGCGTCCACGGCTTCAGGCCAGTGTCAACTTCGCCTTCGGTGATGCCGACACCATCGCCGCCGGTCGCGCCCACCTGCAGAGCTACTACGGTTTCAAGCCAGACTACGCCGCCCTCAACGTCGCCGACATGCTCAGCTCGGCCCACGAGGCGGCAGAGACCGTGCGGGCCTACCGCGACCTCGGCTTCGACGGACTCGTGTTCCATCCCTGCGTCGCCGACATCGGTCAGGTCGATAGGCTGGCTGACGCGGTTCTATGATGACTTCTCTTGATGCACAGGGTTTTTCGCACGGGGATCCCGGCGATCCGCCCACGTCGTCACGGCTACTGACCAGCGCAGATCGTCCTGGCGGTGCAGGGTTATAGGCTGGTGCTTTGGCCGCCCGCGCTTTCGAGGGGTAACGAGATGCCTGCACCATCAGTCGCGGTCTTCGACCGCTTACGCCAGCTGGCAGCGATCAAAGACGTCGACGCATATGAGACCAAGACGATCGACGAGGTCTTCACCGGCAAGCCGCTCGCCACGATCCCGATCGGCACGGCCGCCGACGTCGGAACCGCCTTCGCTGAGGCTCGCGTGGCCCAGGTCGACTGGGCGAACCGTCCGGTCACCGAACGCGTCGAAATCATCCGCCGCTATCGCGACCTGGTCGTCGAGAACCGCGAGTTCCTCATGGACCTTCTGCAAGCCGAGGCTGGCAAGGCCCGCTGGGCGGCGCAGGAGGAGATTGTCGATCTGATGGCGAACGCGAACTATTACGTGCACGTCGCCGCAGACCTGCTCAAGCCGCACAAGGTGCAGGCGCTGCTGCCCGCGATCGGTAAGACCACGGTCGCTTACCAGCCCAAGGGCGTGGTCGGGGTGATTTCGCCGTGGAACTACCCGATGACGCTGACGGCATCCGACTCGGTGCCGGCGCTTCTGGCGGGCAACGCGGTGGTGCTCAAGCCGGACAGCCAGACACCGTATTGCGCGCTGGCGTGTGCCGAGCTGCTGTACAGGGCTGGCCTGCCGCCGGCGCTCTACGCGATCGTGCCGGGTCCGGGCTCGGTGGTTGGCACCGCGATCATCGACAATTGCGACTACTTGATGTTCACCGGCTCGACCGCCACTGGCAGGCAGCTCGCGGAGCATTGTGGCCGTCGGCTGATCGGTTTCTCGGCCGAGCTTGGCGGCAAGAACGCGATGATCGTTACGCGGGGGGCCAACCTCGATAAGGCCGCCAAGGCGGCCACCCGCGCGTGCTTCTCCAACGCGGGCCAGCTGTGCATCTCCATCGAGCGGATCTACGTCGAGAAGGACATCGCCGACGAGTTCACCAGCAAGTTCGCAACCGCGGTGCGGAATATGAAACTGGGCACCGCGTATGACTTCTCGATCGACATGGGCAGCCTGATCTCGGCGGCCCAGCTGGAAGCGGTGACCGAGCACGTGGACGACGCGAAAGCCAAGGGCGCCAAGGTGATTGCCGGCGGCAAAGCCCGACCCGACATCGGGCCGTTGTTCTACGAGCCGACGGTGCTGACTGACGTCACGCCGGAGATGGAATGTGCGGCCAACGAGACGTTCGGGCCGCTCGTGTCGATATACCCGGTCGCCGACGCGGACGAGGCGGTCGAGAAGGCCAATGACACCGAGTACGGGCTCAACGCCAGCGTGTGGGCCGGCTCCGCCGCTGAGGGCGAGCACCTCGCCGCCCGGTTGCGATCGGGGACGGTGAACGTCAATGAGGGTTACGCGTTCGCGTGGGGCAGCCTCGGCGCGCCGATGGGCGGGATGGGCCAGTCCGGCGTCGGCCGCCGGCACGGGCCCGAGGGCCTGCTGAAGTACACCGAATCGCAGACCATCGCGACTGCCCGCGTGTTCAATCTCGATCCGCCCCTTGGCGTTCCGGGGACCCTGTGGCAGAAGTCGCTGTTGCCCATCGTGCGGACGGTGATGAAGCTTCCGGGCCGGAACTGACGGCGACTTTCCGCAGCCGCTGATGGCGCGTCTGGAAAGTCACTGAGCGGGTACTCCCGGTCGACCTGCTCTTTAGTGATCAACGGTGCACAGGAGGCGACGGTGGCAGATTCGAGGACCGACCGTGGCACTTTTCTCCAGTTGCGGGCCGTCGAGTCGGTCATCACTGCGGCAACACGCATCGCAGGTGTGGGCCGTCGGACCCAGGCCCTCGGCAAGCGAACTCTCCGGCAGGTCGGCTTGACGAGCGGCCCAACCACCGCGCAGAAGAAGCCGACAGCGTCGGTCGAGAAGGCACCCGGAAATAAACCGCCCGCCAAGAAAGCACCCCCCAAAAAAGGCACCAGCGAAGAAAACGCCGGCGAAAAAGGTCAATGCATCTGAAACAGCCGCACCTACGACGCAAGTAGCCAAGAAGGTTGCGAAGAAATCGAAGGCCACGCCACCCCGAAAGGTCGGTGGTCCGACGGCTTCACCCGTCGAACCAGCCGGCGCCAACGCAGATGTCGCCTCGCCCAGGTTAGCCAGCCCCCCGGCGAAGGGCGGTAAACCGAAAAAGTCGACTCCGAAGCCAGAAAACCCAAAGCCGAACGAGATCGTCTGAAGCTTGCGACTTTGACCGGGTCGCGACGAAGCCACGAATTACCCTACGGCCGATCACCGGAGAGCGGTTCGCACGCGTCCGCGTGCCCGGTCGAGCCTGCGCGTGGCCTCGGCCGCATCGACGCCGGCGAGCAGCGCGACGATCGCGGTCTTGGCGTGTCCGCCCGCGGCGGCGAGCGCGGCAGTCGCGGCCTGCTCGTCCACACCGGCCGCGTC
>DATJQO010000029.1:0-2424 GCA_035505695.1 Mycobacterium sp.
CGGCTTGCCGGGCATCGGTGTCAGACCGGGCAGGCGATGCAGGCGCCAGATATCGCGGCCATATTCGACCTCCCACCCGGCGCCTTCGTGCAGGATTTCGACGACGTCGTGAGCGAAGACCAGAAACCTTTGGTAGCTGCCCTGTTTGGATTCGGCGAGCTCACGCCACTGCTGTGCGGTGCGGTCCAGTAGCGAGGTCACACCGGCGTCGGAGGCCAACCGGATCGCCCACGTCACCACCGGCGCTTCGGTGATGATCGTGGCCTGATCGTGGCGACACTGGATCGCATACTGCAGCTCAAGTTTGAGTTGGGGCGCCAGCCCGCGGAAGTCGATGCGGGCCTTGCCGCGCTGCAGGCAGTGCGTGAGGTAGTCCGTGTGGTCGGGACGGCCCAATTGCTTCCACCGCGTTGCGTGGGCCTTGCAGTATCGATTCCGGGCGTTCTGGGTCCACAGGGTGCAAAACGGCAGCAGGCACTGCGCGGGATCGGGTGGGCCAAGCAGGCCCGCCCGACTGGCCCACCCGACGGGGTCTGGCCGGCCGTCGCGGGTCCATGCCGACCGGTGACGCATACACAGCCTGGAACCGCTGCTGCCGTAACGGCATCCAGACACCGAGCAGGGCATCAGATCCCGACGCCCGTTCAGTGTGGGCCCCGGGTCGGCGAGGAACGCGGCCATCGCCGGGCGGCTCCGGGCACGCCAGCGCCCAGCATGACCCCGACACAGTCCGCTTTCGCTGCGGGACCGGTCGCAGCCAGGCACCTCGCACTGCCTACGGCCCATCACCTCGTCATCGGGATCGGCCAGATAGACCTCGACGCGGAACTCCGGCCGAACCCGGGCCAGCAGCTTTCCCAGCAGCCCGGTGCGTTCGGGTAAACGGTGCGGGGACGACGCGTTCACCAGCGCACCTCCTGACCGGTGAACCAGCCCGCGGCCTCCAGGGTCGCTCTCGCGTCCTCGACGGTCAGATGCCCGTAAGTGTCTATCGTGGTGGTGATCGACACGTGGCCGAGAAGTGTTCTCACGCTTTCCATTCCGGCACCGCGCCGCAGCAGCCAGGTCGCATAGGTATGCCGATACTGGTGGGGTCCGAAGTCGATGCCGGTGCGCGCACGCAGGCGGCGCACCAGGTCGTAGACGGCGGGGTAGGCCCACGGGCGCCCTTTCGGCTCCGACCACAGGTTGACGAACACGTAGTCCGAATCCAGGGCGCCGTACTCGCCGTTGAGATAGTCGACATACAGGCGCATCAGCTCCGGGCTGGTCGGCACCGTCCGGCACACACCGCTCTTGGCGCGGGCGCGGTTGTCGTTCGCCCGCGGCTGGACGGTGAGGGTCCTGCCCGCGATGTCGAGATCCTCGTGACGTAGTCCCAACGCCTCACCGATGCGAACGCCGGTGTCGAGCAGCAGGGCAAACATCAGTCGATCTCGCAAATGCTCACACGCGTCAAGGATCGTCTGAACCTGTTTCACAGTAAGGACTTTCGGCCGCAGCCGAGGCTGTGTGAGTGTGACCGTGCGCCGCCGTTGAGACGCGTTCTTGGTCACATGATGCAGGAACGGCCTATACGCCGTTGCCGACCAGCCGCGCCGGCCCGTCGGAGTCATGGTGACCAGCAGCCCCGTCAACTCGACGCCGTGGCGGGCATGAAACCCGCAGAACGACGTCAACGCCGCGAGCTTGCGGTTCACGCTGGCGGGCGAGCAGTGATGCGCGACCGTCGGCAACACCGTGATCCTCCCATCACGGGCCTGCGGCGGCAACCGCAGCCACGCCACGAACCCCGCGACATCCTCCAGCGTCACCGACTGCCAGTCACGGCCGTGACCAGCCAAATACACAAACCAGTCCTTCAGATCATGGGCGTAGGCCTTGATCGTGTTCGGCGACTTCTCGATCGACGCCAGGTACGCCAGAAACCGCTCCACCGGTCGGATCGGCAACTGATCGTCACCGAGCACTGTCCATGACTCGAACTCGGTCTCCGGCATAACAACACGCTGCACCCGCAACTCGCACCTCCCGCTATCCCCCGCTTTCGTGACGGACAGCTGAAGGTAATCGCGTCCACGAAGCAGAATCCGGGATTTCCAGGATCCGTCATGCACGTGGTGGACAGCCGATTAGCAGCTCCAGATAACTGAGGGGATATGAGCCAGCGGTCCGTCGATTAAGTCAGCGAAGGTGGTTTCGATGATGGCGTGGCGGCGGTGGGTGATATCGGCCTGGGCGGTGGGTAACTCGGAGTTGGTCACAAACGGGTGATACCGCCACACCGGAAACAACGCATCGGGGTAGCGGGCGTCTTTGACCCGGCGCACCACCAGCCGCACGGTCAGCACGCGGTGCCGGCCCAGCCGCAGGGTGTAGGGGGTTTCGGCGACCTGGGCATCAGAGATCAACGCCCCGGTGTCG
>DATJQO010000030.1:0-47302 GCA_035505695.1 Mycobacterium sp.
CGTCATGAACATCCGGTCGCCGCGGTCGGTGCGCTCGACCAGCATCGAGGAGACGATCGCCATCATCGCGCCGAAAAAGCTTTGGCGCCGCACCCCTTCGGCGACGTCGGCGACGCTGATCGGCGCGTCCGCGCCCAGCGCCTCGTGGTAGGCGCGCAGCAATTCGTCGTAGCGCTCGCGGCGATCCTGCGTCCGCAGCGCGCAGCCGAGGAAGTACGACAGGTCCGTCAGCGCCGGTCCCCAGGACACGGTCTGCCAGTCGACCACCGTCAGCGGCCGGTCGGCTCCGGCGGTGCCGAACAACATGTTGTCCAGCCGGTAGTCGCCGTGCACCAGGCCGTAGATGCGGCCCGGCGCCGACTCCTGGGCGAGGTACCCGTCGAACGAGGCGACCAGGCGCTCGCACACCAGGCGATGTTCCGGCGCGATCCGCTCGCCGTATCGATCGATGAATCCTGCGTAGAGAGGTGCGATCATGGCCTGGTTCAACGGCGATTCGCGGTTGAGCCACGGCGCCTCGGCCAGTGCGATGTCGCCAAGCAGCGGGCCCTGCAGCCGTCCCAACTCGACCACACCGAGGTGCGCCTGATCGATTGTGGCGCCGGCGATTTCATCACCCACCACCGCCGGCCCGGCATCGCCGAGCAAAAGATCGAACACGCCCGTCGAGGTGTCGACCGCGGCGTGGTAACAGGGCGCTACCGGTCCGCCCAGGCGTGGCGCAATGTCGCCGTAGAAGCGGACCTCGCGCTCGTAAAGGCCCAATGCCATCCCGGTTTGGCGACTCACCGGGTCGGTGGCGGCGACTTTCAGCACCACCGACTCCGGGCCTGCGCAGTCGCTTTCCGCATAGTGCAGCCGGATCCGGTAGCACTCGCTCATCTGGCCGGTGCCGATGCGCTCAATGGCGAAATCAGTGACGGGGCCGCCCCGATCGCCGCGGCTAGCCAGGAGGCGGTGAGATCGCTGGGCCGTTCGATGACTTGCTCGGTCTCGGCAGGCATGAGGGTCAGCGTGCCAGCTCAGCGCGCCAGTGAGAAGCCGTGCCACGCCATCCGGCGGTGCGGATGGGGGTCGAACTCCACCCGGCTCTTGCGGTCGAAGACCATGACGGCGCGGTCGGTGGTGGTGTAGGTGGGCCAGTCGTCGCCGGGGACTCCGGTGTGGCTGAACGAGCGCCAACGCCGTTGTACCTGGTTAGTGACCCGCAGCGCGGCCCGCCGATCGGCAGCGGCGGTCAGCAAGGCCCCGAATCTGGTCCGATAGATGTCGAAGACGGCCAACAACTCGGTGGCGTGCGTAGCGCCGAATCCCGACCAGCGCAGCGTACGTGGTGCGAAGTCATACCGGTACAGATAGGTCGGCGCGTGCGTGCCGTGCGCTTCGGCGATCTGCCAGGCCGCGGAGCCGAACGCGAAGTCACCGCCGAGCTGGATGCACGCCGCCCGGTTCGGGTAATCGGGGTAGGCGGCGGTAATCCTCTTACGCGCAGCCGGATCCGCTTCCGCGAGCAGCTCCTCGACCATCGCTTCGTTGGTGGGCAGCATCGCCAGGAAGCGGGTGAACAGGCGGCCCTCTTCGGCGTTGGTGCCCACGATGAGGGGTACCCGGTGCGCCCGGCCGGAGCGCATCGCCTCGACCGGATCCAGCGGCAGGATGTCGTCGCCGACGACGGGTCCAATCGGGAAGGCGCCCAACCGATCTTGCATGCCCTGGTCGATCAGCCGGTGTTGGGTCTGCACCAGTTGGGCTGCGGACACCTGCATCAGCGTGTTGGCGGCGTCCCGCTTGCGCGCCCCGAGCAGGTCGGCGAACCGGTTGGCGAACTCGGCGGCGACCTCTTTCGACCGCAGCAGGCCCGATGCGGGGCTTTCCGAAATGGCCCGGGCGAACAGCCCTTCGGCGGCGGGCACCGCCAGCAGTGTGGAGGTGATGCACGCACCGGCGCTCTCGCCGAAGATGGTGGCACTGCCCGGATCGCCACCGAATGCCGCGATGTTGTCCCGAATCCACTGCAGCGCGAGCACCAGGTCGCGCAGGTAGAGGTTGCTGTCGATGGTGATGTCCGGCGTCGACAACGAGGACAGATCCAGGCACCCCAGCGCGCCCAGCCGGTAGTTGACCGACACGTACACGCAGCCGCGCCGCGCCAGCGCGGCGCCGTCGTAGAGGGGTGTGGCCGAGCTGCCGAGGAAATACCCGCCGCCATGGATGAACACCATGACCGGCAGCGGTTCGCCGGCGGGGTCTTCGGGGGTGACGACGTTGAGCGTGAGGCAGTCCTCACTCATGGGCTGGTAGCGACCGACGCCGAGCATGGTGTAGCGACGCTGCTGGGGCGCGCAGTTGGCGAAGCCGTGGCAGTGCCGCACACCCAACCACGGCAGCGCCGGCCGCGGCGCCCGGAACCGCAGCTCTCCCACCGGAGGCCGGGCATATGGGATGGATCGCCAGCGATTTACGCCGTCTCGGGTGAAGCCTTCGACAGTGCCGATGGCGGTGCGTACGCGGACAGTCCGCTGATGCATAACCTGACGGTAGCCGACATGGCGGGCGTAACGCGCGTGCAGCGCGTTATTTTCTCGGCACGGCGGTTAGCCTGACTGAATGCGGGTCGCGGCGCTGATTGCAGTCTCATTGTTGGTTGCCGGATGCTCCCACACGGTCAGCGGCCACTCACAGCAAACCCAGAGCACAACCCCGACGTCCGCTGCCCCGTCGGGCAGCAGGCCGTCGCCGGGGTCCATCGCGCCGGCGGCCGGTGCGGCAATCTCCGACGTCATCGGGTGGATTGAAGCGGGGCACCCGGTCGACGCGGGCCACTACCACAATGCGACCCGCGACGGCGCGACCACGCCGCTCGGTGATGACATCGCCTTCACGGCGATGGCCGGCAAAGTCTCCTGCATGACCGATGCCAAACACACCGGCAGCGCATTGCTCTGTCTGGTGGACCTCACCAATCCCCCGCCCCCGCCCGCGACGTCCTACGGCGAATGGAAAGGCGGTTGGGTGGATTTCGATGGCGTCAACCTGCAGGTGGGAGCGTCCCGCGCGGATCCCGGCCCGTTCCTCAACGGCAACGGACCGGAACTGGCGAACGGTGATTCGCTGTCATTCGGTGACTACCGTTGCCGCGCCGACCACGCCGGACTATTTTGTGCGAACTACGCCCACCAGTCGGCGGCGCGGTTCAGCCCCGCCGGCGTCCAGCCATTCGGCTGCCTACGCCCGACGCCGCCACCGGATGGTGTCGGCGCCGCGTTCAGTTGTTGAGGCGGTCAGCGGCGCGCCATTAGCTGGGGTCAGACCTCACCAGCACACCGGAAGTTACGGCATGTCATAGATGTCGGCGTCTTTGAACTTCAGCTCTTCTACCGGGACCGCCAATTGCAACCCCGGCAGGCGACGCGCGAGTGTCGCGGACGCGACCTGCATTTCGACTCCTGCCAGGTTCTGCCCGATGCATTGGTGCACACCATACCCAAAAGCCAAGTGCCCGGCAGTGTTTCGTTCGACGTCGAAAATGTCAGGATTGTTTACGAATTCGTTGTCCCAGTTCCCCGCGGGCAGGTTCATCACAACGAAGTCCCCGGCGTGAATCAACTGACCACCCAGGATCAAATCTTCGGTTGCCACCCGGTCTAGCTGGCTGTGCACGATGGTCAGATAGCGCATGAGCTCCTCGACGATGTTCGCCACCACAGCAGGATCGTCGTCTGGCCGAGCCGCGCGTAAACGTCGGGATGCGTCAGCAGTGCAACGGTTCCCAGCGAGATCATGTTGGCCGTGGTTTCGTGGCCGGCCTGCATCATGATCACGCTTGTCATGGCAGCGGTTTCGTGGTCGAGCTGACCGGTCGCGACGTAGTCGGTGACCAACCGGCTGATCAAGTCGTCGCCAGGTTCCCGTTCTTTGCGGGCCACCAATTCCTGGATGTAGGCATGCATCGCCGCAAACGCGTGCGCCTTTTCCTCCTCGGAAGTCTTGCAATCCAGTCCGCGTGTGGTGTGGTGCTGAAAAAGTCCGAGGTCGTCGGGCGGCACTCCCAACAGCAGTGCGATCACCAGTGACGGCACCGGCAGACCGAAGTCGCGCACGATGTCGGCTGGTGGCCCGTGGCTGATCATCTCACCCAGGTAATGGTCCACCAGCTGCCGGATCTGTTGACGCATCGCTTCGGTACGCCGAAAGGTGAAGTTGCTGGTAAACATTCGACGCAACCGATGGTGTTCGGGATCTTCGGTCCGGGCGAACATCACGGGTGCACCGTTGCCGGAGCCTGACGGCTTCATGGCGGCCGGGATAGTATCGGCGGATAGCCGCGGATCGAGCAGCGCCGCCCTGATGTCCCGGTAACGGCTCACCACCCAGGCCGGCCTGCCGTGATACATCGCGCGCCGCAGCCCCGGTTCTTCACGCCGTTTCACGAACTCAGCCGGCGGAGCAAGCGGGCAGTGCGCCGCTCGTGCGACGGGTATGACGGGAAGTCCGGTATCGGAGGAGAAGTCCAAATCTGTTGGCATCAGCGACGTAAGAAGGCACCTGACTGGCAGTCAACTGTCAGTTACGCTGGCATGATCACAGCGTTGGAGGAGCGGCCGTTGCGGGCAGACGCGGCGCGCAACGTTGAGCGCATTTTGTGCGCCGCGCGAGACGTATACGGCGAGCTCGGACCCGATGCACCCGTCGAGGCCGTCGCCCGTCGGGCAGGTGTCGGCGAGCGAACGCTGTATCGAAGGTTTCCCACCAAGGCCGACCTGGTGCGGGCCGCGCTCGATCAAAGCATCGCCGAGGATCTCACCCCGGTCATGAACGACGCCCGCCGCGCCAAAGATCCGGTGCGCGGCCTGGGCCGACTGATAGAAGCGGCGATATCGCTCGGCGAGCGAGAACACCACCTGCTCAGCGCCGCACACCGGGCCGGATCGCTGACCCCCGACATTTCAGTCGCCTTCAACGAGGCGCTCAACGACCTGGTGCGTCGAGGCCAGCAGGCCGGCCGCATCCGCGCGGACTTGGTCCCCGACGACCTCCCTCGGCTGATTGCGATGCTCTACGGCGTGTTGTCAACGATGGATTCGGCCGGCAATGGCTGGCGACGCTACGTCGCCCTGATCCTCGATGCGATATCGGTCCATGAACGACGGCCACTGCCGCCGGCGCCGGCTTTCCGGTATACATCCGAGCCGAACAGCTGGCCGCTCTAAACCGATGTGCTGACCGCTCGGCTAGCGGTTTGACTGCGGGTGCCCGTTTGCCGAAGGCGGCGAGTTGTCCGCCGCAGCCAGTTCGAGCACGTGGATTTCGCCGGTCGTGCCGTCGACCTCGATGAGGGCGCCGGGCGGCAACGACTTGGTGGCGCCCTGGACATCCACCACACAGGGGAATCCGAATTCGCGTGCCACCACAGCGGCGTGTGACATCGGGCCGCCGAGTTCGGTCACGACGGCGGCAGCGTAGCAGAACGCGGCGGTGTAGCCGACGTCGGTGACCTCCGCGACGAGGATCTCGCCGGGTTGCAGGTCGTCGATGGTCTCGGGCCGCACGATCCGCACCCGGCCGCGCACCCGTCCCCCGCAGACGCCGACGCCGCGCAGGGTGTCTCCGCCGGTCAGGGCCGCCGACGTCGTTGTGGTTGGCTGCCAGCTGCCGCTGAACACCGTCGGCGGCACGACGGCGGTCAGCCTGCGCCGTTCGGCTCGACGCCGCGCCACCAGCTTCGCGACATCGACCGGGAGTGCATCCAGCTCGTCGACGAGCAGATAGAACACGTCATCGGCGCTGTCGAAAATTCGGGCCACGACCAACCTGCGCCCGTACTCGCGCATCAGATTGCGCAGCACCCAGTTGGCCCGCACCACTTTGTCGCGCCGGACTTCGCGATCGCGAAGTTGGTGTGCCGCCAGGCGCGCAATCGGCTTGGCACGCAGCGGAATCCGAGTGCGCTCCGGCTGCGGCGCGGGAGGTGCGCTCAGCGCTTTGGTCACCATCCGGACGAGCAACTCGGGATCATCGGCGTAACTGGTCGACAGCATCTCGAGTTCGGCCGGGCCGCGATGGCCGATCAGCGCCAGCTCGGCCAGCACCGCCGCGTGAAACTCCGGTGCCTCGACGGCCAGCTTGCCGAGCCGCTCCCCCGGTTCGGCCAGGAGCGCCGTCACTTTCGGGTCGCGCTGTGCGGCGACCACCAACCGCTGCATCGCCTCGACCGATCGCGCACTAACTAATTCCGGTCCCGCGGGCGCGGCGGTGTCTCGCCCACACAAACCGCGCAACAACACGTTGAACGCGGCGCACAGCATGAACGACGCCGAGGCCAGCACCCAGCCGTGCACCACATCGTCGCGCGCCAACGCGATCAGGCTCAGCAGCCGGCGATCGTCGAGCCGGGTGACGTCGTCGTTGGCCAGGCGTTCCAGGCGATCGACATCGGCGACGAACTCATGGGTATCGGCGGCCGACCCGGCGGATAGGCCGATCAGGTTGACGCCGAATATCCCGATGTTGCGAACGGTCCGCAGTTGCCTTCGGAGGCGGCTGGTTTCCGAGCGTGGACGCTCCGCTCCGAAGATCGGCAGCGACGCCATGCTCGGGCCGAAGAATCCGCTGTTGCTGACGATGGTCGCGGGTTTGGCGAACGGCACCGTTTCGGCCATGAAATGCGCCGAGGTGATGGCGCCATAGAGCCGGTTGGCGAAAACCGCGACGGTGCGCATCGCGATTTCGCGCTGGATGATGCCGCCGGGTCGCAGCCGCTCGGCGATGGCCACTCCGCCGGCGCGCAGCCCGCGCACGGTCACCGAGGCCGACGCCGCAGAGAACGGGCCGGGCAGTGCCTCCGATAAATTGGTGGCCAGAAAAGTGGGAAAGCGTGGGTCGATCGGGGTGTCGAACTCCCCGTTATCGCCCGCCGGGCCGGCCCAATTGGGTTTCACGCCGTCCTCGCTCGGCGCGTCGACGGCGGGCAGGTCCTGGATGCTGGTCATCCGCCAGGGCAGAGATACCACCCGCTTACCTATCGTGACCCGGCCGCGTACCGCGACTGCGAAGTCCTCAACACACTCAGCGGAGCTCCATGCCGGCCGGAATTCCCACTGCTCGCGCAACCGCGCGGTATCCATGAACGGGGCGCTCTGCACGAGTTGCAGCTCGGCCGGTCGCACGCCCAACGGCACGATCGGACGTCGGAGCGCCGCGGCGACCCGCCGGAAGGTCAGTTCGCCCGGTGCGGCGAGATTGACGGGGCCGCTGCCGACTTCGATGTCCACGATCGCCCGGTTGAACAGCCGAAGCGCGTCGTCGAGGTGAACGACCTGCATGCGACGATCGGCCGACCAGCCAGGAAACGCCGGCAACGCCAACAGCCGGCGCACCCAGTTGTCGACGCCGCGGCCGAGAATCAGCGCGGAGCGGATGGCGACCCATTCCAGGCCTGAATCCTCAAGGATCTGTTCAACGCGGGCCTTGTGCCGGCCGTCGGCGCTGACGGGAGTTCTCGCGTCATGCTCGGTTTTGGGTGCGTCTCCCCCGCCGTAGACGTGTGCCGACGAAGGGAAAACGATGCGTCGGGTTCCGGTTTCGGCGATCGCCTCGAGAATCTTGAGCGTTCCCCCGATATTGACCTGCTCGCTGCCACGTGCCCACGCGCAGTGCGCGACGACCTCGGCCCCGGCGAGGGCCCGGTTGACCGCGGCGGTGTCCCGAATGTCTGTCTCGACGAAGTCAGCTGCGCTGGGCCAGCTTTCGGGTCGGTGCCGCGCGATCCCGGCAACATCGTGGCCCTGGCTCAGCAATCGGGCGGCGAGGCCGCGGCCGAGCACACCACTGGCCCCGGTGATCGCGATTCTCACTGGCTAGTCCCGAACATGGCTACTCGTCGTCGTCATCGTCGCGCAAGGCCGCGTTGACCAATGCGTCGAGGTCCATGTCCGCGATGTCCTCTTCGCTGGTCGCCGAGGGGGCCGCCGGACCGCTGCCCTCGGCCTCGTTCGCCAACGCGAGCAGCAGTTCTAAGACTCCGGCCTGGCGCAGCCGCTTGACCGGAATGGACCCCACGACCCGTTGGATCTCGGCCTCCCCGGGCGCAGCGGCCGACGCGTTTTGCTCCGAGGTGCCGACGAGTTCGCGATACATGTAGCCGGCCAGCGCGGCGGAGTTCGGGTAGTCGAAGATCAGCGTCGGTGAGAGCGCCAGCCCCGTGGCCGATTTGAGCCGGTTGCGCATCTCCACGGCGGTCAGCGAGTCGAAGCCCAGCTCCTGGAACGCCCGGTCCGGATCGATTGATTCGGGGCTGGAGTTGCCCAGCACGGTGGCGATGTTGGAGCGCACCAAGTCCAGCACCACCGCTTGCTGCTCGTCCTCGGGCAGCCCTTCGAGTCGCTGTAGCAGAGCCGATTTCGATTTCGCCGCGGCCAGCGAGTCGTCAACCCGACGGCGGGTCGGTGCGTTGATCAGATCGACGAACATCGGCGGCAGTGTGCCGTTGTCGAACTTCACGCGCAGCGCCGCGAGGTCGATATGGGCGGGCAACATGAACGGCTCGTCGACAATCAGGGCGGTGTCCATCAATTCCAGCGCCTCGTCAGAGGACATCGCGACAATCCCGTCCCGGCCGAACCGGGCACGGTCGGCGGCGCCCAGCGCACCGGTCATGGCGCTGGCCTGGTCCCACAGACCCCATGCCAGCGATATCGCCGGCAACCCAAGATTGCGCCGGTGCACGGCCAACCCGTCGAGGAACGAGTTGGCCGCCGCGTAGTTGGCCTGGCCCGACGCCCCCGCGAGCCCGGCCATCGACGAGAACATGACGAACGCCGACACATCGAGCTCGCGGGTGAGCTCGTGCAAGCTCCACGCCGCATCGACCTTGGCGCGCAACACCGCATCGATGCGTTCCGGCGTCAGCGACGACATCACCGCGTCGTCGAGCACCCCGGCCGCGTGAATCACGCCGGACAGCGGTCGCTGCATCGGAATATCGGCGAGCACCTTGGCGACCGCCTCGCGGTCCGCCGCGTCGCAGGCGACCACCTGCACCTGGGCACCGGCGGCGGACAGCTCGGTCACCAGCTCCGCTGCGCCCGGCGCGTCCAGACCGCGCCGACTCATCAGCACCAGTTTGCGCGCACCGTGGCGGGTCACGACGTGGCGTGCCAACGCCGAACCCGCCATCCCGGTCGCACCGGTGATCAGCACCGTGCCCGCCACCCAGGCGTCGGGCATGCTCATCACGACCTTGCCGACGTGGCGGGCCTGGCTCAAGTACCGCAACGCGGCCGGCGCGCGTCGTATGTCAAACCTGGTGACCGGCAAGGGTTGTAGCACGTCGTCCCCGAACAGCGCGGCCAACTCGTCGAGCATCTGTGCGATGCGCTCCGGTCCGGCCTCGAAGAGGTCGAAGGCACGGTAGCGCACACCGGGGTGGTCCCGGGCGACGACCTCGGGGTCGCGGATGTCGGTCTTGCCCATCTCCAGGAAGATCCCGCCGGGGGCAACCAGTCGCAGGGACGCATCGACGAAATCGCCGGACAGCGAGTCGAGCACGACATCCACGCCTCGGCCACCGGTGACCGTGCGGAACTTGTCCTCGAACTCCAAACTGCGGGAGTCGGAAATGTGGTCGTCGTCAAAGCCCATGGCCCGCAGCGTGTCCCACTTGCCGCGGCTGGCCGTCGCGAACACTTCCAGACCGAGGTGCCGGGCCAATTGCACGGCGGCCATCCCGACCCCGCCGGCGGCGGCGTGCACCAGTACCCGCTGACCGGGCTTGACTCCCGCGAGGTCGACCAGCGCGTAGCGCGACGTGGCGAACACCACCGAGGCCGTCGCGGCCGCGGTGTGTGACCAGCCGGCCGGCACCTTGACCAGCAACCGCTGGTCGGTGGTGGCGACCGTCCCGGTCCCGTCCGGGAACAGGCCCATCACACGGTCGCCGACGGTGAAACGGCCATCGCCCGAGGCGGTTTCGGGCCCAGTTTCTAAAACCACGCCGGTGGCCTCAATCCCCATGACCGCGTCCGGGTCGGGATAGAGGCCCAACGCGATCATCACGTCGCGGAAGTTGGCGGCGATGGCCGACAGGGCGACCCGCACCTGACCGGGGCCCAGCGGCGCGTCGGCGTCGGGGATCCGCTCCAGCCGCAGGTTCTCGATCGTGCCATAGCTGGTCATGCCCAGCCGCCACGGGCCGTCGCCGGGTGGCACCAAAAGACCGCCGACGGCGCGGCTGCCGTGCACCCGCGCGGTGTAGACCGTCCCGTTCCGCAGCAACACCTGCGGCTCGGCCACCGCCAGGGCTGCCGCTATCGCGTCATCATCCAGTGGCGCATCCGTGTCCACGAGCACGATTCGGCCGGGATGCTCCGTCTGCGCCGACCGCACCAGCCCCCACACCGCCGCACCCGCCAGATCGGTGACGTCCTCCCCCGGCAACGCCATCGCGCCCCGGGTCGACACCACCAGCGTTCCTGCCCCGTCCCGGGCCAACCACGACTGCAGCACCGGCAGCACCGCACGCGTGGCCGCGTACACCTCGGTCACGACGTCCCCGGCCACCGGTGCCGATTCGAACAGCACCGCCGAGGCCTCCGATTCCGTTGCACCCCAGGCGGATACCGATACCGGCTGCACCGCCGAGGACGGCTGGGCGGACCAGACGACCTCGAAGAGCCGGTCCGGTCCCGAGCTCGACACCGCGGCCAACAGCTGCTGATCGGTCACCGGCCGGGCCACCATCGACGCCACCGAGAGCACCGGTAGCCCCAGCCCGTCGGCCAATTCGATCGATACGGCCGACTCGCCCACGGGCACGATCCGCGCCCGTACCGCCGCCGCGCCCGCGGCGTGCAAAGACACCTGCTGCCAGGAGAACGGCACCAGCATCGAACCTTCGGCGAGCTCGCCGCTATCGGACGCCAGGATCACGGCGTGCAATGCCGCGTCGAGCATCGCGGGGTGGACACCGAACCCGGCCACCGACACCCCGGCGTCCTCGGGCAGCGCGACTTCGGCGAACACCTCATCGCCGCGGCGCCACATCGCCGTCAACCCGCGGAACGCGGGGCCGTACCCGTACCCACGCTCGGCCAGCCGCTCGTACCCGTCGCCGATATCCACCGGGACCGCACCCACGGGCGGCCACGCCGACAGATCCGCGCTGGGCTGCACCGAGCCCGCGCGCAGCACGCCTTCGGCATGCAACGACCAGCCGGACCCCGCCTCGGCGCGGGAGAACACCGACACCGCACGGGCGCGCGATTCTCCCCCGCAAGCGGCAGGTGCCCCCACGGCACCCCCAACGACCACCTGGACCGCGACCGATCCACCGGCCGGCAACACCAGCGGCGCCGCCAGATTCAGCTCGTCGACGACTCCGCAGCCCACCTCGTCGCCGGCCCGGATCGCCAACTCGACGAATCCGGCACCCGGGAACAGCACGACACCGCCAACGGCGTGGTCGGCCAGCCAGCCCTGCGCGCTCGGCGACAACCTGCCGGTCAGCACCACGCCGCCCGAGGCCGGCAGCTCCACCACCGCGCCCAGCAGGGCGTGTTCGCCGGCGGCCAAGCCCAGCCCGGCGGCATCGGCCGGGGCACCGTCGCCGGAGAGCCAAAAGCGCCGCCGTTCAAAGGCATACGTGGGCAGTTCGACAAAGTGGGCGTTGCCGATCGCGGCGCGCCAGTCCACCTCCATCCCGGTGACGAACCCCTGCGCGACGGCGCCTATTAGGGCCGCCGGCTCCGGGCGGTCCTTGCGCAGCGCCGACATGGTGGTCACGGCGGCATCCGGCAGCGACTCCTCGATCGACGCAGCCAGGCCGCCGCTCGGCCCGACCTCGAGGAAACGGTTGCCGCCGGCCGCGTGCACGAAGCGGACGCTGTCGGCAAACCGCACCGCCTCGCGTACGTGCCGCTTCCAGTAAGCCGCCGACCCGAAGTCGTCGCCGGTCAGCTGGCCGGTCACGTTCGAGACGATCGGGATGGTGGGCTTGCCGACGACGAGCCCGCTTGCGACGGTTCCGAATTCGTCGATCATCGGATCCATCAACGGCGAGTGGAATGCATGGGACACGCCCAGTCGGTGGACCCGGCGGCCGTCGGCACGGAGCTGATCGGCCACGGCGGCGACTGCCTCTTGTGCGCCCGAGATCACCACGGAGGCCGGCCCGTTGATCGCCGCGATGCCGACCTCGGGCGTCAGCAGCGGCCGCACCTCGTCTTCGGTGGCATGCACGGCGATCATCGCCCCGCCCACCGGCAGCGCCTGCATGAACCGGCCGCGGGCAGCGACCAGTACCGCCGCGTTCTGCAGCGACAGGACGCCGGCGACGTGCGCGGCGGAGATCTCCCCGACCGAGTGACCCATCACGAAATCGGGCCGCACGCCCCAGGATTCGAGTAGCCGGAACAAGGCGACTTCCACGGCGAACAACGCGGGCTGCGCGAATTCGGTTGTATTCAGCAGGTTTTCGTCATGGCCCCACATGACGTCGCGCAGTGGCCGTAGCAGGTGCTGGTCCAACTCGCCCAGCACGGTATCGAAAGCCTCGGCGAACACCGGGTATGCGGCGTGCAATTCCCTTCCCATGCTGAGTATCTGGGAGCCCTGGCCCGGGAAGACGAAGACGGTCTTGCCGCCGGACGTCGCCGCGCCACGGATGACGGAACCGGCCAGGTCGTGCTCGGCGAGCTCATCCAGGCCGCTCAACAGGTCCTCGCGGTCAGCGCCGACGACGACGGCCCGATGCTCGAAGGTCGAGCGGCCCGCCAACGACCACCCCACATCGGCGACGTCGAGTTCGCCGCGGGCACGAATGTGGGTCGCCAGCCGAGCCGCCTGCGATGCCAGGGCAGTCGCCGATTTCGCCGACACCACCCACGGCAGCACCGGCACCTCGGGGCGCTCCGGCACGCGCTCCGACTCGGCGGGCGCAGCCTCGATGATCACGTGCGCGTTGGTGCCGCTGATTCCGAACGAGGACACCCCGGCCCGGAGCGTCTTGCCCTGGGCCGGCCAGGGTCGCGCCTCGGTCAGCACCGACACCGATCCCAGCGACCAATCCACGTGGGGGCTGGGCTCGTCGACATGCAATGTGGCCGGCAACATCTCGTGGCGCATCGCCAAAACCATCTTGATCACACCGGCGACACCGGCCGCGGCCTGCGTGTGACCCATGTTCGACTTGATCGAACCCAGCCATAGCGGCTCGGACCGGTTTTGGCCGTAGGTTGCCAACAACGCTTGGGCCTCAATCGGATCGCCCAGCGTCGTCCCGGTGCCATGGCCCTCAACCGCATCGACGTCGGCGGCCGAGAGTCCGGCGTTGTCCAGCGCCGCCCGCACCACCCGCTGCTGTGACGGACCGTTGGGCGCGGTCAAGCCGTTCGAGGCGCCGTCCTGGTTGATCGCCGAGCCCCGCACCACCGCCAGCACCGGGTGTCCGAGCCGCTGGGCGTCCGAGAAACGCTCCACGACGAGCATGCCGCCGCCTTCGGAGAATCCGGTGCCGTCGGCGGCGCCGGCGTAGGCCTTGCAACGGCCGTCGGCGGACAATCCGCGCATGCGGCTGAACTCAACGAAGATGTCCGGTGTGGCGTTGACCGTGACGCCGCCGGCCAGGGCGAGATCGGATTCACCCGAGCGCAGCGACTGCACCGCCATGTGCAACGCCACCAACGACGACGAGCACGCCGTGTCCACCGAGACCGCGGGGCCCTCCAGCCCCAACGCATAGGAAATGCGTCCCGACGCCACACTCGACGACTGCCCGGTCAGCCGGAAGCCCTCGGCGGCCGGTGCCGCGCCCATGCCGTAGCCCTGCGTGTACACCCCGGCAAACACACCGGCGGCGCTGCCGCGCAACCCGCCGGGTTCAATTCCGGCGCGCTCCAAGGCTTCCCAGGATAACTCGAGGAACAGCCGTTGTTGTGGATCCATGGCTAGCGCCTCGCTCGGCGCGATGCCGAAGAAGGTGGGGTCGAAGTCGGCGACCCCGTCGACGAAGCCGCCGGTGCGGGTGTAGCACGTGCCGGGAACATCGGGGTCCGGGTTGTACAGCCCGGCCAGGTTCCAACCGCGATCGCCCGGGAATTCGGAGAGCACGTCGCGACGGTCGGTCAGCATATCCCACAGGTCATCCGGGGAGTTCACGCCGCCCGGATAGCGGCATGACATGCCGACGATCACGATCGGATCGTCGTCGGCGGCGCGAACGACGGGGGCGTGCTTGATCTCTTGCGGCACTCCGGCGAGTTCGGTGCGCATGTAGCTGGCCAGGCCGTTGGGCGTCGGGTAGTCAAAGATCAGCGTGGGCGAAAGGGCCAGTCCGGTCGCGGTTTTGAGCCGGTTGCGCATCTCGACCGCGGTCAGCGAGTCGAAGCCCAGCTCCTGGAACGCCTTGTCCGGGTCGATCTCCTCGGCCGTGGTGTTGCCCAGCACCGTGGCGATGTGCAAGCGCACCAGGTCGAGCAGCACGGCGTGCTGCTCGGCTTCGGGCAGCCCGTGCAGGCGATGCGCCAGAGCCGATTTCGACTTCGCCGCGGCCACCGAGTCGTCGACCCGGCGGCGGGTCGGCGCGTTGACCAGGTCGGTGAACATCGGTGGTACCGCCAGGGCGTGGGCACGCAGCGCGCCGAGATCGATGCGGGCGGGCGCCATGAACGGTTCGCCGACGATCAGCGCGGTGTCGAACAATTCCATCGCCTCGGCCGAGGACAAAGCCAGGATCCCGTCGCGGCCCAGCCGGGCGAGGTCGGCGGCGTCCAGCCCACCGGTCATGGCGCTGGCCTGCTCCCACAGCCCCCACGCCAGCGAGATCGCGGGCAGCCCGTGCGCCCGCCGATGCGCGGCCAAACCATCCAGGAACGAGTTGGCCGCCGCGTAGTTGCCCTGGCCCGACGAGCCCACCAGCCCGGCCATCGAGGAGAACATCACGAAAGCCGACAGATCCAGATCGCGGGTCAGTTCGTGCAGGTTCCACGCCGCATCGACCTTGGCCCGCAACACCGCATCGACGCGCTCGGGCGTCAGGGAGGTGACCATCGCATCGTCGAGCACGCCGGCCGCATGAATGACGCCGGAGAGCGGCCGTTGCGCCGAGATATCGGTGAGAGCCTGCGCCAGGGCGGCACGGTCGGCCGCGTCGCAGGCGACCACCCGGACCCGGGCCCCCGCCGCCTCCAGTTCGGCGATCAATTCGGCGGCGCCCGGCGCGCCCGGACCGCCGCGGCTCAGCAGCGCCAGCTCGCGAACGCCGTGGTGCGCCACCAGGTGACGGGCCAGCGTCGATCCCGCCATGCCGGTGCCGCCGGTGATCAGCACGGTGCCGGCACTTAGTGCGGACGGCAGCGTCATGACGACCTTGCCGATGTGGCGGGCCTGACTGAGGTACCGCAACGCGGTGCGCGCGCGGCGCACGTCAAAGGTCGTCACCGGCAACGGCTTTAGCACCCCGGCGTCGAACAGCTCGGCGAGCGCCAGCATCCACTGATGCATCCGGGGCCGGCCCGGCTCGAAGAGGTCGAAGGCGCGGTAGCGCACGCCCGGGTAGTCCTGGGCGACCGCCCCGGGATCGCGGATGTCGGTCTTGCCCATCTCCAGGAACACGCCGCCGGGGGCGACCAGGCGCAGTGAGGCGTCGACGAATTCGCCGGCCAGCGAGTCCAGCACCACGTCCATGCCGCGGCCGCCGGTGACAGCCCGGAACTTGTCCTCGAACTCCAGGCTGCGGGAGTCCGCGATGTGGTCGTCGTCAAAGCCCATGGCCCGCAGCGTGTCCCACTTGCCGCGGCTAGCGGTCCCGAACACCTCCAGGCCCAGGTGCCGGGCCAGCTGAACGGCCGCCATTCCGACGCCGCCGGCGGCGGCGTGCACCAATACCCGCTGCCCCGGCTTGGCGTCGGCCAGGTGGATGAACGCCATGTATGCGGTGGTGAAAACGGCTGAGATGGCGGCGGCTTCGGCGTAGGACCAGTCCGCGGGCTTGTGCACCAGCAGGCGCACGTCCCCGGCGACCAACGTGCCGCTGCCGTCGGGGAAGAACCCGTACACCGAGTCGCCGACCGCGAACTCGGTGACCCCCGGCCCCACTTCGACCACCGCGCCGGCGCCTTCGCCGCCGAGCAGCGCGTCGTGGGTGAACATGCCCAGGGTGATCATGACGTCGCGGAAGTTCGCGGCGATCGCGCGGAGGGCCACCCGAACCTGGCCAGGCTCCAGCGGCGCATCGGCGTTGGGCACCGGCTCCAGGCGCAGGTTTTCGAACGTGCCGGCGCTGCTGATGCCCAGCCGCCAGGGTCCCTCGCCCGGGGGCGCGAGGAGACCGTCGACCGCGCGGCTGCCCTGCACTCGCGGGTGGAAAACCGTGCCGCCGCGCAGCAACACCTGCGGTTCGCCGGCCGCGAGGACGGTGGCTATCGCGCTGTCATCCAGGGGCGCATCGGAATCCACGAGCACGATCCGGCCGGGGTGCTCGGTCTGCGCCGACCGCGCCAGCCCCCACACCGCCGCGCCGGCCAAATCGGTGACGTCCTCGCCGGCCAATCCGACGGCGCCCCGGGTGGCCACCAGCAGCACGCCGGAGTCATGCTCGGTCAACCACGACTGGACCGCGGCCAGCAACTGGTACGTGCGTTCGTAGGTCTGCGTCACCGGATCTTGCTCAGCGGCAAGGGATTCGAACAGCTGATGGGATGGGGCGGGGTTGTCGCCGGGCGCTGGGATTGTCGTCGCCGGCGACCAGTTCACCTCGAACAGCCGGTCCGGGCCGGCGCCGGACACCGCCGCGCGCAGCTGCTGCTCGCTCAGCGGACGGGCCGCCATCGCCCGCACGGACAGCACCGGCAGCCCAAGCCCATCGGCGAGCTCGATGGAGACCGTTTTGGACGCGGCGGAAGCTCCCGCCGGCGCGATGCGCGCGCGCACCGCCGACGCGCCCGCGGCGTGCAGCGACACGCCCTCCCAGGAGAACGGCAACACCACTTCGTCTGTCCGGCCGGCGTTTTGGTGGCCCATCACCAGGGCTTGCATCGCCGCGTCAAGCAACGCGGGGTGCACACCGAACCCGTTGATCCCCCCGGCGGCGTCCGGCAGCCGCACCTCGGCGAACACCTCGTCGCCGCGGACCCATGTCGCGGTCAGTCCCTGGAACGCGGGGCCGTAGCCGTACCCGTGGGCAGCCAACTGCTCGTAACCGTCGGCGGAGTCAACCGCGACCGCGCCGGCCGGCGGCCACACCGACAGATCCATGGTCGGCTCGACCGACCCCGCGCTGAGCGTGCCCTCGGCGTGGCACACCCAGCCGGAGCCGGCGTCGTGGCGCGAAAAAATCGACACGCTGCGCCGGCCGCCCTCGTCCGCAGCTCCCACCACCACTTGCACGGCAACAGAACCGGAGCCGGAATCCTTGGCCGGCAACATCAATGGGGCTTGCAGCGTCAGTTCGTCGACCGTCGAGCAACCGACTTCGTCACCGGCGCGGATCGCCAACTCCACAAACCCCGCGCCGGGGAACACGGCCACGCCGGATACGGCGTGATCGGCCAGCCAACCCTGCAAACTGGGCGACAACCGGCCCGTCAGCAGCACCCCGCCGGAGGCCGGCAGCTCCACGACCGCGCTCAGCAGCGGATGCTCGCTGGTTGCCAGCCCCAAGCCCGCGGCGTCGGCCGCGACGCCTTCCCCGGACAGCCAAAACCGGCGGCGGTCAAAGGCATAGGTCGGCAGCTCCACGAAGCCCGCTCCGTCCAGCACGCCGCGCCAATCCACACGCACTCCCGCGACGAACGCGGTGGCGGCCGAGGTCAGGAACCGCTCCAGGCCCCCGTCGTCGCGGCCCAAGGTGGGCACGACGATCGCATCGGTGTCGCCCGCAGCGCGATCGTTGGCGGTGTTCTCGATTCCCGCGATCAACGCGGGGTGGGGGCTGGATTCGATGAATGTCCGGAATCCGTGCTCGGAGGCGCTGTGTACCGCCTGGTCGAACTGAACGGTCTGCCGGATGTTGCGGTACCAGTAGTCGGCGTCCAATCCCGCCGTGTCCAAACGGTTTCCGGTCACCGTGGAAAAGAAGGCGGTGCGGGAGGATCGCGGCTCGATGCCGGTCAGAACCTCGGTGAGCTCACCTCGGATCGCCTCGACCTCAACCGAATGAGAGGCATAGTCTACGTCGATCCGCCGGGTACGCAGGTCCAGGTCGGCGCAGAAGCCGACGAGTTCCTCCAGCGCGGCCACGTCGCCGGACACCACGACGGCCGACCGGCCGTTGACGGCGGCGATGCTGACCCGATTTCCGTAGGGCGCCAATAATTCCCTGGCCCGCTCGGTGCTGCACGCGATAGACAGCATGCCACCCGGCCCGGCCAGTGACCGCAGCAGCTTGCTGCGCAAGGTGACCACCCGCGCGGCGTCGCGCAACGACAGCGCACCGGCGACGTAGGCCGCCGCGATTTCACCTTGCGAGTGCCCGATCACCGCGTCGGGACTGACCCCGATCGACTTCCACAGTTCGGCCAGCGACACCATCACCGCAAACAGCACCGGTTGGACGACGTCCACCCGGTCCATGCCCGGAGCTCCGGACGCACCACGCAGGACGTCGGTCAGCGACCAGTTGACGAACTCGGAGAAGGCCTCCTCGCACGCCTCGATATGTCGCGCGAATACCGTTGCGGTGTCCAGTAATTCGATACTCATGCCCAGCCATTGGGAGCCCTGACCGGGGAACACGAAGACGGTCTTGCCCGCAGGCGCCGCCGTTCCTCGAATCACCGACACGGGTTCGTCCGTGGCCATCTCATCCAGGCCGGCCAGCAACTCGTCCCGATCACCACCGACTACGACGGCACGGTGCTCGAAGGCCGCCCGGCCCGCCAGCGTCCACGCCACATCGGCAGCATCGAGATCATCGTGGGCACGCACGTGCGCCGCCAGCCGGGCGGCCTGAGACCGCAACGCCGAGGCCGACTTTGCCGACACCACCCACGGCAGCACGGCGGGCTTAGGGCCGGCGTCCGGTTGCGGGGCCTCAGGCCCCCAAACCGGTACAGCCTCGACGATCACGTGCGCGTTGGTGCCACTGATCCCAAACGAGGAGATCCCCGCCCGGCGCACCCGCCCCTCGGCCGGCTCGTCCTTCCAAGGCCGCGGCTCGGTCAACAACGACACCGACCCCGCCGACCAATCCACATGCGGGCTGGGCTTATCGACGTGCAACGTCGCGGGCAACGTCTCGTGGCGCATCGCCTGCACCACCTTGATCACACCCGCCACCCCCGCGGCCGCCTGGGTATGACCCATATTCGACTTGATCGATCCCAGCCATAGCGGCTCGTCGCGATCCTGCCCATAAGTCGCCAACAACGCCTGAGCCTCAATCGGATCACCCAGCGTGGTCCCGGTGCCGTGGCCCTCCACCACATCCACGTCGGCGGCCGAGAGGCCGGCATTGGCGAGCGCGGCGCGCACCACCCGCTGCTGCGACGGGCCGTTGGGCGCGGTCAAGCCGTTCGACGCGCCATCCTGATTGACCGCCGAACCGCGCACCACCGCGAACACCGGATGCCCAAGCCGTCGCGCGTCCGACAACCGCTCGACGACCAGCATCGCGCCGCCCTCGGACCAGCCAACGCCGTCGGCCGCTCCGGCGTAGGCCTTGCACCGGCCGTCGGGCGCCAGCCCGCGGTGCCGGCTGAACTCGACGAAGACCGTGGGGGTGGCGTTGACGGTCGCACCGCCAGCCAGCGCCAGGTCGCACTCCCCCGACCGCAGCGACTGCACCGCCATATGCAGTGCCACCAACGACGACGAGCACGCCGTATCCACCGACACCGCCGGCCCCTCCAGGCCGAGCACATATGACACCCGCCCGGAGGCGACGCTGGAGGTCATCCCGGTGAGCCGGTAGCCCTCAATTTCCTCGGCCAACATGCCGTAGCCCTGAACGATGAGCCCGGCGAACACGCCGGTGGCGCTACCCCGCAGCCCGGTGGGGTCAATTCCGGCCCGCTCCAACGCCTCCCACGAAAGTTCCAGGAGCATCCGATGCTGGGGATCCATCGCGAGCGCCTCGCTGGGCGCGATCCCGAAGAATGCCGGGTCGAAGTCCGCGACACCGTCCACGAAACCGCCGGTGCGGGCGTAGGACTTGTGGCGTGCGTCGGGATCCGGGTCATACAGCCTCGCCAGGTCCCAGCCGCGATCGGTGGGAAACTCCGACATCACATCCCGGCCGTCCGCCACCATCTGCCATAGGCCTTCTGGAGAGTCGATGCCACCCGGAAAGCGGCAGGACATACCGACGATGGCAATCGGCTCACTCGACCGCTCCAGCAGCGCACGATTGGTGCGCTTCAGGCGCTCCACCTGGACCAGCGCTTTGCGCAGCGCTTCGGTCGCATGCTGGAGTTGATCAACCATCACTAACCCTCGCCTAACCCTCGCCTGACACTTGGCCGTCGTTCACCGCCGGCTACGGCTCTCGCCCGGTCACGGAATTTGCTGCACAGAGCGACGTCGCCGTGCTGCTCTGCGACCTAAGAATGTTGCTGGTGAGTATGGCCAACTCCGCCAGGATTTCAAAACGTCCGACACTCCTGAGCTTCTACACGAGCGCCGGATTGAACAGCTGCGGCGCTTCGCCGCAGCCGGTTGTGACGCGGCGCGCCCGATGCGCTCGCTCGCCGGCGGTTCCCCCTACCTGCGGCCCATTGTCCATGGCGCGACTGTACCCGGCTGACCATTGTTGGTGGTCAGGCAGTGCGGCGGGAACGGTGTGGTCAGACACCCGCTCGGCGCCAGCCGTCGGCGGCCCGGGCGGCACGGATCAGCACATCGCACAGTCGGCGCAGCTCGGACGCCTCGGCCCCTTCGTCGAGAGCCGTGGCGACGTCCTCGGCCGCGCATCGCACCTGGTAAACGCGGTCGGAAAGGTCGGCCGCGTCGTCAGCCGATAACAGGATGGCGTCGGCGGGCACGGCCCCGCCCCTGGTCAACGAGGTCCGCTGCTCGTATGCCCGCTGGCGGCAAGACTGCCGGCAGTATTGGCGGCGACGGCCCATCCCCGTGTCGGTCACGTCTCGACCACACCAACGGCACGGCTGCGGGTGGGCGCGACGGGTCACGCTTGCCGACTTTAGTAGGAATGCGCCGCGATCCCGGTATCATGGATGGTCGCGCCGGGTACGCCTACTGTTGGCCTGGGAACTACGCAGCGCGTCGCAGCGTTTGCCAAGCGGACAGAAATTGCACCGCAGGAGCCCGAGAGCTCAGAAGACCTGAAGGAGTAGCACACATGGCTGATCGCGTCCTGAGGGGAAGTCGCCTCGGAGCCGTGAGCTACGAGACAGACCGCAACCATGACCTGGCGCCGCGTCAGATCGCGCGGTACCGCACCGAGAATGGCGAGGAGTTCGAGGTCCCCTTCGCCGATGACGCCGAAATCCCCGGCACCTGGCTGTGCCGAAACGGCATGGAGGGCACCCTGATCGAGGGCGACCTGCCGGAACCGAAGAAGGTCAAGCCGCCCAGGACGCACTGGGACATGTTGCTGGAGCGGCGCACCGTCGAAGAACTCGAAGAGCTGCTCAAGGAGCGCCTCGAAGTTATCCGGTCACGCCGCCGCGGCTGACCGGCCCAAGCGGCGTCCCGGCCCGCGAGCCTGTTTACGTGCGGTTGTCGGCGCGCTGGGCGCGACCCTGGGATCCCTTCGCCGGCCGCCCCTGGAGGCCCCATCGGGTGACTTTGACCAGCGCCTCGCGGATGTTTGATCCGCTCATTTTGGATGCACCGAGTTCTCGCTCGGTGAAGGTGATCGGGACTTCGACGATGGTGAACTCGTTGCACACGGTGCGCCAGGTCAAGTCGATCTGAAAGCAGTAGCCCTTGGAGTCGACGCTGTCGAGGCCAATCTTTTCCAGGACTTCGCGGCGGTAGGCGCGGTAGCCGGCGGTGATGTCATGGACACCGATACCGAGCGCTACCCGCGCATAGGTGTTGGCCGTCCATGACAGTGCCCAGCGCTGCCACGGCCAGTTGCGGACCGCTCCACCCCCGACGTAGCGGGAACCGATGACCAGATCGGCTCCGGCGTCGACGGCGTCCAGCAGGAGGTGCAGCTGTTCGGGTGCGTGGCTGCCGTCGGCATCCATCTCGACCAGCACCGAGTAGTCGCGGCTCAAACCCCACGCGAAACCCGCCAGGTACGCCGCACCCAGGCCGTCCTTGGCGGTGCGGTGCATCACGTGCGTGCGACCGGCGTCGGCCGCCGCCAACTCCTCGGCGAGCTCACCCGTGCCGTCGGGGCTGCTGTCGTCAACGATGAGCAGGTCTACACCCGGGCAGGCATCCTTCAGCCGCCGGTGGATGACTGGCAGGTTCTCCCGCTCGTTGTAGGTGGGGATGATCACCAGGACGCGCTGGCTGGGGCGATTGCCCTGAGTCCGGGTCGCCTGCTGGCCGGTGGTCATGTAGCTCCTCTATGTCGCCCGAAATAACGCGACGGTCGTCGGCCGCCCCTGTGGAGCGGAGTGTAGTCACCGCCGTCATCTGGCGGTATCTGGTCCCCGCCCTCGTCGGGCGGGGTGTCTGAGTCGCCCTCGTCGGGTGAGGGTTCGCCCGGGGGTACCTCGGTGTCTTCGGATTCGCTCGAGTGCCTGGTCCCGGAACGAATCGGACGCGCGAACCACCCATTGTGCCGTATCCCGACCAGAATGACCGCTCCGGCAGCGGCGACCAGCAGCCACTGCAGCATCGGAGCCCAGCGGGTTGCGGGCGTCAACTTCGTCTTGAGGCGTACCTGCATGTCCAGATAGGCCGGCTGGAAGAAGTCGGTGCGCACCAACTCGGCGCCGTCCGGTGCGATCACCGCACTGATCCCGGTGGTGCCGGCCACCACCACATAGCGATCGTGTTCGACGGCCCTCACCTTGGCGAAGGCCAGTTGCTGTTCGCTCATGGTCTGGTTGAAGGTGGCGTTGTTGCTCGGTACGGCCAGCAACTGAGCGCCGTTGAGCACCGCTTTGCGCGGCACGCGATCAAAGATCACTTCCCAGCAGGTGGCGACCCCGAGCGGCACCCCGGCGATGGGCACCACATCGCGGCCAGTGCGGGGCACCATGTTTCCGGCCCGGTCGGCATATCCGGAAAGGTGTTTGAACAGCCACGGCATCGGTAGGTATTCGCCGAAGGGTTGCACGATTTCCTTATCGTGGCGGTCGGCCGGTCCGGTCGACGGGTTCCACACGATCATCATGTTGGTGTATTGGGGGTTTTCCGGTGGGCTGCCCGGAACTTCCGACACGGTGCCGACCAGGATCGGCGCGCCGATCGCCGCGGCGGCTCGTGATATCTCCAGTGCGGCGTCGGAGTTGGCGAGGGGATCGATATCCGACGAGTCTTCCGGCCAAATCACGAATTGAGGTTGCGGCGCCACCCCGGAACGTACGTCCTCGGCCAGCCGCAACGTCTCCCGGACGTGGTTGTCCAGCACGGCTCGGCGTTGGTCGTTGAAGCCCAGACCGAGCCGCGGCACATTACCTTGCACGACGGCTACCGTGACCGACGGCTCCCCGCCGGACCCGGTACCGGCATGTCGAACCTGCGGCCAGATGACGATGGCTGCGAACAACACCAGGCATATGCAAATCCCGGGCAACACCACCGCGGGCGGTGCCGGGTCACCATTTTTTGGCTCGTCGGCCGTCGAGCCGTCCCGGACCTTGTTGCCGGTGCGCCACCACGTGACGATTTCCAGTTCGATCGCGGTCACGCTGAAGCCCACCAGCACGATCGCCGTGGAGAGCAGCGCAACCCCGCCGAGCTGAACCAACGGCAGGAAGGGGCCTTGCGCTTGGCTGAACGCCACCAACCCCCAGGGGAAGCCCCCGAACGGGAAAATCGATTTCAACCACTCCTGGGCAGCCCACACCAACGCAAACCAGATCGGCCAGCCCGGCAGCCGGCGCACGATGACGGCACACAGGCCGAAGAGGCCGGGAAACAGCGCACACGCCGCCGCCAACACTACCCACGGGATGGCGCCCACCAGACTGCCGATCCAGGGCAGCAGCGGCAGATAGAAGGCCAACCCGAAGAGGAACCCATAGCCGAGACCCCCCACCGGCGCCGTCGCATGATGCTTGAGCACCCAAGCCAGCAATGCGGCGGCGACGATCGCGGCCCACCACCAGTTCAGCGACGGGAAGCTGGTGAAGAGCAACAAGCCACCGACCACGGCGCACAGCAATCGGGACAACCGCGGCAGCAAGGCGGCCTGCGCGCCCGGCAGCCGCCGCATCACCGCTGCCCCCACCCCCGCCGCTACCCGTCGCGCTGCGGCGGCCGGCCGGCCTTTCGGTCCGGAACTCGCGGGCGCCTCGGCGTCCGGGGAGTCGGCCGCCTCTGGTGGCTCTGGGTCGACGTCGACGGGCCGTTCGTCCCGTTCCGACTCGGCTTCATCACTGATCGGGTCGGTAACCGGGCGCGCCGCGGGATCATCGTTCGCCGGGTTGACCTCGCTGGTGTGGTCGGGGCGCGGCTTCGGCCCGAACCACTCAGCCATAGATAACAGCGCCCCGGTGCACCGTTCGACGGCAACGCGGCAAGGCGTCGGTCGGGCCCAGGCGCGGTAACGGGGGTACCCGCGAGCGCGGGTCGGTCGACCAGCGCTGAACCGAGTCCCGAGGTACGTGAACGTCCAGGGCGGCGGTGTCCCACACGGCATAGGAGGCCGGCGCTCCAGGTACCAGGGTGCCTGTCTTGCCGTCGCGGACACCGGCCACCCGCCAGCCGCCGCGGGTCGCGGCAGCGAACGCGGCTCGTGCGGAAACCGCGCTGCCCGGAGTGCGATGGTTGACCGCGGCGCGCACACTCTGCCAGGGGTCAAGTCCCGTGACGGGGGCGTCGGAGCCGAGGGCGAGGGGCACGCCTTGGGATGCTAACAGCGCCAGGGGGTTGAGCCGACTGGCTCGCTGGGCGCCCAGCCGTCGTGCATACATGCCATCCGTGCCGCCCCAGAGCGCGTCGAAATTGGGCTGCACGCTGGCGATGATGCCCCATCGGCCGAGCTTGGCGGCCTGGTCGGGGGTCACCATTTCGACGTGCTCGAGGCGGTGCCCGCACCGGGCGACGGCAACCACCCCGAAGTCGCCGACGACCCGTTCGAAGGCGGTGACCACCGCCGCCACCGCGGCGTCACCGATGACGTGAAAGCCCGCGGGCACCTCTGCCTCGGTACATGCCCGTACATGCGCCTCGATGGCGTCAGGGTCCAGGTAGCAGGTGCCGACACGCTCCGGGGCGTCGGTGTAGGGCTCGTGTAGCCACGCCGTGCGTGACCCAAGCGCCCCGTCGACGAACAGATCACCGGCCAGGCCACGCGCGCCGGTCTGCTCGATCAGCACCCGCGCCTGCGCGGGGGTGCTCACCGCCTCACCCCAGTAGCCGGTCACCTCGACGCCTTGATCGAGGGCCCGCAGTTGTAGCCAGTCGTCGAGCCCGCCGATCTGGGGTCCGGCGCATTCGTGCACCGCGACGATGCCGGCCGCGGCGGCGGCCCGCAACGCCGTCACCCGCGCCTCAGCCAGCTGCTCGGACGTCAACAGGTCACGTGCGACGGCCCGGACCAAGTGGTGAGCGTCGCCAGCGAGTGGGCCCTCGGCGGCGAAACCAGCTACCGCCGGTAACTCGGGGACCAGCCGCCGCAGCCCGGTTGAGGCGAGCGCCGAGTGGACGTCGACGCGGGCCAGGTAGGCCGGCCGGTCGCCCAGCACGGCATCCAGGTCGGCCGTACTGGGCGGGGCGTTCTCGGGCCACGACGACTCGTCCCAGCCGTGCCCCCATACCAGTTGGCCTGGGTGGGCGGTCGCATAGTCGGCGACCATTTGGATGCACTGGGCGCGCGACTTGGCCGTCCGCAGATCCAGGCCGCTGATCGCCAGGCCGGTCGCGGTCAGATGGATATGACTGTCGACGAATCCCGGCGCCACGAAGCCGCCGTCCAAGTCCTCGACGTCGGCGCCGGGAAACAGACTGCGGCCGACATCGTCGCTACCCAGCCACGCGACGACATCCCCACGCACTGCCATGGCGGTTGCGTCAGGGTGGGTCGGGCTGTGCACCCGGCCGTTGACCAGCAGCGTGGTGGGATCGTCCACAGTTGCAAAACTACGTGCGGTGTTGCCGGCGAGCAGCCGTCCGCGCCGTTAATCCCAATCGGGCCGCCCCGGGAATCCCCCACGCCCAGCCTCCTTCGGCAAGGCGGGCGACTGGAAATCCCGAACGTCGACGACCTCACCGTCGATGTAGTCGCGGCCGTCACCCGAATCATGTTCTGCTCGGTAGGCCGTCGCGTAGCTGATCAGCGGCATGCGCCGGCGCAGCCCGCGCACTGCGAAGGCCGTCAATCCCGGTCCGGCGACCGATCGCACCCGGGGAACCAGGAGCAGCAGCCCCACCACCGTGCTCACCAGCCCCGGAATGAGGACCAAAACGGCGGCCAGCGTGACCAGCGCGCCATGGCTCGCCGCAGTGCGCGGTTCGGTCAGGCCGGTGCGCAATTGTCCGATTTGCCGGATCAAATGCGAGCCGGCCATCGGGGCCAAGATTCCCCATCCGAGCAAGACGGTGGCCAGCAGCATCAGCAGGGTCCAGCCCCAACCGACCGTCGATACCAGCGCGATGATCACCGCCAGCTCAACGACGGCATAGATGAGAAACAGCCGTGACACCATGTCAGGCCAACGTACATCGACCACGTCGGGGTTCCCGTGAGGGCGCCCATTGGCGATTGCAGTTAGATGACGTTATGACGACGATTCAGATCGACACGCCCGATGGACCCATCGACGCGCTGCTGGACCTTCCCCAGGGTGAGGGGCCGTGGCCGGGCGTGGTGGTCATTCACGACGCGTTCGGATATGGCCGGGACAAGGAGTCGATCAACAAGCGCATCGCCCAGGCCGGCTATCTGGCGATCACTCCGAACATGCACGCGCGAGGTGGTCGCATCCGCTGCATCACCCGCGTCATGAAGGAACTGCAGAAGCAACGCGGCCGCGCCCTCGATGACATTGTGGCTGCCCACAATCATCTGAAAGCCATGCCGCAGTGTTCCGGCCAGGTGGGCATCGCGGGTTTCTGCATGGGCGGCCGGTTCGCACTTATCATGTCCGCCAAGGGTTTTGGCGCCTCCGCGCCGTTCTACGGCACTCCTCTGCCCGGCAATATCGGTGAGCTCGTGGACGCGGCATGCCCGATTGTGGCCAGCTTCGGCGGCCGTGACCCGATGGGCCGGGGTGCGCCCGAGAAACTGCGCGAAGTCACTGCGGCCAAGCAGGTAACGAGCGACATCAAGGTGTACCCGGGCGCGGGGCACGGCTTCGCCAACGACCTTCCGGCCCAGCCGCTACTGCGGATCACCGGTTTCGGCTACGACGCGGCTGCCACCGAGGATGCGTGGAGCCGGGTTTTCGCGTTCTTCGGCGAGCACTTGGGGACCGGGGCGACGACGTAGTCAACGGAGCGACTCGAGCTTATGCGCCAAGACCGTTGCAAAGGTATGCGTGTCGCCTGGCCAGCGCGCCGACACATAGCTGCCGTCGTCGACGACGAACGCCGGCCGTGAGTCGGTCGCGGTGTCGCGCACCATTCCGGAGGTCTTGAGCCGCCAGTGTGACGATCCGCGCACGACATCACAGAAATCTGCCGGATCTTTAAGTGCGCGACTGACTTCCGATTGCACGGACATGTAGCCACCCGGTTGACCGGGTTCCTCGGTATAGGTCCGGTAATAGTTGGGATCCCAGAATCGGGTGATCCGCGTTAGTTGCCAGGCCAGGCGCTCCATGGCCCACGTCAACGACGTGGTCTTGTGCCCACAGAGCACGGAGTGACCGGCGCCGGGGTCGACGCTGCGCGCGGCAAGCAGCACGCCATGACAGATCGCGGCCACCACGACCCCACGGGCGAAGGCGTCGACGACGAGCCGGTGCAGGATTTCGCTGTCGATGTAGCTGCGCATTCCGCGGGCACGATGCCCGCCGGGCAGCAGCAGCGCGTCGACGCCGTCAAGCGTGGCGTGCGCCCAGGTGACCGGATGTTGAAACTCCGCTGCTTGCAGCATGTCTCGGTACGCAGTACGTGCGTCCCGGTTCGCCCGCAGCATCAGCCCGATGATCCGGATGGCGCCCAGCACCGGTAGGGCCGACCACATGTCCAATCCGCGGCCGCTCACCATGATGTCGTCAGCCTCCCCCGGCCTGCCACTTTCGGTGGCGAAGACCACCTGATGGCCCCGTCGGGTCAAGACGCGCCAGCTGACCGCAACTTCGGTGGGGTCGAAATCGCGGTCGGGGATCGGGATGAGGACGGTGCCCATCGCGGTTATGTTGTCGCTACTCGAAGCTCGAGACCGACGTTGTTTTCCATGCCTCCGCGCAGCTTGCTGAAGAAGTTGAACACCTTGCCCACGATGCCGTAACGCTTTCCGATCGCGTCGTAAACGGCGGGCGTGTAGGACTTGTCGAGGACGGCGGCGGTGCCCGCAACCGCATCGCTGGTCGGCTTGCCCTGCATGGTGCAGGTGGCCAGCGTGACCCGCGGAGTGTTGCGGATTCGCTTGACCTTCCACGACTTTTCTCCGGTGATCACCAGCAGCCGGTCGCCGTCGGCGGCAGCCCAGATCGGCGTCGGCTTGAGCTTGCCGTCCTTGGTGAACGTGGTCAGCAGGATGTATTGCGCCTTGGCGAGGTCGGCGAAGGTGGGCGTCACGGTGTCAACCTACGCCGGTCAGCCTTCGAGGTCACCTTCGGTTTCCAGCAGCGCCTGGCGAAGGCGAGCGAGGGTGTCCGGTCGGGGCTGCGCCCACATGCCGCGACCGGCGGCCTCCAACAACCGTTCAGCCATGCCGTGCAGCGCCCATGGATTGGACTCCGCCATGAACTTGCGGTTCTCCGGATCCAGCACGTAGCGCTCGGTGAGTTCTTCATACATCCAGTCGGCCATCACCCCGGCGGTCGCGTCATAGCCGAACAGGTAGTCCACCGTCGCAGCCATTTCGAACGCGCCTTTGTAACCGTGCCGGCGCATTGCCGACATCCAGCGCGGATTGACGACCCGGGCGCGAAACACCCGGGTCGTCTCCTCGGACAGCGTGCGGGTGCGGATCGCGTCAGGTCGGGTGTTGTCCCCGATATAGGCGGCCGGGGCTTGGCCGGTCAGCGCCCGCACCGTGGCAACCATGCCACCGTGGTACTGGAAGTAGTCGTCGGAGTCGGCGATGTCATGTTCGCGGGTGTCGGTGTTCTTGGCGGCCACCGCGATGCGCCGGTACTGGCGGTTCATGTCGTCGACCGCCTCGCGGCCGTCCAGGTCGCGACCGTAGGCGAACCCACCCCAAGCGGTGTACACCGCGGCCAGATCCGCGTCGTCACGCCAGTTGCGGCTGTCGATCAGCTGCAGCAGACCGGCTCCGTACGTCCCCGGCTTGGAGCCGAATATCCTTGTAGTAGAACGCCTTACGTCGCCGTGCTGGGCCAGGTCGGTCTGTGCGTGCGCCCGTATGTAGTTGTCGTCGCCGGGCTCATCAAGTCCGGCCACCAGACGAACGGCATCATCGAGCATCCTCACCACGTGCGGGAAGGCGTCCCGGAAGAACCCGGAGATCCGCACCGTGACGTCGATGCGCGGGCGGCCCAACTCCGCCACCGGAATCGCCGCGAGGTCGACGACGCGACGCGACGCGTCGTCCCATACCGGCCGAACACCCAGCAGCGCAAGCACTTCAGCGACGTCGTCGCCGGCGGTGCGCATCGCCGAGGTCCCCCACACCGAAAGCCCGACCGACCGCGGCCACCGCCCATGGTCCTTTAGATAGCGGGTCAGCAGCGAATCTGCCAGTGCCACACCGGCTTCCCAAGCCAGCCGGGACGGCACCGCCTTGGGGTCGACGGAGTAGAAGTTGCGCCCGGTGGGCAGCACGTTCACCAGGCCGCGCAGCGGCGAACCGGACGGGCCGGCCGGGATGAACCGGCCGTCCAGTGCTCGCAGCACCTGGTCGATTTCGGCGGCGCTACCGGCCAGCCGGGGCACCACTTCGGTGGCCGCGAACCGGAGCACCGCGGCGACGGCCGTGCTATCGGTGAGCCGGTCCGCCGTCGCCGGATCCCAGCCACTGGCCTGCAGCGCGGTGAGGAGTTCACGCGCGGTTGCCTCGGCCCGGTCGACCGATGAGCGTTCGTCGGCGCCATCCTCGGCCAGTCCCAGCGCCTGCCGCAAACCAGGCAGAGCATGCTCGCCGCCGAACAGTTGACGGGCCCGCAGAATCGCCAGCACGAGGTCCAGTTCGGTTTCTCCCGTTGGCTTTTGACCCAGGATATGCAGGCCGTCACGGATCTGAACGTCCTTGATCTCGCACAGCCATCCGTCGACATGCAGCAGCAAGTCATCGAACGAGTCCTCAGCGGGGCGTTCGGTCAATCCGAGATCGTGATCCATCTTGGCGGCCCGGATCAGCGTCCAGATCTGCTGGCGGATGGCGGGCAACTTGACGGGATCCAGCGCCGCGACGGAAGCGTGCTCGTCGAGTAACTGCTCCAACCGGGCGATGTCGCCGTAGGTTTCGGCGCGCGCCATCGGCGGGATGAGATGGTCGACGAGCACCGCATGCGCCCGCCGCTTGGCCTGGGTGCCCTCCCCGGGGTCGTTGACCAGGAAGGGGTAGACCAGCGGCAGGTTGCCGAGCGCGGCGTCGGATCCGCACGCCGCCGACATGCCAAGCGTCTTGCCCGGCAACCATTCCAGGTTGCCGTGCTTGCCCAGGTGAACTATGGCGTGCGCACCGAATCGGGCGTCCAGCCAGTGGTAGGCGGCCAGGTAGTGGTGGCTGGGCGGTAGGTCGGGGTCATGGTAGATGGCCACCGGATTGTCGCCGAAACCGCGGGGTGGTTGCACCATCAGCACCAGGTTGCCCGATTGCAGTGCAGCAATGACGATTTCGCCGTCGGGATCGTTGGTCCGGTCCACAAAGAGGTCCCCGGGCGGCGGGCCCCAATGGGCCTCGACGGCCTCGGTGAGCTCAACCGGCAATGTCGCGAACCAGTTACGATAGTCCTTGGCGGACAAACGAATCGGATTGCCAGACAGCTGCCCGTCGGTGAGCCAGTCGGGGTCCTGGCCGCCGCGCTCGACCAACGCATGAATCAATGCGTCGCCGTCGTCAGCGTCCACCCCGGGGAGATCCCCTACCCGGTAGCCGCGGTCGCGCATCGCCCGCAACAGCGCGACGGCACTTGCCGGGGTGTCCAGGCCGACCGCGTTGCCGATCCGGGCGTGCTTGGTGGGATACGCCGAGAACACCAGCGCCACCCGCTTGTCAGCCGGCGCGACATGCCGCAGCTCCGCGTGCCGGACGGCCAGGCCCGCGACTCGCGAGCATCGTTCCGGGTCGGCGACGTAGGAGATGAGCCCGTCGTCGTCGATCTCTTTGAAGGAGAACGGTACGGTGATGATGCGGCCGTCGAACTCGGGCACCGCAACCTGAGTGGCCACGTCGAGTGGGCTTAGGCCGTCGTCGTTTTCCCGCCACTGCGCGCGCGGACTGGTCAGGCACAGTCCCTGTAGGATCGGAATATCAAGGGCGGCAAGGTGTTCGACGTTCCAACTGTCGTCATCGCCACCGGCGGACACGGTGGCCGGCTTCAGTCCGCCGGCGGCCAGGACGGTCACCACCATGGCGTCGGCGTCGCCCAGCCGTTGCAACAGTTCGGGTTCGGCGGTGCGCAGCGATGCGCAATAGAGCGGCAACGGCCGCCCGCCCGCGTCCTCGACGGCCCGGCACAGTGCCTCCACGTAGGCGGTGTTGCCGGCCAGGTGCTGAGCGCGGTAATACAACACGGCGATCGTGGGGCCTTCGGTGTTTCTGGCATCGGAGCGCGTCAGCTCGCCCCACGTGGGCGTAACCACCGGGGGGCCAAACCCGAACCCGGTCATCAGCACGGTGTCGGAGAGGAAGGCGTGTAGCTGGCGCAGGTTCTCCATGCCACCGTGTGCCAGGTAGATGTGCGCCTGCACCGCGATGCCGGCCGCCAACGTGGACAAGCCGGTCAACTCGGCGTCGGCCGCCTGCTCGCCACTGACCAACACCGTCGGTACCCCGCTGGCGATTACCGCGTCGATACCGCTTTGCCAGGCTCGGTAGCCGCCAAGAATCCGCACCACCACGATCGACGCCCCAGCCAGCAGGGCGGGTAGTTCCTCATCGCAGAGCCGCGACGGGTTGGCCCACCGATAGTTCTTCCCGCTCGACCGTGCGCTGATCAGGTCGGTGTCGGACGTCGACAGCAGCAGGATGGTCGGCTCAGCCACCCATCATTCGTACCGTAGCGTCGCTGCGATCCGGGCGGCGACCCCTTCCGCGACCACTAGGGCCGGTCCGCCGAGCGCGGCTGGTAGCGGTCGGCGACCGCGTCGTATCCGGCGCCGGCGATCGACCCGTGATCGGCCGCCAGCTCCACCAACTCCACCGGCCATCCCACCTGCTGCAGGCTGGTGGCAAACACTTGGCTGGCCGCCAGCGGGACCACATCATCCGCCGAACCGTGCAGCAACATAAACGGTGAGCCGGCATGGTTGGCGGTCAGGCCGTTGGTCACGATCCGCCCGCAGATCGGATCGGGAACCCAAAAAGGCGCCGGCAAACCGTGTGCGCCAGCTGCACGTCGAAGCGCGCCGCCTCGAGCGTCAGGGCCGCTGCGGCGACACCGCCCAACGACCACCCGACCAGCACCATGCCGTTCGGGTGGTCGGCGAACTCTCGGGCTAAGCGCAGCGACGCCAGCAGGTCCCCGCGCCCACCGTCGGCGGCATGGGAATTCCAGTCCGGCGCCAGCACCTCGGCGCCGTGGCAACACCGTCGGCTGCGTCGAATTGCCGAACACGTCAGCCGACCGTCCCGCTGCATACTGCACCGTCTCCACCGCCCGAGGGTGCCCAGCGCAGACGGCATCCAATCAGGCGCCGAGCGGATTTGAGCTCGACTAGCCCGCCGTCACGCCCTTTGACCCGAAGATTCGTTCCTGCACGGCGGTGTCCCCGAACACCTGCGCCTGCACGATCTTGCCATTGGCAAACGTGTAGACATCGGCTTCCCAAGCGGTCTCTCCTGCGGCACTGACTTCCGCAAGGACCATGACGACATCGCCGTCCGAGAGGAAACGCTTGGGCTCTACGTGGGTGCTCTTTTCCGCCAGCCGCAGCATCAGCCCGGTCAGCTCGGCTTTGCCGCGGTAGGTACCGCCAATCATGCTGTCGCCGTTGATAGTCCATTCGACAGAGTTGTCGAACACGCTCAACGCCTCCTGCAGATCACCCGCCGCGAAAGCCTCGTAGCCCCGTCTCGTCGTCTCAATGTTCTGCTCTGACATCTTGATTCCTTTCGCTGTGGTCAGATGGCAAGGCGCGCGGCGGTGCTTCCGGCTGCCAGCGACGCTTCGCCGGTCTTCTGCCCGGCGGTGGGCTCTGGCGGCCGGCGGCGTTGGGCGCGCATAACCCGAAGCAGGATCGAGGGACGCAGCAAGCGACTTGGTGCGTCGAGCATCCCGGTAACCCTCATGAACTGTCCGGCCACGACGGGATCGGTTTCGACGGCCGTCAGCACCGGCTCGAGCAGAGCATTGCTGATTCGCATCGAAATCGGTCGCGGTCCAACAACTTCGGGCAGAGCCAAATCGGAGCCGACAGCGGTTTGCCACGCCACCCGAATTTTCCCGGCAGAGGCGCGGAAGAACCGCCGGGTTAGCCCGTCATCGCCGCGGCGCAGACAATCGCGCAGCACCGTCGCCTCGACCGCAGCCAACGTCATGCCCTGCCCATAGATGGGGTTGAAGCTGCACACGGCATCACCGACGACCAGCAGACCATCGGGCGTCCGGCGCATCTTGTCGTAGCGCCGCCAGCGGTTCGACGGCACCCGATGCTGCACCACCTCGCCCAGGGGCTCGGCTGCCCGAATCGCTTCCACCACGTGCGGGGGCGCAAAATCGGCGGCAAACCGCACCATGTCGGCGGGCCGGTTCGGTGGCTCGGCTCCGGCCATGGTGCCGACACCGAACATCCAGGTGTCGTTTTCGTATGAGATGAACCCGAACGTTGTGGGTCGCCCCGGCTCAGGGAACACCGCGATCATGTGTTCCTTGACGGCGCCCGGTGCGATGCGCAGCAGTTGGCAGGCGTAGGCGAGCTGGACCGTCAGCTCGTCTTCGCGTGGACGGCCGTAGCCGAGTTCCTCGAGGAACACCGGGGTCCGCGATCCCCTGCCCGTCGCGTCGACGACAAGATCGGCGGTCAGCGTTGTCTGGCGGCCGGCACCACGATCCACCACCGTGGCCCCGGTGATGCGGCCCCGATCCGATGTCGAGGTCAGGCCGACCACGTCGTGGCTCTCCAGGAACGTCACGTTGGTAATCGTCCGCACCCGGCCCCGCACTTTCCATTCGAGTACCGGGCGGCTCGGGAACAAGATCACCGGTGCGTTCGGCGCTATACCGCTTCGCACGGTTTGATGCCCGCCAGCCGAAAGCCATAGCTTCGACAGGTCGCCATCCCAGCTGTCGACGCCGGCGGCCTTGAGCTCGTCCACGAATCCGGGGAAGAGTTCATCGAGCACCTCCGTGCACCGTGCCAGGGCGGCGTGGATCAGCCGGCCCTGCGGAACGCCGCGCCGGTTCACCGGGTCGTCGGGCAAGACGTCTCGCTCGACCACGGTCACCTGGTGGTAAAAGTCGGCCAGCACGCGAGCAGCCAGCAGGCCGCCCATGCTGGCGCCGAGTACCACCGCATGATCACCGAGCCTCGTCATAACGGACCCCTTATGTCACCGAGATGGACTGCTCGAAGTGTCCGGCGGGGCCAAATGCGGCCACTACAGTAGGCGGCTACTCGAATTTCCTGTCGTGCATGCCGCGCCGGGTGCCGGAACCGGTCGCGATGCCCAGCCGTACCGTGGAGCCGTGGTCAGAGCCCGTGACACCGACGCCTGCCCGGGCGCGCTGCAGGTGCATCAGGCCGCCGACGGCGCACTAGTGCGCGTCCGGCTGCCCGGCGGCATGATCACCGCCGCACAATTGGCGGCGCTGGGCGTCGTCGCCGCCGAGTCCGGTTCCGGAACACTCGAGCTGACCGCCCGGGGCAACGTGCAGGTGCGCGGGATCACCGAGGTGAACGCGCTTGCCGAAGCGATCGCCGCCGCAGGACTGTTGCCGTCGGCCACCCATGAGCGGGTCCGCAACCTCGTCGCTTCGCCGCTGTCGGGGCGGGCCGGCGGGAACCTCGACGTGCGGCAGTGGGTCGCCGAGATGGATGCGGCGATCTGCGCGGAGCCCAGGCTCGCCGAGCTGGGGGGCCGGTTCTGGTTCAGTCTGGACGACGGGCGCGCCGATGTGTCCGGATTGCGCGCCGACGTCGGCGTGCATGCGCTGCCAGACGGCTGTGCGCTGCTACTGACCGGACGAGACACCGGCGTCCGGCTGGCCGCCAGCGAGGTGGTCGAGATGCTGATCATCATCGCGGTGCGCTTTGTCGCCATGCGCGGAAACGCCTGGCGCGTCAGCGAATTGGACGACATTGAGCGCTTGCTGCCCGGCGTCGAACTCGGTGCCGCACCGTTTCCGGCGGTCAGCAAACCTCCGGTGGGCTGGATCAACCAGGACGACGGTCGGGTCGCGCTGGGCGCCGCGGTGCCGCTGGGGGTGCTGCCCGCGCGCGTCGCGGAGTACCTGGCCGCAATCGAGGCGCCGCTGGTGATCACGCCGTGGCGATCGGTGCTGGTCTGTGATCTCGATGAGTCCGTCGCGGACGCCGCCTTGCGAGTGCTGGCGCCGTTGGGTTTGATCTTCGACGAGAACTCGCCGTGGTTGAGCGTCAGCGCCTGCACCGGCAGCCCGGGCTGCGCGCACTCGGCCGCCGATGTGCGGGCAGACGCCGCGCTCTCGCTGGACGCCGATTCGCGGATTCATCGTCACTTTGTCGGCTGCGAGCGCGCCTGCGGCAGTCCGCCGACCGGTCAGGTGCTGGTCGCGACCGGGCAGGGTTATCAGCTGCTGCGTGACCAGCCCCGTGGCGATCGCCAGCGCGGCGAAGCCGGGCGAAGCGGGTCGCCACCTTAACAAGCCCCGTGGCGATCGCCAGCGCGGCGAAGCCGGGCGAAGCGGGTCGCCACCTGAACAAGCCCCGTGGCGATCGCCAGCGCGGCGAAGCCGGGCGAAGCGGGTCGCCACCTTAACAAGCCCCGTGGCGATCGCCAGCGCGGCGAAGCCGGGCGAAGCGGGTCGCCACCTTAACAAGCCTTAGGGTGAGCGGGTGCTCAACTACATCCGCGACGCTGCGGAGATCTATCGACAGTCGTTCGCGGCCATCCGCGCCGAAGCCGACCTGAGCCGGTTTCCGGACGACGTCGCACGCGTCGTGGTCCGGTTGATCCACACCTGCGGACAGGTTGATGTCGCCGAACATGTCGCCTACACCGGCGACGTCGTCGCTCGGGTCGGCGCCGCCTTGCGAACCGGTGCCCCCGTGTTGTGCGATTCGTCGATGGTGGCGGCGGGAATCACCGCCGCACGACTGCCGGCCGCCAACCAGGTGGTGTCGCTGGTGGCCGATCCGCGCGCGGCCGAGCTGGCCGCACGCCGGCACACCACTCGATCAGCGGCCGCGGTGGAGCTCTGGGCCGACCGGTTGCCCGGCGCGGTGCTGGCCATCGGCAATGCACCCACGGCCTTGTTCCGGCTGCTGGAGCTGATCGACGAAGGAGTTTCCCCGCCGGTGGCGGTGCTGGGCGGCCCCGTCGGATTCGTCGGGTCGACGCAGTCCAAGCAAGAGCTCATCGAGCATCCACGGGACATGTCCTATCTGGTGGTGCGGGGCCGCAGCGGCGGCAGCGCCATGGCCGCCGCCGCTGTCAACGCGATGGCGAGCGAGCGCGAATGACGACGCGGGGCACACTATTTGGAGTCGGGTTGGGGCCCGGTGACCCAGAGTTGGTGACGGTCAAAGCCGTTCGAGTGATCCACGAGGCCGATGTGGTGGCCTACCACAGTGCCCGGCACGGTCGCAGTATCGCCCGCGGCATCGCCGAACCGTATCTGCGGCCCCGCCAAATCGAAGAGCACCTCATCTATCCGGTGACCACCGAGGTGAGCGACCACCCCGGCGGCTATGCCGGTGCGCTCGAAGACTTCTACGCCGATGCCACCCAGCGCATCGCCGAGCACCTGGACGCCGGCCGCGACGTGGCCCTGCTCGCCGAGGGCGATCCGCTCTTCTACAGCTCATACATGCATTTGCACACCCGGCTGACGCAGCGGTTCGACGCGATCATCGTGCCGGGTGTCACCTCGGTGAGCGCCGCGGCGGCGGCCATTGCGACGCCGCTGGTGGCCGGCGACGAAGTGCTGTCGGTGCTGCCCGGCACGCTGCCGGTCGCAGAGTTGACCCGCCGGCTCGCCGACGCCGACGCCGCGGTGGTGCTCAAGCTGGGACGTTCGTATCACGCTGTCCGCGAAGCGCTTTCGGCATCCGGACGGATCGACGACGCGTTCTACGTCGAGTGGGCGAGCGGCCCGGGAGAGCGGATACTGCCCGCCGCGGACGTCGACGAAACCAGGGTGCCGTATTTTTCGCTGGCCATGTTGCCGGGCGGTCGGCGGTCGAATCGGCCGCCGGCCTTGGCGGGCACCGTCGCGGTGGTGGGCCTGGGTCCCGGCGACACCGACTGGATGACGCCGCAGAGTCGACGAGAGTTGGCCGCCGCGACGGATCTCATCGGCTACGGCGTCTATTTGGACCGCGTCCCGCTGCGCGACGGCCAGCGGCGTCATCCCAGCGACAACACCGACGAACCCGCGCGGGCGCGACTGGCGTGCGCCCTGGCCGAGCAAGGATCCACCGTGGCGGTGGTGTCCTCGGGCGATCCGGGTGTGTTCGCGATGGCCACCGCCGTGCTCGAAGAGGCCAAACAATGGCCCGGAGTGCGCGTTCGGGTCGTTCCGGCGATGACCGCCGCTCAGGCGGTCGCGAGCCGGGTCGGCGCTCCATTAGGTCACGACTACGCGGTGATCTCGTTGTCCGACCGGCTCAAACCGTGGGAGGTGATCTCGGCACGGCTGGCCGCCGCGGCCGCCGCCGACATGGTGCTGGCCATCTACAACCCGGCTTCCAAGGCGCGGACGTGGCAGGTTGGCGCGATGCGCGACATCTTGCTGACCCATCGTGAACCCGGCACGCCGGTGGTGATCGGATGCAGTGTGTCTGGCCCCGACGAGAACGTCCGGGTGGTCCGGCTGGCCGATCTGGACCCCGCCGATGTCGACATGCGCTGCCTGCTGATCGTGGGGTCTTCGCAAACCCAATGGTATTCAGACGATTTCGGTGACAAGGTGTTCACGCCCCGGCGCTATCCGGGGTGAGACGCGAACCGTCAACGCCCGAATATGTGGGGCCGGGCGCCGCCGTTTTCTGAGGCCGGGTCACCGCATCCGCCTCCTCCCCCAGCAGGAGGGAACGAACCAGCCTGCGCGGCCCGAAGGGCCGCAACATCTCGCTGGCCGGGCGCGGACGCACTCGCAGCGGCCACCAGAACCAGCGCCCGAGCAGCGCAGCGATCGACGGGGTCATCAGCGACCGCACGATCAGCGTGTCGAACAGCAGGCCAAGGCCGATTGTGCTGCCGGCCTGGCCAATTGAGCGCAGGTCACTGGCGACCATCGACATCATGGTGAAGGCGAAGACTAGGCCGGCCGAGGTGACGACCCCGCCGGTCTCACCCATCGAACGGATGATGCCGGTCTTCAGGCCGGCGCCGATCTCCTCCTGGAAACGCGACACCAACAGTAAGTTGTAGTCGGAGCCGACAGCCAGCAGGATGATCAGCCCGAACACCGGCGCGATCCAGTTCAACTCCAGACCCAACAGATGCTGCCATACCAGCACCGAGAGCCCGAAGGCAGCACCCAGCGATAGCAGCACGGTCCCGACGATCACCAGGGACGCCACCAGGGCACGGGTGATGATGAGCATCACGACGAAGATCAGCGTCAGGGCCGCAAGCCCTACGATCAGCAGGTCGTACTGGGAGCCCGACTGGATATCGCGGTAGATGGCCGCCGTCCCGGCGAGATAGAACTTCGCGTCGGTAAGGTTCGTTCCCTTCACCGCTTGATGCGCGGCGGCCAGTTCCGGCATGACCGCCGAAATGCCCGCCGGGGTGGCCGGATCCGCGCCGTGGGTGATGATGAACCGGGCGGCCTTGCCGTCCGGCGACAAGAACAGTTTCAGACCACGCTGAAAGTCGGGATTTTGGAACGCTTCCGGTGGCAGGTAGAAGTAGTCGCCACTCCTCGCGGCGTCGAAGGCCTGCCCCATGGCACTGGCGGTATCGGTCATCTGGGCCATTTGGGTGACCAGATTCGAGAAGCTGCTGTGCATGGTGAGCAGGGTGCCCCGCATCGACTGCGCAACGGAGATGATCGGCGGGATTTCGGCGACCATCTGGGGCATGATCGCGTCGACGTTGTTCATGTCCTTGATCAGCGTGCCCATGTTTTCGCTGAACTTGTCCACACCGTCGATCGCTTCGAATACCGACCTCGTCGCCCAGCAGGCGGGGATGTTGAAACAGTGCTGTTCCCAATACAAATAGCTGCGCAACGGCCGGGCGAAGTCGTCGAAGTCCGCCAGATGGTCCCGCATCTCGTCCAGCGTGGCCTGCATGTCGTGCATGTCGCCGACCATCTGATGGGTGGTGCTGCTCATCTGGCCCAGCAGACCCTGCATCCGCTGCATCGAGGTGACCATGGAGGCCAGGTCGTCGCTCATCTTGAGCATGTCGGCCGTGCGGTCTCGCATGAATTTCAGGTTTTGCTGGATCGGGATCGATTGGGCGCTGATCTGAAACGGTATCGAGGTGTGCTCGATCGGTCCGCCCAACGGCCGGGTGATGCTTTGCACCATCGCGATTCCCGGTGAACGAAAGACGTCTTTGGCGAGCCTGTCCAGGATGATCATGTCGCCGCTGTTCCGCATGTCGTGGTCGCTTTCGATCATGAGGATGTCCGGATTCATTGTGGCGGCGCTGAAATGGCGTTCCGCGGCGGCATATCCGGCGTTCGAGGGCAGGTTTCGCGGTATGTAGAAGCGGTCGTTGTAGCTGACCTTCATGCTGGGCATGATGAGGATGCCGATGAGGGCGATGACCAGCGAGGCGGCGAACACCGGACCGGGCCAGCGCACGGTCGCGGTGCCGACGCGCCGCCACCCACGCGTCTTGATCATCCGTCTCGGGTCGAGCAGGCCGAACCGGCTCGCCACGGCGACCACGGCCGGGGCGGCGGTCATTGCTCCCGCGACGACGACGAGCAACCCCAACGCGGACGGAATGCCCAGCGCCTTGAAATATGACAGCCGCGCCAGGTGCAGGCAGAAAGTGGCCCCCGCGATGGTCAGGCCTGAGCCCAAGATGATGTGAGAGGTCCCGCGGAACATCGTGTAGTAGGCCGTTTCTCGGTCTTGACCGGCCTGGCGCGCCTCCTGGTAGCGACCGATGAGGAATATCGCGTAGTCGGTTCCTGCCGCGATCGCCAATGAAGACAGCATGGCGACGACGAAGGTCGAAAACCCCAGCAGCTCATAGTTTCCCAGTAGCGCGACGAGCCCTCTGGCCGTGCCCATCTCGAAGCCGACCATCACCAGGACCAGCAGCACCGTGCTGACGGAGCGATAGGCGATGAAGAGCATGATCATGATCACCACGCCCGTCACGCCCATCATCTTGAACATGCTTTTATCGGCGGCCTCGTTCATGTCGGTGGTCAGCGGTGCTGGACCGGTGACGTAGACCTTGAGCCCTTGGGGCGGCGCCGACTTGTCGACGATCTTCCGAACCGCGTCGACGGACTCGTTGCCCTGGGTGCTGCCCTGGTTGCCGGCCAGATTGAGTTGGATATAAGCGGCTTTGCCGTCTCGGCTCTGGACACCCGCGGCGGTGAGCGGATCTCCCCACACGTTCTGCACGTGCTGGACGTGTTTGGGATCGGCCTGAAGCTTGTTGACCAAACCGTAGTAATAGCGGTGGGCTTCCTCACCGAGTGGTTTGTCGCTCTCTAGCACGATCATTGCGATGCTGTCCGAATCCGACTCTCCGAATTTGGCTCCGATGTGCTTGGCGGCGATCATGGCCGGTGCGTCTTGTGGCGACATCGTCACCGCATGGTTGCGCGCAACCGATTCGATAGGCGGCACAAGCACGTTCAGTGCGACGGTCAGCAGCAGCCATGCGATGAGGATCGGCACCGCGAACGTGCGGACGAACCGCATGAACCTCGGCCGCGAGTTGTTGTCGGTGTTCATGCGGCCTTCACCAGACACGAGGTTTGGGCATGGTGCCCGGCCGCGAATTTCTCGTCTTTCACCTCGCCGTTGACCGTGATGCGGCACCCGATGGTGTCGCTATCACCCTGTGCCACCACGTTGGCGATCACGGCCGGTACCGTCGTCGTGATCGTGTAACTCCATGGCAGGCTCGTGAAGTTCGCTTGTTCTGACTGGGCGTTTTTGTCCAGATAGCTCACGCTTCCTGAGGTATCGCTCGGCCCGTAGATGTCGTAGGTCACCCGCTTGAGATGGGACGGCTCGAGTGGCTCCGCACTGCTGCCGGTCGCAGAAAAGATCTCCTCGGAGCCGAAAACACCGCGAAGCCGGCTGACGGCGACACCACCGAGGACAACCGCCACCACGACCACGAGCGGCACCCAGACTCGTTTCAGAAAGGCCAACATCGGTGCTCCCTTAAGTTCCCGGCCCGGTCGTCCTCGCTCGCCATCTGACCCCAGCCCGCCGCAGCGAATAGGGCCGTTCGGCCTGCGCATGACGGCCATCAGCCATGAAATCGCACGTCACCGCGTGGCCGAGCCGCAAGTAACCCGCGGCGGCAGGGCGTAAGCTCACACCTTGTATACCATACCCCCTACGGTATATGCCACCATTCAGCGCGGCCGGATGACGACCTGTTCCCGCCGTGAACGCTTCGAGCTCTTTGCGCACGAGTCGGGATGCGCAACGATGCAGTGATGCAGTGATGCAGTGTGACGTTGCGCGGGAAGCGCTCTCTGCCCGGTTGGACGGCGAACGTCCCCAGGTGCTCGCGCAGCAGGTCGATGCTCATCTTGAAGCCTGCCGCCGTTGCCGGTCCTGGCTCATCGGCGCGGCTGTGCAGACCCGGCGACTGGCGTCGATTGAGCCCGGCGAGGGACCGGATCTGGCCGGAAAAATCATGGCAAGTATTAGCGAGCAGTCCTCGAGGCGGCAGCGCTGGATGCGTAGGCTGCGGTCGCATTACCGGCGGTGGGGTCTGATCAGTGTCGGTATATTCCAGGTCGCGATCGCCGCCGCTCAAATCAGTGGCATCGACTTCGGCATGGTGGCGAGCCACATGCATGGCGCGATGTCCGGCGAGCACCTTATGCACGAGTCCACGGCATGGCTGCTGGCGCTGGGTCTGGCGATGATCGCGGCCGGCATCTGGCCCGTCACCGCGATCGGAGTGGCCGCCATTACCGGTGTCTATTCCGTTGCACTGTTGAGTTATGTGGTCGTCGACGCCTACTCGGGCGAAGTCACCGCCACTCGTATCGCCAGTCACATGCCCCTGCTGTTAGGCCTGGCGTTCGCGTTGCTGGTGGCGCGAGGACGGACGGGATCGCGAACGCAGCGGGCCGGCGATGCCTCACCCGAAGCTGACCACGCCAGCTGGTCGGCCGCGTCACTCAGCGGTCGACGGCGTGGACACCTCTGGCCGATCAACCACTCGTCGTCCCACCCCGCCGCATCCTCTACGACACCCCGTCGTAGACTCAGTGAGCCCGCGAAACAAAGGTGGTTCGCCATGACCGCGTCCAGCGACGACGAGGCCGTTACCGATCTCGCCCTGGCCGCAGCCCGCGGGAACGCACGAGCACTCGAGGCGTTCATCAAAGCCACCCAGCAAGACGTATGGCGCTTTGTCACCTATCTGTCAGACGCGGGCAGCGCCGACGACCTGACCCAAGAGACGTTCCTGCGCGCAATCGGTGCGATCGAACGGTTCTCCGGACGTTCGAGCGCGCGAACCTGGTTGCTGGCCATTGCCCGACGCGTCGTGGCCGACCACATCCGCCACGTCCAATCACGCCCGCGCACGGCCGTCGGTGCCGACCCCGACTACGCCCTCCGCGGGAACCACCACGCCCGCGGGTTCGAAGACTTGGTCGAAGTGACCACCTTGATCGCCGGCCTGACGGCCGAGCAACGCGAAGCGCTGTTGCTCACCCAGTTGCTCGGTCTCCCCTACGCCGACGCCGCGGCGGTGTGCGGCTGCCCGGTGGGCACCATCCGCTCCCGCGTCGCGCGTGCCCGTGATGCCCTGCTGGCCGACGTCGAGCGCGACGACCTGACCGGCTAGGCCGATCCCATCACCCATTGGGCGGCTTCTTCGACGGTGCCGACGCTGCGCACCCCCGCCGGTAGCGGCGGCCGCGCCACCATCACCACCGGAATAGCCAGCGCCGAAGCGGCGTCCAGCTTCGCCCGGGTCATGGCGCCGCCGCTGTTTTTGGTGACCAGCGCATCGATGTGGTGCTCACGCAATAGCGCGAGCTCGTGGTCGTAAGGGTACGGGCCCCGGGACAGCACCAGCTGGTGATGACGCGGCAACGTGGCACCATCCGGTTCGGTGACCGCGCGGATCAAGAACCACGCGCCGCTGTCGGCAAAGGCCTTCGCACCCGAGCGTCCAGTGGTGAGAAATACCCGCGAATAGCCTTGCTGGTCAACCGTCTTCGCGGCTTGGGTGTCCGAGTCGACGACGATGGCGCCGCCCGGATCCCATGCCGGGCGGGCCAGCACCAGGTGGGGTATCGCTAGATCGGCGCACACTTCGGCGGCGTGCGCGGTGATGGTCGCCGCGAACGGGTGCGTGGCATCGACGACGGCGCCCACACGTTCGTCCACCAGCCACCGCCGCAGCCCGGCCACCCCGCCGAAGCCGCCGATGCGTACCGGACCCACTGGCAGCGCCGGGTCTGGCACCCGGCCCGCCAGCGAGCTGACGATCTCGATCTGCGGGTGCAAGCACTTCGCCAGCGCGCGAGCCTCGGCGGTGCCGCCGAGCAGCAGGACACGCATCAGTGCCTGCTCCCCCGCGCCCGCCCGGCCGAATACAGGTAGCTGTCGCTGAACCCGGTGGCGGCCAGCACGTCACCGACGATGATGACCGCAGTCTTGGTGATCTTGGCTTCGTGCATCTGCCCGGCGATGTCGGCCAGCACGCCGCGCAACACCACCTGCTGCGGCCAGCTTGCGAAAGCCACGACAGCAGTGGGTGTTTCGGAACGGTAGCCACCTTTGAGCAGTTGCGGGACGATAGCGTCGATCTGGGCGGCCGCCAAATGCAGCACCAGCGTGGCGCCGGATTGGGCGAGAGTAACCAGGTCTTCACCGAGCGGCATGACCGTCGACAGCGTCGAAACCCTGGTCAGCGTCACCGTCTGGGCAACCTCGGGAACGGTGAGCTCGCGCTTCAAGGCGGCCGCTGCAGCCGCGAAAGCCGGTACGCCAGGCACGATTTCGTAGTCGACACCCAATTCGTCAAGGCGGCGGCACTGCTCGGCCAACGCGCTGTACAGCGACGGATCACCGGAGTGCAAGCGCGCCACGTCGTGGCCGGCCGCGTGGGCGTCAGCCAGTTCGGTGATGATCTGCTCGAGCGCCAACGGGCCGGTGTCAACGATTTTCGCTCCGGGCGGGCACAGCGCCAGCAGATCATCGGGCATGATAGAACCCGCGTAGAGGCAGACCGGGCACGTTTGTAGGAGGCGTTGGCCACGAACGGTGATGAGGTCGGGGGCGCCCGGGCCCGCGCCGATGAAATACACCGTCACGTGGTCACCATCCATTGGGTGACGGGATACTGCGGGCGCCAGCCGGTGAAGCCGCCCAGCCGCTCGCCCTGATAGTGCTGAAAGCGCCGCAGCTGGCCGCCCAGGCGCGAGTAGGCTTGTGCGAGAACAGATTCAGATTCCGCGGTGACTGCGTTGGCGACAAGACGGCCGGTGGATGGCAACTTGTCCAGGCACGCGTCGAGCAGGCCCGCCTGGGTCAGACCACCCCCGATGAATATCACCGACGGCGGCTCGGCGCCATCGAACGCGTTCGGCGCGTCACCGCGCACGTCGATGGCGACGCCGAAAGCCGCAGCGTTGGATTCGATGTTCTCACGGCGTGTTTGGTCGCGCTCGAATGCGGTTGCGCTGCAGCCACGCCAGCTCAGGCACCACTGGACACTGATGCTGCCCGAGCCGGCGCCGATGTCCCACAACCGCTCCCCCGGCCGCGGTGCCAATGCTGCCAGCGTCACCGCACGGATTCCATGTTTGCTGATCTGTCCGTCGTGGAGGAAAGCGTCATCCGGCTGTGGCGACACGCGCTCGTCGGGCAAGTAGCGGACGGCGATGACGTTTAAGTCGTCGATATCGTGCGGCGCGTTCTGGGCCCAGTGGCTTGCGCTGCCGTCGCGCCGGCGTTCCGTTGGGCCGCCGAGGTTTTCCAGCACGCTGAACGCGGAATCGCCTCGGCCGTGAGTGTCGAGGAACAGCGCCAGGTCTTGGGGCGTTGAGTGGCTTTTCGACAGCACGATCGCCTGACCGCCGCGGCGCAGCGCGGTGTGCGGCGGCGCGGTGACCAGGCTGATCACTTCGGTGTCGTGCACGTTCCAGCCCATCCGCGCGCATGCCAGCGTCACCGAGGACACGTGGGGCAACACCCTGACTTTTGCCGAGCCGTACAACCGGATCAGCGTGCCGCCGATGCCGTGCAGCAGGGGGTCTCCGCTGGCCACCACGTGGAGGTCCGCGGTGTTGTCGACGGGCAAAGTTTCCAGCGCCGGCAGCATCGGGGACGGCCACTCCCGGCGAGGCGCCGGCACGGTGTCGTCGAGCAGGTCAAGTTGTCGCTTAGACCCATAAATGATTGATGCCCTGTGCAATTCGCTGCGCGACGTTTCCGAAAGGCCTTCCATACCGTCGGCGCCGATACCGACAACGACGATCATCGCGGCATCCTGCGCCAGGCGAACTGCGGCAGCAGCCGCATCACGGCAGCCGCGGGCCCCAAGGCCCATGGGATCCATACGGTGCGACGGCCTTTGGCCAGCGCACGCGCGGTCGTCGCGGCCACCTGCTCCGGCGTGCTGGACAGCGGCGCGGGCGTCATGCCCTGCGTCATGCGTCCGATGACGAATCCCGGACGGGAGATAAGTAATCGCACCCCGGTACCGTGCAACGCGTCCGCCAAGCCGCAGGCGAAGCCGTCCAGGCCCGCCTTGGCCGAACCGTAGACATAATTCGCGCGGCGCACCCGAACCCCGGCAACTGAGGAGAACACCACCAGTCGGCCGCGGCCGGTCTTGCGCATGGTGGCGGCGAGGTGGGTGAGTATGCTGACCTGGGCGACATAGTCGGTGTGCACGATGGCTACCGCGTGGGCGGCGTCGACCTCGGCGCGGGCCTGATCGCCGAGGATTCCGAAGGCCAGCACCGCGGTTGCGATGGGCCCATGATCGGCGACGACCGAGGCGATCAGCGAAGCGTGCGACGCCAGGTCATCGGCGTCGAACTCCATGGTGTGCACCGATACCGCACCGGCGGCTTTGAGCGCGCGGACCTGGTCGTCGAGCTGATCGGCCTTGCGTGCGGCCAGCACCACCGTCGCTCCGGGCGCTAGACGCCGCGCCAGTTCGAAGCCGATCTCACTGCGTCCGCCCAGGATCAGTATTGGGCCTGCGCCCGTGTCGTCCACGGCTGCGATTATCACCTGCGCTAGCGTGGGCGGTGATGGCGAATACCACGACCCGGCTTACCGACGACGCGCTGGCATTTCTCTCCGAACGGCATTTGGCCATGCTGACCACGCTGCGAGCCGACAATTCGCCGCATGTGGTGGCGGTGGGTTTCACTTTCGATCCCAAGACGCACATCGCGCGGGTCATCACCACCGGCGGCTCGCAGAAGGCCGTGAACGCCGACCGCGCCGGGGTGGCGGTGCTCAGTCAGGTCGACGGCGCGCGTTGGCTCTCGCTCGAGGGCCGATCCAAAGTGAACAGCGACGCCGACGCCGTACGTGACGCCGAGCTGCGCTACGCCCAGCGGTATCGCACTCCTCGTCCCAACCCGCGACGGGTGGTCATCGAGGTGCGGGTGGAGCGGGTGCTGGGGTCGTCGGGATTGCT
>DATJQO010000031.1:0-6531 GCA_035505695.1 Mycobacterium sp.
CTCACCGCGATCGGTGTCAAGGACGCCGCCGGGCGCGCCCTGCGCTACACCTTCCACGATTTCCGCAGGCTGTTCATCACCGACGCAATCGTGCACGGCATGCCACCACACATCGCCCAACTTGTCGCCGGCCACCGCGACATCAACACCACCATGGGCTCCAAGGCGGTCTACCCCGAAGAGGTGATCAACGGACACCGCGCACACATCGCCCGCCGCCGCGCGCTGCGCCCCAGCGAGGAATACCGCACCCCGACCGACGAGGAATGGGCGGAGTTCGTCGGCCACTTCGAACGCCGCAAGGTCGCCGTCGGCGACTGCGGCCGCTCCTACGACACCCCCTGCATCCACGAACACAGCTGCCTGCGCTGCCCGCTGCTGCGGCCCGATCCCGCCGCCCGGCCGCGCCTCGAAAAGATCCGCGACAACCTGCTCGCCCGCATCGCCGAAGCCCAATCCCACCGCTGGTACGGCGAGGCCGAAGGCCTCAAGGTCAGCCTCGCCGGCGCCCACGCCAAACTGGCCCAAATCGACCAGATCACCGCCCGCCGCACCCACGCGGTCCAACTCGGCATCCCCAGCTTCACCGACACCGCCGGACGCACCACCGAGCCTGCAGAGAACCGAAACCAGTTCTGACACAACAGAACACCAACTCAATCATCAAGATCGATTTAGTTCGGAGAAGACGCCCGCGACGCCGCGCATCTGGCCCGGTTGCTGCATCTGGGACAAATCGTTGAAGTGGCGGTCCCCACTGTGGCTCAAGAGGCGGCCCGAGATCTGGTGCGAGCTCGTGAGGACTGCCGCGGGGATCTGATGGCGGCGCGGCATCGGTTGTTGAAATTGCTGTTGCGCCAAGGGATCGTCTATTCGGGTGGCAAGACTTGGACGGGAAAACACGACCACTGGCTGCGTGCTCAGCGGTTTGACACGCCCGGGCTGCAACTGGCCTACGACAGCGCTTTCGATGCAATGCTGGCCAACCTGCAACGGCGCGACCGCCTTGACGACGCGATCGCCGCGATGGCTGCCGACAGCGAGTTCACTCCGGTCGTGCGGCGGCTGGGATGTGTGCGCGGCATCGCCACCTTGACCGCGTTTGGATTGGCAGTGGAAATCGGTGACTGGTCGAGGTTGTCGGGCCGCTCGATAGGCACCTACCTCGGGCTGGTACCCACCGAACACTCATCGGGAACTTCTCGGTCCCAGGGTGGGGTAACGAAAACCGGCAATGTCCACGCCCGCCGCTTGCTGGTCGAAGCCGCATGGCACCACCGTGCTCCGTATCGGCCAGGGGTCGAACTGCAGCGTCGTTGGAATGTCGCCTCCCCAACGGCGAGGGCACGTGGCCAGGCCGCCAACCGGCGGCTGCATGCCCGGTGGGTACGTTTCGACGAACGGAAGAAACGCTCCGTGATCGCCAATGCTGCCATCGCACGTGAACTCGGCGGCTGGTGTTGGTCGCTGGCGGTCCTGCCGGACTGACCGCCCTGAAACTGTCCAGATGAGTACACCGAGTCCCGGCAAGCGTCTTGGAGTGACCCGCGTAAGGGCTATGAGCAACCACGTTGTCCTGCAAGTGATCACGCTCGGCTTTAGATCCGGCGGCCAACTCCGACTCGAAAGTTCCGTCCTGCGGTAACCAACCCGCGCATATCAGACTTGACACACGCGTCGATTACGACACGCTCGACACTCAAGCACTCATCTGGTCAACGAAGCGGCGGCCGACGACGACGGTCCCGGCCGCCGCTTCACCCTGCCCCTTGACAGAGTTCCTCCCATATCAGCCCTTCGTCGCGGGCTGCTCAGCCTCGCCGCGAGCCAGCCCGGCCCGCACCACCGCCCACTCTGCGGCGTCAAGGCAGTAGGCCGCCAAGCTAATGGCCACCGCCGCGGCGTCCTCAGCGTTCTTGGCCGCCCGATCGGCGCTCTTTTGCTTCATTTCAGTCTGCCAGTTCTCGAAATCGGCGCGCATCGCCGCGATCTGTCGCTCGATCGCATCCTTGCTCTGCGACCACCAGTTGTGTGCTGCGCCCCGCAACTCGGCTGCGGTCGTCTCGAACTCGGCGACCTCATGGTCAAAGTCGGACTCAAGTTGTTCGCGGCGGACTTGGAGTTCCGCGCGCTTCTTCTGCTGCATGGCAGCGGCCGAGTCCTCAAGCTTTTTGACCCGATTGGCCAGATCCGTCAATGACTCCGACAACGACTTCATGTTCGACTCCCTCTCGTTCTTGCGTTCTCCGACACCGACAAGCCTGCTCTTGGTCGGCAGCCCCACCAAGGGCTGAAGGTCCCAGCCCTGCGGCCGATAGGTCCCATCTCGCTTCCCGACACACCCGGTGATGTCGTGGATCAAGTTCTGCTGCACCATCGGCGGGCACGGTCGCCAGGGCCGGCGTATTGCGCCCGATTAGCCGCCTCGGCGAGCATTGGGATTACTTCCGGTGGTGGTGTCCGGCGCGACACACCTCTTGGAGCACTAGGTCACCCTCGAGCAGGGTGGCTGGCACGAGATTGGGTTCTTGTACATTGCACGCTGGGCCGCTGCAGAGCGGGTCGCGGTGTGGTTTTGGCTGCTGGCCCCCTACAACGCCGAATCCATCCATACACCTGCTGGGCGGGCCACACCGCCGAGGGGGGAGGCTCGCGAAGGATTTGGCCGCTGCCGAGCATCGGGAGAGGGCCGTCTCCCTCTCTCCCCTGAACTCATCGAAAAACGCCTCGCGGGCGCGGGGAATCTGCTCACGTCAGCGGCCTGAAAGTGGGAAACTTTGGCCGTCCTGACGCATCCGTGGGTGGATCGGGCCGATTTGGCGTCGATGAGGTGAAGGCTGGGCGTTTTTGTGCTTTCCTTCCGCGATAGTTGCTCATTTGCGCTGCGCGCGTGGGAGGTGTCCATGTGGAGCCCCCGAGCGGGAGCGAGGCGGAATGACATGGACACCGACGAGCGGGTGGCGCAGAATCTGCGACGTTTGCGGAAGGACACGTCAAGTGATGCCCTGGGGGTCAGCGGCGGCCAGGCAGTGCGGGGCGGTGTCCGCCGAGAGCCAGCATGGCCAGGCCGATCAGTGCCTCGGGGGGAACGGAAGCCGAACGCAATGCGGGTCAGGAGCCGAATCTTGGTGTTGGTGGATTCGATCAATCCTTGCGATAGACCGTGGTCGAGCGCGGCGTCGACGGCTTTGCGGTGTCGCACGATGCGGCCGGCCAGTTCGACGAACACCGGGATGCGGCAACGCCGCGCCCACGAGATCTACTTATCGAGGGCGTCTTTGCCTTCTTGTCCTTTGACCGAGAACACATGGCGCAGGTCTTCTTTCAAGAGGTACGCGCGGTAGAGCCGGGTGTCGGTTTTGGCGATCCAGGCCAGCTTCTGGCTTTGCCGTTCGGTGAGGTCTTCGGGGTTCTTCCACAACGCATAGCGGGCGCCCTTGAGCTTGCGGGTCCGCTCATGTCCCGGTCTGGACGGCGACTCGTTGGCGGGGCGCCCGCGGCCCCATCTAGCTTCGGTGCGGGCCAGCGCCCGCGCGTCGTTCCAGGCGTCGTTCGGCATCCAGTGCTTCGGTGGCCCAGGCCACCACATGAAACGGATCCGCGCAGCGGATCGCGGTCAGGCAGCGCTCGGCGACCACGGCTGCGATCCAGTCGGCGGCATCGGCGGAAACATGGGTGATCTGCGCACACCGCTGCGGCCCCAGCGCATCGAAGAAGCGCCGCAGGGTGGCAGTGTCACGGCCCGGGGCGGCCCACACCAACCGGCCGCCGTCGTGGTCAACCACCACCGTTAAGTATTTGTGGTGGCGCTTGTAGGAGATTTCGTCGATGCCGATCCGGCGCAGGTTGGCAAACCGATCGACGGTCTTTTCGGTGTCGGCCCAAACCCGGGCCACGATCGCTCCTACGGTGCGCCAGGCGATACGCATCAATTCGCACACCGCGGTTTTCGAGCACGCCACCGCCAGCCAGGCCACCGTGTCATCGAAGGCGTAGGTATGCCCGGCGTGATGACGCGCCCACGGCACCGCCACCACCGTCGGTCCACGGATGGGGCAGTTCACCCGCGGCGCCTCGGCCGCCAGCACCACCTGCACCGTGCCCCAATCCAGGCCCCGCCAGCGGTGCTGCCCCTCACGGCGGTCATACCAGGCTGCCTTGCGCTGACAACGGCCACAGCGCCGCGACACCCCGCTGCGCGGGCGCACCCGCACCACCACCAGCTCGACCCCGTCGGGCCCCTCCTCGTCGACCTCGATGTCCTCGATCACCGTGCGCTTATCGACACCCAGCAGCGCAAGCCATAACCTCACATTGCGCACGTCGTTGCCCGCTCCTTTGGTTCCTGACCTTCGACAAGCCAGAAATCTTAAGCGACAACGACGTGCGTCTACTCAGGCCAAAAATCCACCCACGGAAAGGTCTAAAACCAAACCAACTGCGCTAACCGAGGCAATGAGCTTGCTTGCAAGCGAAGCAATGAACTTTGGATGCGGCGCGTGACGCGAAAGCATGGCGACGCTGACGCCCCAGTTCTCATCGGAACGCATGGTGCGCCAGTACGTCGAGAAGCTCTACGCTCCCGCGGCGGCCGCCTACCGCCTGGCCGACCACTGCCGGGTCGCGAGCGACGTGCAACGTTGGCGGGAAATGATCGCGAACTACTGGAGCGACGTCTCGTTCGGCGCGCTCCACGTCGAGCCGGCCGGAGCCGGGCACGACTTCCCTCGTTTCGCTCGGCGCGATCGGACCCGATGCGGTACAAGTGCAGTTATACGCGCCGCCCGGGAAAACGGTGCGACCGAACGGATACCGATCGAACGCGGCGACGAAGTCATTCGCGGGACGCACAGCTACCACGTCCACCTCGAAGGGGCGCGACCGCCCCAGGAATACACCCTCGCGTCGTGCCGTATCACCCGGACGCGTCGTTTCGGCTCGAAGCCGACAAGATCTGCTGGTACGCCCCGCTAGCTTAGCTACTAGCCGCTTGAGGATTCGGCACAAGCCAGCTATTCCACATCACTAACAAATTGTCGGAAGTCGATCCTCAAGCGGCTAGTCGTCCGGCTTGCTCAGTCCCCGCTCCGCGGTGTGAATAATGCTGCGGTGGAACTCGTACCGCGCGGTGTTGAGTTCGTCGGCCAGTTCGATAGCGGCGTCGACAATTGTCTTGCGCAGCGAGTGGAGGGCCGAGTCCTCACGAATTGTCTCCCGTCGCTCACGTATCGCCTCATCGATTGTGCTACGGAACTTGCTCAACGCCTCCCTCGCAGCCTCCTGTCCGGATTTAGCCGATTCGCGCACCTCGTCGGCCAGCTCTGCCGCTCGGGTCTTCTTCTCGGTGCTCTCCGTCATATCGGAATCTCCTACCTCTCGGTTGTTCGCAACGTCTAAGGACGCTAATCCGCTCTGGTGGTCAGCTAATACGGGCGAAGGTCACAGGGTGGGGAGCTGATGGTCCGATTATGCTGGGGCCAGTGTCCTCGGCCGAGCCGAGTAGATATTTCTCAACTGCGTCCAGTCAAACAGTATTAGGTCCCAGTCAAACCATGTTAGATTGTGGCCACCGCGCGACCAGCCCGACGCAACACGAAGCTTCTCCACCGGAGCATGAACTTATCAATCTCGTCATGCTGCAGACACCCAGCTGCTGAGAGCTCGAGTGCTGAGAGCTCGAGGGTCGGCAACTCCAGTCGAGGGAGGACGAATGTTTCGAGGCATTGTGGCAAGTGCGGTCGCGCTGAGCGTTCTCAGTGCAGGGTTCGTGACTCCGCTGGCGCAAGCCGACGATCCCCCCGCTGAACCAGGTGCCGCGAAGGGACCTCCAACCCCCTCGGGGGCTTACGCCGCGTCCGGGGGCACGTTTCACATCCTGAGTTCCCAGGACCTATGCAATCTCGTTTGGCCCGGCTCTGAAGTGCAGCCAGACCCTTTGGACTTCGGTGCAATTTGTGTGAGGCAAGGGGGGGTCCTTGAACGGCTGACCAGACAAAATATCCTCTTCAGGTACACCTTACCCCTCAAACCGGGCACGTTGCCCGAACTGCCAAAAGAGTCAGTGCGCGTCAATCCCGCCGATCCGATGAGCGACTGGATCATTCCCGACTGCTACGTCCCGGATCGCATCGACTGCAATCCCAAAGCGCCCGGCTCCAGATACACGGGTCCTTAGGTAGGTGATACTGGAAGGTCCGCGGCCGGTTGTTTATAGTCCGCAAGGGAAATCATGGGCTTTCGTACAGTCATCACCGTATTCACATTTCCGGCGGCAACGTTGATCATGCCGCCACATGTCCACGCGCAGAGCATCGATGACTTCACCATTGGAGAATGCCTTCAGGTTGGCGGCCAGATCCACACGCCTACTCGCCCACGTTGAATGTGGCAGTCCCACTTCCAACCACAAGGTGGTCGACAAGGTCGCATCTGCCGCCGCCGCAGAGGTCCAGTGCCCCGGCGACGGACATTTCGACTTCGCCACCGGGGCTCGCTATGCCTGCACGTCGACTGGGCCCCATTCACGTGCAT
>DATJQO010000032.1:0-7725 GCA_035505695.1 Mycobacterium sp.
TGCCAGGACGAACAGGTTCTTAACGGATGTGTTATGCACTGCTTCGCCGGGTACGGGGCAGTCGGCGAGCGCGCTGGCCAGTCCGAGCCCCGACTTGACATTCATCAATCCGGCGATTTTTGGTCGACGAATATCGCCCTCGATGAGCAATACTTTCTCGCCGAGTTCAATGAACGAGAGCGCCAAATTCAGCGCCGTCGTGGTGGCGCCTTCGCGGCCGAACGGCGCCGTCACCAACACTCGGCGGCCCTCTGGTCCCATCGCTCGAAGCAATCGGTTGCGCAAGCCGCGCATCGCGTCGTCGAATGAACTCTCGGTACCAAACCGCAGTGCGCTGGCACGCTGTTCGGGCAGCTCAGCCAAAGTCGGTAAAACCGAAAGCTCTTCCAGCTGCTCACGGGTGCGTATGGTGCGATCGAGCGCGTCGCGACTGAGGGCCGCTGCAACGCCAAGAAGCAAACCGCCGATGAGTCCGAGCACCATATTGCGCGTAGGCGCTGGCGAGATCGGTTTATCGGGTACGCCGGGTCGCTCCACCACCGTCGCCTTGGCTAATGGCATGGGTGGCTGACCGGTTGCCGGCTGCAAGGGGGAAGATTGTGTGGTGTCGGTTTCCCTGGTTACCTGCGCACCGGGATCTATGCCGAGCGTTGGAACCATCGCGGTGAACTGGTCGGCCATTGCGCCGGCCAGGGCCGCCACCCGCTGGGGGTCGGTGTCATTAACGGTGATAGTGAACAGCATCGAGTCCGGCGTATAAGTCGCATGGGTCTGGCCCGCCAGCGCATCGGCGCTGATCGGGACGTGAAGCTGGTCAACCGCACGCTGAGCCACTGTGGACCCGCTGGCGATCGCGGCGTACGACGACAGCAGCTTTTGCGAAGACTCGGTGGCGTTGTACACATCCATGAGCGACGTCACGCCGGAGAACGACATCAGGATGGTGGCCGACGCCTGGTAATGCTTCGTCTGAAGGGCCGTGAGGGTCCCGGCACCTACCAGGCACGCCAGTAGCGCGCCTGCCACGAGTTTCCAATGTTGGACCAAGGTCCGGACAAAGGTACGGAAATTCATCCAACACCTCACTATGAGTACGTGGAAACAACAATAGCGTCTACTCTGTTGGTTGTGAACGGAATAAACGAACCGATCGCATCCAATACGCGGCAAGGATGCCGATGATCTTCCTCGCTGACAGCGAGGGCCTAAGCGTGGGCGCAACGCAGGTGGTCCGAACTGGGACAACCCCAATTAGCTGGCGCTTTCGAGCAGCTGCTCGCCGCGCTGGGTCGCCGCTACCACAGCGGACGAGCGGCTCAGCGTTTCGAGTTCTCGGGGTATGGCGACTTCAGCGAGAATCACAGCGCATATCTGCGCGACGCCCTAGGCGTGCCAGGCCCGGCGCCTGAAGACACCTCCGGGAGCCCGGGCCGTTCGTTTGGGTACGGCTTAAATGGGCGAAAACCGACGCAGGCGAGGTCGGGCAAATCTCGGGCGGATCGAAGCCACACTGTGGTCTGACACGTGCGGCGACGCTGGATTTTCGGCTGCCGGATGGTCCAGAATCCGGCCCATGACGACGAACCGCAGCCGTCCGTCCGACAATGAGATCTCACGCCAGACCTTTCTTCGCGGCACCGTTTCAGTGTTAGCGACCGCATCCGTGTTTCCCACCACGCGGGCAGCGGCAGACCCTGCTACCGACTCGGACGGTCTGACCTCGTCCACCACCACCGAGATGTCGATCATCCCGTATAGCACCCCGGACATCCCCAATCCAGGTCGCGGCATGTACGACTGGAACGGTGTGATCGATTTCCCAATCGGCAGCGCCGCCACCTGGCCGATCGAGCCGCAGTACTATCACCGCCCCCTCTGGTCAGACATCGACGTTGGCACCACCGGCCCTAGCTACAACTGGGCGTCTCTGGACAACCTCATGGCAACGGCGGCATCCAATGGACAGCGATTCGGGTTGCGTATCATGCCGATCAATCCGTGGTCGGCCAACGGGATGCCCCGGTGGCTGTGGGGCACATCGGCGGTCACCGCCTACAACTACGGCGGTTCCACCTGGTATGTACCTAATTACAACGACGCCACCTATCTCGGTGCTGCCTGTAACTTCATCACCGCCCTCGGTGTCCGCTACGACAAAGACGAACGATTCGCATGGTTTGAGTTCTCCCTGTATGGCGACTGGTCGGAAGGCGACTGCTACCAGACCTGCACAGACCTGGGCATCCCCGCTCCTATGGGCACGGCAGCCCTCTCGCAGTTGGGTTACTGGGTTGAGAGCGGGGTTTATCAGCTCATCACCGCAGCGAACGTACAAACCTTAGTCAACGCGCATGTTAATGCGTTCCCTAACACGCAGCTTGTCAGCACCAACGCTTCTAACAACTTCGCGATCCACAAGGGATTGCTTACAGCGAATACGCTCAAACCAGCGGGTACCCGGTACGACGGCCTAGCCAATGTTATCAATTCCTGGAGCACTCCTGCGCCGATCTGGTGTCTAGACCCCGGTTCCTATTATCTGACGAGCAATAATGGTGGGCCGGACCCGTTCTTGGTAGTTGCGATGACCCAATGGCAGCGTGGACCGGTGATCACCGAGTCCGGACCTGTCCAGCTCGATTTTTCAGCAGCGATCCCCATTGTCTGCAATTATCCGGTTTCATTGGTATCCAGCCTGAGCCCGGCGGGTTCAACAGATTCATATGGGCTAGCCATCAAATATTCCGGCTACCGCTATGCGGTGTCATCGATAACCGCCCCGAGCAGTGTCGCACCGGGTAACCCGGTGTTGCTAACGGCGACGTGGAACAACTACGGGGTGGCTCCCACCTACGATCGCTGGCAGATCACCTACCAACTCCGAAACAGTTCTGGCACGGTCGTTTCCAGCGTCAATTCGTCGTTGGACCTCAAGACTCTTTTCAACCCAGCGCAGGGCAATACCGTTGTCGGTCAGGGTCCACAGACGCCGTTGTCGTCGCCGCTTGGTGCGAGTGCCACCGATACGGTAACCCTTGCCACCACCGCCTTGACGGGGGGCTCCTACACCATCGCGGTTGTCGTGACGTGGCACGAGCACAAAGCCGGTGCCACGTACACCTGGAATTACCCGCCGATGAAGCTCGCCCAGACACCAGGACCGAGCCCTGACGGTTCCTACCCCCTTGTCAATGTCACGCTCACCTAAGAGGTTGTCCCGGTTTTCGTGGGATTTGAGGTGGCGGTCCCTCACCTGAGTCCTGCCGGGTGGTAGGTCTTCGGGTGAACCGCCAAGTACACCTCGAAGAAGGAGTAAGGGACCGCCATGAAAACCGTACCTACTGTTCGTCTGGTTGACACGACCGACGCTGCTGCGCTGCCTGAGCTGCCGGAGGAAGTCCAGCTGGCGATGACCGAGATCGCCGGTGCGGCGCGGGAGGGGCTGCTGGCGATGAGCGTGGCCGCCGGACTGGCGGTGATGGCCGCGATGTTTGAGACCGAAATCAGCGAGGCGTGTGGCCCCAAGGGCAAGCACGACCCCGGTCGCGGCGCGATGCGCCACGGCGCCGGGAAGGGGTCGGTGACCTTGGGTGGGCGCCGGGTGTCGGTGAGCCGACCTCGGGCACGCACCGTTGATGGGCACGAGGTGCCGCTGGCCAGCTATGAGCACTTCGCGGCCGAGGACATTCTCACCCAGGTGGTGATGGAGCGGATGCTGGCCGGGGTGGCCACCCGCCGGCACGCTCGCACCGCCGAGCCGGTCAGCGAGAAGGTCACCGGCGCAACGAAATCGATGAGCCGCTCGGCGATTTCGCGCCGGTTCGTGCGCCAGACCGAGACCGCGCTGGACGAGCTGATGGCCCGCGACCTGGCCGGGCAGGACATCAAGGTGCTCATGCTCGATGGGGAGCACATGGCCGAGCGGTGCGTGGTGGTCGCGCTGGCCATCACCGCCGACGGCACCAAAAATCCGGTCGGGCTGTGGGACGGCTCCACCGAAAACAAGACTGTGGTGCGCTCGCTTTTGGCCGACCTCGTTGCCCGCGGTCTGGCCTTCGATGATGGGCTGCTGGTGGTCATCGACGGCGCCAAGGCGCTGTCGGCGGCGGTGCGGGAAGTGTTCGGCGCCAAGGCACTAATTCAAAGGTGCACTTTGCATAAGCGGCGAATTAACCGGCCCTCGCGGCCGGGGTCAAGAAGGCAGATCGGTCGATTGGTCGCGGCGTAGTCGTTTGAGGTGTTGATCGAGGCTGGCTGCGACTCGCTGGTGCCGGGCGGCCTCGTCGTCCCAGCCGCGGGCTTGGGCATCTGCCTGCAGGGCGCGGATGTCGTCGAGTTGCGCGCTGATCGTCGTGGTGCCCGCTGGGTCGGGGACGAAGAAGTCGCACTGTTCGCAGATGTTGGCGTAGGGACACGGGCCGGCGGCTTTGGGGCGAGCGCAAAAGCCGTGCGCGAGTCGGGTTTTGAGCATCTCGGCGTGCAACCAGGCGACCTTGTCGGGTACCGGCGGCGCGGCGTTGACGGCGGTCAGTGGGAGCAGTTGCCCGGCGCGGACCTTGTCCATCGCCGCTTGGTAGGCGCTGCGGATGGTCGGCGTGGCCAGCTTGGCGTAGCGCAGCGTCATCTCTGGGGTGACGTGGCCCATGAGTGCCATCAGCGCGGGCAACCCGATGCCGCCGTTAATCAGGCTGGTGCCGAAGGTATGCCGCAGCTGGTGTGGGGTGACGTGCAGCAGCTGCCCGTCGCGGCCGCGCAGCTCGGCGGCGGCGACCGCGTCGAGCAGGCCCTTGCGCAGCCGGAATGACGTTGGCCGGCGGCCGTGTTCGAGGAACAAGAACTCAGTCAGCCGGCCATCGCGGGGGTGGGGCAGCGCACGCTGTCGGCCTCGTTTTGCGATCCAGGCGTCGATCACCTGGACGGTGTCGGGGTCCAGCGGCACCATGCGTTCGGAGTTGAGCTTGCCGACCGGCACCCGCAGCCAGGTGCCGTGGCCGGCGAAGTCCAGCAGGCAGTCCAGTTCCAGGTCGAGCAGTTCGCCGATGCGCATGCCGGTGGCGCGTAGCAGCAGCAGACCGGTACGCACGAGTGCGTCATCGAGGTTCGTGACGGCGGTCCTCAGCGCCCGGTCGACATCTGGTGTCAGCGCTCGGGGCAGCGTGTCGAGGGTGCGTGGGATGTCGGCGTAGAACAACAGCCGCCGCGGCGGCGCCGACGACCAGCCCCAGCCGGCGATGTCTTCGAAGAAACAGCGCAAATCGACCACGTCTTGGTGGAATACGACTACGCCGATGGTGCGGCGCTCGCGGTTTTTGCCGCGCCACGGCCGGGTCCGTGCCCATGCCAGGTAGGGCTCTATGTGGCGGGTCCGTTCGATCTCCCCTAGCCGCGTCACCTCGGGATGGTGGTCGGCGAGGTAGTCGAAAAACACCCGCAACGCCTTGGTTCGCCCGGCCACTGTGTAGGGGCGCAGCGTGGTGGCGATCGTCTGCACGTAGCGGACGACCTCGGTGCGGATCAGCGGCTGGCGGACACCGGCGGCGTGCACAAGTGGCCCAACGGCGACCGGCCCGCTTTGTCGCGGCGGAGTGGTCAGGCTGCCGAGCTGGTAGCAGGCCTGCTGCAAGGCGAACAGCCGGTGGCGGGCGTGGTGACGCGCCGAAACCGACAGCGCGGCCGATCCATCCAGCTGTTCGAGCACGGCAGCGAAGTCGTCTTCGGTCAGCTGCCGGACGCGCTTTCCCACGTGCAGGCAGATCGTCGAGGCGGCCAGCAGCCCGACCTGCCGCTGCCAGTTGCTGCTCCAGCCCAGCACCGCGGCGGCTTCGGCGACCGCGGCCAAGTTGTCCGGCTCGTGCTCGGCCCACTCGACCGGCAGCCCGCACCCGGCGGGTTTGGCCAACAGTAGCTCCACATCCGGGACCAGGTGCCGGTGCACGAAACACCACGAGACAAACGGCCACGCTTTTAGCCGGTGCAGGTCCATCAGCCGGGCCGCGGTAGGCCTGCGCATCCACACTGCCGGGTCGGGAAAACGGTCCACGAAGCGGCGTGCGCTGTGACGCCGCGCGAATCGCACACTCGCACAAAGCGATACAGTGTCGACGTGCCCGTCGTAGGCGGCGATCAGCTCGGTTGCGCTGGGCAACGGTGCGCCATCAAGCGCGCTAGCCGCGACGCTCACCACGGCGATTCCTTGCGTGCGGCGGTGTACTCGGCGGCGAGGGTCTCGGCCGACAGATGCACATATTTTCCTGTTGTCTCGGGGCTTGCGTGTCCCATCAAATCCCGCAGTACCAGCAGGTCGATTCCCGCCGCGGCCAACTCCGTGCCGTAGGTGTGCCGCAGTCGGTGCGGGCGCACCCGGGCCGCACCCGAGCGGGCTCGGTGGGTGCGGAAGATCCGGCGCATCCCCGCCTCGGTCAACGGCTGCCCCGCGGTCGGTCCGCGCAGCACGACGAAGCACTGCTCGGTCGCGCAATCCGCTGGCCGCTCAAGCCGTAGGTAAGCAGCAAGTTCGGCGAAGAACGGCCGGTCCACCGGCACCACCCGTTCCCGACCACCCTTGCCGACCACCCGCACCTGCCGGCGACCGACGTCCACCTCGGCCAACAGCAGATTGCGGACCTCGGCGGCGCGCAGTCCACCGAGCAGCATCAGCAGCACCATCGCGCGGTCGCGGTGGGTGCCCAGGTCGGTCAGGAACGCCTCAACCTCGGCCAGCTCGAGGCTTTCCGGCAATAGCCGCTGCTCCCGCACCAGCCGGCCACCCGGCCTTGGGTGACGAGCAGGGATATGCCCCAGCAGGCCCCGACGCGCCCGAAGCCCGCTGGTGCGCCGCGGCGTCGGCACCGGGCTGGTCATCACCACGCCGGTGATCACCGCGAACTCGAACAGTCCCCGCAGCGCGGCGATGCGCCGGTTCTGCGTCGCTGGGGCGGCGCCCCGCCGCTCAGACAACCGGACCACCGTCGAACCCGCAGTGCGCTTGGGCTGGGTCTGCCAGTCCAGATAGTCGAACAAATCGGTCGGCCTCACCTCGGCCAGAGTGACGCCTTGCCCGGCGAGGAATCGCAGGAAGTTCAACACGTCATAGGCGTACGCACGCCGCGTCGCCCGGGCGAAGTTCCTGCCCTTCAGGTGCGCCAGAAACCGATTCACTATCGCAACGTCGTCACGCTGCCCAGTGGCGACCTCACCGGCGAGGAGGAAGACGTCTTCTTCGCCGGCTACCCGAAGCCCCATCGCCACCTCCAAGCGAAAAGCCACCGACCTCCAGTGTCAGCACCCACATCCCTTGCTGGTGGGACCTCACATGCACCGAGCGTGTCGCCCCGACGAAGGCCGGTTAACGGATAATGTCGCTGAGCACCTACCGGACAAGGACAAGGACTGGGTGGACGCGAAGCTGGCTAAAGCTTTCGGCCACCCTGACCCTGAGGCCGGGTTACGAAACGCGAAAAGCCTTGCCGCGCAACTAGCCAAGAGCTATCCAAGCGCGGCTGCGTCGCTGCGCGAGGGCCTAGAGGAGATGTTCACTGTCAGCAGGCTCGGAATCGACGACCGCCTGGCCAAGACCCTGACCACCTCCAACCCGATCGAGTCGATGATCTCGATAGCCCGAACGACCAACCGTAACGTCACCCGCTGGCGCGACGGGCAGATGGTGCTGCGCTGGACTGCGGCCGGCATGCTCAACGCCGAACGTTCCTTCCGCCGCATCAAGGG
>DATJQO010000033.1:0-2485 GCA_035505695.1 Mycobacterium sp.
ATTCGGTACTGACCGTCATCTACCACCTGCTCTCAGACCCGGACGCCAGATTCTGCGACCTCGGGCCCGGCTACTACGAATCCCGGATCAACAAGCATCGCCGCGCCCGCGATCTGGCCACCCAACTGCAAGCCCTCACCGGCCAGCACATCGCTATCCGCGACGGCAAAGCGGTCATCACCGACACCGCCGCCTGACCCTAAACCCAACGGGCACAACATGACCCGGCTACGCCGGGTGCCTTCGGCCTGCCTACTCACGATCCGATTTTCGGGTCAGGTACACCGAGCGAATGGGCAAAACGCGCACTTTCAGCCCAGCGCGACCATGGTCGCCGAAAGGGCTGTAACCATAGATGGGGGCGAGGAATTTCCCAAGGCTGCAGGTCTCCGAATTGGTGTCATCTCTGACTCGACTTGCGCGATTACCCGGGCCGGAAGGAAGCGAAAGACGTCGTTGGCTTTCCAATCGAGGCCGAGCGTATGCAAGCCGACAGAGCAACGCCACCACGATAGTGCGATGCGGATGACAGGTTCATCTGCGGCGTGGGTCCGGTGGCCCACCGCCTGTCGTAGACCTTCCAGGGCCGCCCACCTGCGGGAGAGACAATACTCAAACCTTGTATTTTGCTTTCATATCATTCTAGGAGTATGTACACTCCGTGACATGACGATATTCGGTTTGCACGGTTGTCGTGTCTGGACCGTCCCGCCGACGACAGCAGTTGGGGGGCTGTTTCTCGAGGAGCACGGCCAGGCGTGGTGGCGCCGCTCTCGGCGTTGCCCGCCGTCTGATTGGCCGAACGCCATGGAAGGCGTGCTGTTCTGCGCGGCTGGCGCAACCGCATGCGCACCGCCGAAGACGACCAGGTGCCAAAACCGCGGATGCAGCGGATCGGGCTGGCATGGTTCTGCCGTTGACCCGCGAGCCGCGACGGTTGGCTCGCCGTTATCTGCCGCAGGCCCCGATCAATTTAGTGTGAGCGGTGCGCGCCCAACGCATCTGCTATCCCAGCATGTACTACGCGAGCACACCGATCAGCGATCAAGCCGAGATACCCGACGTCGCCCGGGATCCAACTCCGTAGAAACCAGCGACCGCATAAGCGGGCCAGCATGACCACGACGCTTCGCAGCCCAAACGGCCGTGCGCCGATTCGCAGCACAAACGGCCATGCGCCTGTCACCGCGCACTCGGTGCTGCCGCCCGCGGAAAAGACCGCTCGGCGCTGGCAGCGCCAGTATTCGGGCCGTCTGCGCATCACCGATTCGGTGATCGTCTGCGCTTCGGTACTGCTCGCGCAGTATGTCCGGTTCGGTGAGTCCCCGAGCACTTCGGGTTATCCGGGCCAGTTGATGACGCTGTTCTCGGTTCTCTTCGCGGCCCTTTGGCTGTCGTCTATCGCAGTGTTTCGCACCAGATCACCCCGCATCATCGGAGCGGGAATCGATGAGTATCGGCGCCTCACCAGCGCGTCATTCTGGACTTTCGGAATCATCGCGATGGCAACCCTGCTTGCCAAAATCGACTTGGCCCGAGGCTATTTAGCAGTTGCGCTTCCGATGGGCACCGTCGGATTGCTGGCGAGCCGCGCCATATGGCGTCACCGCATCGCCGGGATGCGAGCACGCGGCAAATATCAGACCATGGTCTTGGCGATTGGAGACCGCCTGGGGGTTTCACACCTTGCGCACGAACTGACCCGCAATCCCAGAGACGGCTACGTCGTGGTCGGGTTAGGGATTCCAGGATACGGGTCCTCCCGTGGCAAGACGCTTACGGTCCACGGCCGGGAGATCCCGATCCTCGGTGACGAAACTCAGGCGCTGGCCGCGATTGGTCGTTGTGGCGTCGACACCGTGGCGGTGACTGGCTCGGAGCGTTTCGGTGTGCAGGGGATCAGAAAGCTGATGTGGCAGTTGGAAACCATGGACGTCGACCTCGTGGTCGCCCCCGGGCTGATGGATGTGGCCGCAGCACGATTGGCCCTGCGGCCGGTTGCGGGGTTCTCTCTGCTGCACGTCGAAAAACCGCAATATCAAGAGGCTAAGTGCTTCCAGAAGCGGGCCTTCGACATCTGCTTCTCGCTGGCGGCCCTCATCGGAACGTCGCCACTTCTCATTGCGTCTGCCATAGCTATCAAACTCACGAGCAAAGGACCGGTCTTCTATAGATCCGAGCGCATCGGCCTGGACGGGAAGCCTTTCAAGATGTTGAAGTTCCGGACGATGGTCGACGGGGCCGACAAGCAGATCGACCATCTGCTGGCGTTGAACGAAGGCGCGGGCGGCATGCTCTTCAAGATCCGCCAGGACCCCCGGGTCACCTCCGTCGGCAGGATACTCCGGCGATTCAGCATCGATGAATTGCCGCAATTCATCAATGTCCTGAAGCAGGACATAAGCGTCGTCGGGCCGCGACCGCCGTTGAGACGAGAAGTGGCGAAGTACAACGGTGAAGTGAAGCGACGGATGCTGATCAAGCC
>DATJQO010000034.1:0-17457 GCA_035505695.1 Mycobacterium sp.
GATCGCGGAGCGGGACCGCTGGGTTTCGCTGGAACCGCCCGTGCGGACACCGCCGCGGCGGCCGGCTTGACGACGTTGCCCGGCGATGAGTTCGGCGGGGGGCCGTCGTCGCCGATGATCCCGGGCACCTGGGGGCCGGACCGAGTTGAGAATGAAAATGATTTTCAGTAAGCTTCTTTATCCAGGTGAGCACACCGAAAATGCGGCATTTGATGGCGCCAGGTGTTCGTATTAGCGGCGGAAGAAAGGGCGGCGGAGGCATGACCGGGACAGGGGCTCGGACCTCGACAGTTAGCTTACGCAATGCTAACTTCAGGCGGGTCAGGTTAGGGGAGGCTACACAAATGAGAAGGCGCGGCCGTGCAACCGGGTGACACCGGCACACTGACACCGCACCCTGCCAAATCCCGGCGGGACGCCAGGGTTGACGACGACACCGTCAGCCGATTCGCCACCTGCTGCCGTGCGCTCGGCATCGCCGTCTACCAGCGCCAGCGCCCGGCCGACCTGCTCGCCGCTCGCTCCGGTTTCACCGCCCTGACCCGCATCGCCTACGACCAGTGCGACGCCTGGACCGGACTGGCCGCCGCGGGTGACGTATCGATGCGGGTGCTGGAGACCGTTTCGCGCACCGCGGCCACCGCCGGCACCCTGCAGCGACAGGTGGATCTGGCGCCCGGGTCGTTGGGCTTCCGTTACGACACCGGACTGTATCTGCAGTTCCGCGCGACCACTCCGGAGGATTTCCACCTGGCCTATGCCGCGGCGCTCGCGACGGCAGGACGGTTCGCCGAGGCCGACCAGATCGTCACCGGCCTGACCGCGCGCCGCCCGGACTGGCGCGCGGCCCGCTGGGTCGCCGTCGTCATCAACTACCGCGCCGAGCGCTGGTCGGACGTCGTCAAGCTGCTGACACCGCTCGTCAACGACGCCGATCTCGATGCCGCCTTCTCGCACGCGGCCAAGATCACCCTGGGCATCGCGCTGGCCCGGCTGGGCATGTTCGCCCCAGCCCTGTCCTACCTCGAAGAGCCCGAAGGGCCGGTAGCGGTGGCGGCGGTCGACGGCGCGCTGGCCAAGGCGCTGGTGCTGCGCGCACACGTCGACGAGGAGTCGGCAAGCCAGGTGCTGCAGGATCTGTACGCAGCCCACCCCGAGAACGAGCAGGTCGAACACGCGCTGTCCGACACCAGTTTCGGGATTGTCACCACCACGGCGGCCCGGATCGAAGCGCGCACAGACCCCTGGGATCCCGAAACCGAGCCCAGCCCAGGCGAGTTCGTGGACCCCGAAGCCAAGGAGCGTAAACGGGAACTGCTGGCCGAGGCCGAAGGCGAACTCGACGAGTTCATCGGCTTGGGCAAGGTCAAGGACCAGGTGGCCCGGTTGAAGAGCGCGGTGGCCATGGAGCTGGTGCGTAAGGAGCGCGGGCTCGAGGTCGCCCAGCGCACCCACCACCTGGTCTTCACCGGGCCGCCCGGGACCGGCAAGACGACCATCGCACGTGTCATCGCCAAAATCTATTGCGGCCTAGGCCTTTTGAAGAAGGAAAACATCAGGGAGGTGCACCGCGCCGACCTGATCGGCCAGCACATCGGCGAGACCGAGGCCAAGACCAACACGATCATCGACAGCGCACTGGACGGAGTGCTGTTCCTCGACGAGGCGTACTCGCTGGTGGCCACCGGCGCCAAGAACGACTTCGGGCTGGTAGCCATCGACACGCTGCTCGCCCGCATGGAAAACGACCGGGATCGCCTGGTGGTGATCGTCGCCGGCTATCGGGCCGACCTGGATCGATTCCTCGACACCAACCAAGGTCTGCGGTCGCGGTTCACCCGCAGCATCGACTTCCCGTCCTACAAGCCGGCGGAGCTCATCGAAATCGCCAACTTCATGGCCGCCAAACGGGACAGCACCTTCGATGAAGCGGCGCTGGTCGATCTCGAGGCGTTGTTCATTAACCTGGCCACCTCGTCGAAACCCGATGCAGCCGGAGTGGAACGTCGCGGCTTGGATATCGCCGGCAACGGCCGCTTCGTGCGCAACGTGGTCGAGAAGTCAGAAGAAGAGCGGGAATTCAGGCTCGACCACTCCGAGCATGCCGAAACCGGTGAGTTCACCGACGAGGAGCTGGTGACGATCACGGCTGAGGATGTGCGCAATTCGGTTGGGCCGCTGCTGCAAGGCCTTGGTTTGCAAGAAGGCCTGCAGGAGTCGGCATGACGAATAATGGCACGGACGAACGGCGTTCATTCGCGTCGCGGACGCCGGTGAACGACAACCCCGAAAAGGTCGAGTATCGCCGCGGTTTCGTCACCCGTCACCAAGTCACCGGCTGGCGGTTCGTGATGCGCCGGATCGCTTCGGGCATCGCCTTGCACGACACCCGGATGCTGGTCGACCCGCTGCGCACCCAGTCGCGCGCGGTGCTGATGGGCGTGGTCCTGCTCATCACCGGCTTGGTGGGCTGCTTCGTGTTCTCACTGATCCGGCCCAGCGGGTCGGCGGGGACCAACGCTGTGCTCGCCGATCGGTCGACCGCCGCGCTGTACGTCCGGGTCGGCGACGAGTTGCACCCGGTGCTCAACCTCACGTCGGCCCGCCTGATCGTCGGCCGGCCCGTCGACCCGACCATGGTGAAAAGCAGTGAACTGGACCGTTTTCCGCGCGGCAACCTGATCGGCATTCCCGGCGCGCCGGAGCGCATGGTGCAAAACCCCGCACATGACGCGAACTGGACGGTGTGCGACGCCGTCGGCGGAACCCCGCGTGCGGTGCACAGCACCGGTGTCGCGGTGATCGCCGGCCGGCCGGACAGCAGCGGCGCACACGCGGCCGCGCTCGCACCCCGCCAGGCAATCCTGGCCGAGAGCGCCAACAACACCTGGCTGCTGTGGGAAGGCAAGCGCAGCCAGATCAATTTGGCCGACCACGCGGTGACCAACGCCCTGGGCTGGGGAACCGATGTGCCCGCCCCGCGGCCCATCGCACTGGGATTGTTCAACGCGATACCCGAAGCGCCGCCGCTCACCGCGCCCGACATTCCGAACGCCGGTGCCCCGGCCAACTTCAGCGTGCCCGCGCCGATCGGGGCGGTCGTCGTCTCGTATGCCGTAGATCAGAGCTCCTCGGGCGCCGCGCGGTACTACGCGGTACTGCCCGACGGCCTGCAACCCGTCTCGCCGGTGCTTGCCGCGATCCTGCGCAACACCAACTCCTATGGCCTGGACCAGCCGCCGCGGCTGGGCGCCGATGCGGTGGCCAAGCTGCCGGTCTCGAAGATGCTGGACACCACCCGCTATCCGGATCAGCAGGTCGTCCCGGTCGACGCGGCCAAAGACCCGGTCACCTGCGCGTACTGGAGCAAGCCGGCCGGAGCTGCCACCAGCTCGCTGAGCCTGCTGTCCGGCTCGGTGCTGCCCGTGCCGGAGTCGGTACACACCGTCGACCTGGTCGGGGGCGGCTCGGCCGCGACAGCCGCCCGCGTCGCCCTGGCACCGGGCACCGGCTACTTTTCCCAGACGGTCGGCGGCGGCCCGGGCTCACCCGCCGCCGGGTCGCTGTTCTGGGTGTCCGACACCGGCGTGCGCTACGGCATCGACAACGAGGCGGAGAACTCGGCCGCCGGCCACGGCAAAACGGTTGAGGCGCTGGGTCTGAGCGAGCCCGCGTTGCCCATCCCGTGGCCGGCGCTATCACTGTTCGCCACCGGCCCGACGCTATCGCGCGCCGACGCGCTGCTGGCTCACGACGGCCTGGCGCCGGACACCAGGCCCGGGCGCGTGGCATCGGCGCAAGGGGCACCCCGATGAGCCGGCTCATTTTCGAAGCCCGCCGCCGGCTGGCGCCACCGGTTACCCGCAAGGGCACCATCACCATTGAGGCGCCACCCGAGCTGCCCCGGGTGATCCCGCAGTCGTTCCTGCGCCGGGCGATGCCTTATGTGCTGGTGATTTTGATCGTCGGCATGATCGTGGCGCTGGTCGCCACCGGGATGCGGCTGATCTCCCCGCAGACGCTGTTCTTCCCGTTCGTGCTGCTGCTCGCGGCAACCGCGATGTACCGCGGCAACGACAACAAGACCCGCACCGAGGAGGTCGACGCCGAACGCGCCGACTATCTGCGCTACCTGTCGGTGGTCCGGGACAACATCCGCACCCAGGCCGCCCAGCAGCGCGCCGCCGCACAATGGTCGCACCCGGCGCCGACGGCCTTGGCCAGCGTGCCGGGATCGCGCCGTCAGTGGGAGCGTGACCCGCACGACCCGGACTTCCTGGTGCTGCGGGCCGGCCGTCACCACGTGCCGCTGGCAACCACACTGCGGGTAAACGACACCGCCGACGAAATCGACCTGGAGCCGGTGTGCCACAGCGCATTACGCAGCCTGCTCGACACTCACCGCGTCGTGCGGGATGTGCCCACCGGAATCGACCTGACCAAGGTCTCCCGGATCACCGTCCTGGGCGAGGCGGATGAGGTACGCGCGGCGCTGCGCGCCTGGATCGCTCAGGCGGTGACCTGGCACGACCCGACCGTGCTTTCGGTGGCGCTGGCGACCCAAGACCTGGAGAGCCCCCACTGGTCCTGGCTGAAATGGTTGCCGCACACCGACATTCCCGGTGAGCTCGACGGTGTCGGCCCCGCTCGGTTCTTGTCGACCGACCCCGACGAGCTGGTCTCGCTGCTCGGTTCGGCACTCGCTGACCGTCCCGCCTTTACCGGCCAGCCGGCTGATGCACTGCGGCACCTGCTGGTCGTCGTCGACGATCCCGACTACGATCTGAACGCGTCGGCACTGGCGGCGGGCCGGGCCGGGGTCACCGTCGTGCACCGCTGCGCCACAGCTCCGCACCGCGAGCAGTATTCGGATCCGGAGCAGCCGATCCTGCGCATCGCACGCGGTGCCATCGAGCGCTGGCAGACCGGCGGCTGGCAACCCTACATCGACGACGCGGATCGCTTCGGCGCGGACGAGGCTGCCCACCTGGCCCGGCAGCTTGCCCGCTGGGACTCCAACCCCACCCACACCGGGCTACGCTCGGCGGCCACCCGCGGCGCCACCTTCGCCACCCTGCTCGGTATCCCCGACGCGTCGCAGCTCGACGTGCCCGCACTGTGGGCACCGCGCCGCCGCGAAGACGAGTTGCGAGTTCCGATCGGGGTGACCGCCACCGGTGAGCCGCTGATGTTCGATCTCAAAGACGAAGCCGAAGGCGGAATGGGCCCGCACGGCCTGATGATCGGGATGACCGGATCGGGGAAGTCCCAAACGCTGATGTCGATTCTGTTGTCGCTGTTGATAACTCATTCAGCAGACCGGTTGATCGTGATCTACGCCGACTTCAAAGGTGAGGCCGGCGCAGACAGCTTCCGCGATTTCCCGCAAGTGGTCGCCGTCATCTCCAACATGGCCGAGAAGAAGTCGCTCGCCGACCGGTTCGCCGACACATTGCGCGGCGAAGTGGCCCGCCGCGAAACGCTGTTGCGGGAGGCGGGCCGCCGCGTTCAGGGCAGTGCATTCAACTCGGTGGTGGAATACGAAGCCGCGGTCGCGGCAGGACACGACCTGCCACCGATTCCGACGCTGTTGGTGGTCGCCGACGAGTTCACCCTGATGCTGGCCGATTACCCGGAATACGCCGAGTTGTTCGACTACGTGGCGCGCAAGGGCCGCTCGTTCCGGATCCACATCTTGTTCGCCTCGCAGACGCTGGATGTGGGCAAGATCAAGGACATCGACAAGAACACCTCGTACCGCATCGGGTTGAAGGTGGCCAGTCCCAGCGTCTCCCGGCAGATCATCGGCGTGGAGGACGCTTATCACATCGAATCCGGGAAAGAGCACAAGGGCGTGGGCTTTTTGGTGCCCGCCCCGGGTGCAACTCCGGTCAAGTTCCGCAGCACCTACGTCGACGGCATCTACGATCCGCCACGGCAGGCCAAGTCCATTGTGGTGCGAGCGATCCTGGAGCCAAAGCTGTTCACCGCCGGCAGGATCGAGCCGGACCAGGACACGGTGATCTCCGAGGCGGACGAAGAGGAACTGGCCGGGCCGCCGCGCAAGCTGATCGCGACCATCGGCGAGCAGCTGGCCCGGTACGGACCGCGGGCACCGCAGCTGTGGCTGCCGCCGCTGGACGAACCGATCCCGTTGACCGCCATCCTGGCCCGCGCCGGGGTGCCGCAGCGGCAGTGGCGGTGGCCGCTGGGCGAGATCGACAAACCATTCGAGATGCGCCGCGACCCGCTGATCTTCGACGCCGCCTCGGCGGCCGGAAACATGGTCATCCACGGCGGCCCCAAATCGGGGAAGTCGACTGCGCTGCAGACGTTTATCTTGTCCGCTGCCAGCCTGCACTCGCCGCGCGACGTGACCTTTTACTGCTTGGACTACGGCGGCGGGAAGCTGCGGGCGCTCGAAGACCTGGCACACGTCGGCAGCGTCGCGTCGGCGCTGGAACCCGAACGCATCCGGCGCACGTTCGGGGAGCTCGAGCAGCTGCTGCGGTCGCGGCAGCGCCGAGAGGTGTTCCGGGACAAGCACGGCCCGGCCCCCGACGACGGGTTCGGCGAGGTATTCCTGGTCATCGACAACCTCTACGCGTTCGGCCGGGACAACACCGACCAATTCAACACGCGTAATCCGTTGCTGGCCAAGGCAACTGAGCTGGTAAATGTGGGCCATACCTACGGCATCCACGTCCTGGTCACCACACCGAGCTGGCTCGAGGTGCCGCTGGCCATGCGGGACGGCCTGGGACTGCGACTCGAACTGAAGCTGCACGATCCGCGGGACAGCAATGTGCGGGTGGTCGGCGCCCTGCGCCGCCCCGCCGAAGCCGTGCCGCACGACCAGCCGGGCCGCGGCTTGACCATGGCCGCCGAGCATTTCCTGTTCGCCGCCCCGGCGCTCGACCAGATCTCGGCGCTCAACGCGCGTTACCCGGGCATGGCGGCGCCGCCGGTGCGACTGCTACCCACCAACCTCGCCCCGCGAGCGGTCGGCGCGCTCTACCGCGGGCCGGAGCAAGTGGTCATCGGCCAACGCGAGGAAGATCTCGCACCGGTGGTGGTCAACTTCGCCGAGGACCCGTTGCTGATGGTGTTCGGGGACAGCAAGTCGGGCAAGACCACGCTGCTGCGCCACATCATCCGGACCATCCGTGAGCACAGCTCGGCCGACCAGGTCGCCTTCACCGTCCTGGATCGGCGGCTACACCTGGTCGACGAGCCGTTGTTCGCAGACAACGAGTACACCGCCAATATCGACCGCATCCTGCCGGCGATGCTGGGCCTGGCCAACCTCATCGAATCGCGCCGGCCACCCGCCGGGCTGTCCGCCGTCGAGCTGTCCCGCTGGGGCTACCAGGGCCACACCCACTACCTGATCATCGACGACGTCGACCAGATTCCGGACTCCCCGGCGATGAGCGGCCCCTACATCGGGCAGCGGCCATGGACTCCGCTGCTCGGGATCCTTTCGCAGGCCGCCGATTTGGGACTGCGGGTAATCGTCACCGCGCGTGCCACCGGATCGGGGCACGCGCTGATGACCAGCCCGCTGCTGCGCCGCTTCAACGACTTGCAGGCGACCACGTTGATGCTGGCCGGCAACCCGCAGGACAGCGGCAAGATTCGTGGTCAACGGTTCGCCCGGTTGCCCGCCGGACGGGCGATCCTGTTGGGCGACAGTGACAGTCCGACGTACGTGCAGTTGGTCAACCCGTTGGTGGGGGAGTCCGTGATGGCAAGTGACAGCAGAACAGAAGGACCAGAGGAGCTGACATGACGTTGCGAGTGGTTCCCGAAGGCTTGGCCGCGGCCAGCGCCGCCGTCGAGGCGCTGACGGCGCGGCTGGCGGCCGCGCATGCGGCGGCCGCTCCGGCGATTACCGCGGTGGTGCCACCGGCGGTGGATCCGGTCTCGTTGCAAACCGCGCTCGGGTTCAGCGTTCAAGGCCAGGAGCACGCCGTCGTCGCGGCCCAGGGCGTTGAGGAACTTGGCCGCGCGGGTGTCGGCGTCGGGGAGTCCGGCGCGAGCTATCTTGCCGGCGACACCGCCGCGGCCGCCGGCTATGGGTTCGCGGGCGGCTGAGAATGAGTTCCCCCTTCGGATCCATCTGGATGGCTTCGCCGCCCGAGGTGCATTCGGCGTTGCTGAGCACCGGTCCAGGACCGGGGCCGCTGTTGGCGGCCGCCGGCGCCTGGACCTCGCTGAGCGCCCAATATGCCACGGCCGCAGCCGAACTCAGTGGGCTGTTGGGGGAGGTGCAGGCGGCGGCCTGGCAGGGACCCAGTGCCGAGCGGTATGGGGCCGCGCATCTGCCCTACCTGGCGTGGCTGCAGCAGGCCAGTGCCGACAGCGCGGGCGTCGGCGCAGCGCATGAGGTCGCCGCCGCCGCGTACACCAGCGCGTTGGCCATGATGCCGGCGCTGGCCGAGTTGGCCGCCAACCACATGATCCACGGTGTCTTGTTGGCGACGAATTTCTTTGGCATCAACACGATTCCGATTGCGCTCAACGAGGCCGACTATGCGCGGATGTGGGTCCAGGCCGCGATCGCCATGAGCACCTATCAGGCCGCCGCCGGCGTGGCGCTCGCCTCGGCACCGCGCACCGCCCCGGCGCCTTCCATTGTGAATCCGGGTGGCCAAACACAGGCGGTCAGCTCGCTGCAAAACGCCACCGGCTCCTCCGGCAATTGGCTGCAGAACCTGCTGCAGCAGCTGGAAAAGCTGCTGCAGAACCTGTCGCAGATCATTCAGAACGTTCTGACGAACTTGCCCGCATTCCTGGCGGCCAATGGTCCACTGCTGTTCTTCATCGCCTACCAGGTGTTCTTCAACGCCATCGGCTGGCCGACCTGGGGCGCGATCTTGACCGCACCTTTCTTGTTGCCGCTGCTGCTCGGCATCGGCCTCAGTTCCCTGATGACGGCGCCCGCCGAAATCGTCCCGGTCGCGGCCGGTGCCGCCGCGGCGCCGCTGGTCGCGTCGACCAAGCCGTCGATGTTGCCGGCGGTGGCCCCAGCCCCGGCACTGGCGACTCCCGCCGCGGCCCCGGCCGCGACGGTTGCAGCCGGTTCGGGCGCGACACCGGCACCGGCGCCGGCCACGCCCACGGCGACTTTCGCCTACCTGGTCGACGGCGGCGGTGACCCGGACATCGGCGTGGGACCGACGCTGGGTGGTCGCGGTGGCGCCAAAGCACCGGCGGCCACCATCCCGGCGGCCGGTGCCGCGGCGGCGAGTCGCGCCGAGGCGCGGGCCCGGCGACGCCGGCGGGCCGCGATGCGGGAGTACGGTGACGAGTTCTTGGATACGGACTCCGACATCGCTGTTCCCCCCGATTACGGCGACGCGGGCGGGCAGGCCGCAGCGACGGCGTCTGGGAATGGGGCCGGGACGCTCGGGTTCGCCGGAACCGCGCTCAAAAAGACCGCGCTCCAGGCGGCCGGATTGGCCAAGCTGGCCGACGACGAGTTCGGCGGGGGTCCCCGCACACCCATGGTGCCGGGGACTTGGGAGCAGGATTCCGGAGAAGGGGGGTAAGACCGTCAGCACGATGCAGGTCAGTCAGCGAAACCCCAACGGACACAACAGAAAGGAAGCACCATGAGCATGTTGGACGCTCATATCCCGCAATTGGTGGCAGCGCAGTCGGCGTTCAGCGCCAAGGCGGCGTTGATGCGCAGCACGATCGGCCAGGCCGAGCAAGAGGCGGTGTCGGCCCAAGCCTTCCACCAGGGCGAGGCCTCGGCGGCTTTTCAGGCCGCGCATGCCCGCTTCGTGGAAGCCGCCTCTCGCGTCAACACGCTGCTGGACATCGCCCAAGCCAACCTCGGGGACGCCGCAGGTACTTACGTCGCCGCCGATGCCGCTGCCGCCTCCGGCTACACCGCCTTCTGATCCCAGCGCCACCAATCGCGAAAGGACTTCCAGATGTCGCAGATCATGTACAACTACCCGGCCATGCTCGGCCACGCCGCCGACATGTCGGGCTATGCCGGCACGTTGCAGGGGCTCGGTGCGGACATCGCCAGCGAGCAGGCCACGTTGTCCAACGCCTGGCAGGGTGACACCGGGATGACGTATCAGGTGTGGCAAGCCCAGTGGAACCAGGCGATGGATGCTCTGGTGCGGGCCTACCAGGCCATGGCCAGCACCCACGAGGCCAACACCATGTCGATGCTCGGCCGCGACCAGGCTGAAGCCGCCAAATGGGGCGGTTAGTCAGCGCCTAGATGACCGTGACAGGCCGAGCACACAACGCCGTCGAGCTGACGGTCGATCACGCCTGGTTCATCGCGGAAACCGTTGGCGCGGGCAGCTTTCCGTGGGTACTCGCGATCACCTCGCCGTATTGCGATGCCGCGCAACGCGACGCGTTCTTGACGCGTCAGAAAGCCGAGCTGATCGAGATGGGTCTGGTATCGGAAGGCGGAGTCGTCAACCCAGCGGTCGCGGACTGGGTCAGGGTGGTGTGCTTTCCGGAGCGCTGGCTGGACTTGCGCTACGTCGGACCGGGAACGGCCACCGGCGCCGGCGAAATGCTGCGCGGCGTCGTGGCGCAGCGCACCGCTACAACCGCGAAGACGGTCGTCACGTTGCGCAGTGCTCAGCTGGTCACCTTCACCGCCATGGACATCGACGACCCGCGAGCACTGGTCCCCGTCCTCGGTGTCGGGCTGGCGCAGCGACCACCGGCTCGATTCGACGAGTTCAGCATGCCGATGCGGGTCGGCGCCCGGGCCGACGAACGGCTGCGCACCGGCACGTCGCTCCCCGAAGTCCTTGAATACCTGGGTATTCCGTCGTCAGCCCGGCCGGTGGTGGAGTCGGTGTTCACCGGGCCGCGCAGCTACGTCGAAATCGTGGCCGGCTGCCGCCGTGACGGGCGGCACACCACCACCGAGGTCGGGATGAGCATTGTCGACACCACCGCCGGGCGTGTCCTGGTCAGCCCGTCTGAGGCATTCGACGGCGAGTGGGTGTCGACATTCAGCCCGGGAACGCCGTTCGCGATCGCCGTCGCGATCGAACAGCTGACCGCGCTACTGCCGGACGCCCAGTGGTTCTGCGGCCACCGGCTGTCGCGAGATTTCTCCGCCCAACCCTCATGACCCAAACCGATAGAGAAGAGAGCGCGATGTTGTACCGATGGCCCCAGCCTGTTTCGAGGGTCCGATGACGTCCAGTACCGTCATGCCGATCGTCCGGGTGGCGATCCTTACGGACAGCAGGTTGACCGAGATCGCCCTGCCCACCGAGTTGCCGGTGCGCGAAATCCTCCCTGCCGTCCAGCGTTTGGCGGCTCCCGCCGCTGACGGAGACGCCGAGGATCGCCACGACATCGCGGCGGCCACCCAACTGAGCTTGGCCCCGATCGGTGGGGCGCCGTTCAGCCTCGATGCCAGTCTGGACACCGTCGGCGTGGTGGACGGAGACTTGCTGGCGCTGCTGCCGGTACCCGCGGGTCCGGCCGCCCCGGGCATCATCGAGGACATCGCCGACGCCGCCATGATCTTCTCGACCTCTCGGCGCCAGCCTTGGGGCATCGCGAATATCCGGCGTGCCGCGCTGGCCGCGTCGATCGCCGTGGTTTTCCTGGTGACCGGGTTGGCGGTCAGCTACCGGGTCGCCACGAGTGCGCTGTCCGGATTGGTCGCGGTCAGTGTGGTCGCGGCGCTGACCGCGATCAGCGGTCTACTGATCAGTGCGCGCTCGCCGCGCACCGGAATGGCGCTGTCGATTGCTGCGCTGGTACCCATCGCTGCTGCGTTGGCGTTGGCGGTGCCCGGCAGATTCGGACCGGCGCAATTGATGCTGGCCGCAGGCGGCGTCACCGCGTGGTCGCTGATCGCCCTGATGGTGCCCGGCGCTGAGCGTGAGCGCATCGTCGGCTTCTTCACCGCCACCGCAGTGGTCGGAGCCGCGGTGCTGCTGGCCGCCGGCGCCGAATTGTTATGGCGCGCACCGTTGCTCACGATCGGCTGCGGGCTGATCGTGGCGGCGCTGCTGGTCACCATCGAAGCTCCTGCGCTCTCGGCGCTGTGGGCCCGCTTTCCGCTGCCGGTCATTCCGGCGCCGGGTGATCCGACCCCTGCCGCGCCGTCGTTGCGGGTGCTCGAGGACTTGCCGCGGCGAGTGCGGATCGGCGATGCCCACCAGAACGGATTCGTCGCTGCCGCAGTCCTGCTCACCGTGCTCGGGTCGGTCGCGATCGCGGTACGTCCCGAAACGTGCAGCGGTGCGGGCTGGTACGTGGTTGCCGCGACGGCGGCGGCGTCGGTCCTGCGGGCCCGGGTGTGGGAATCCGCCGCGTGCAAAGCGTGGCTGCTCGCTCAGCCCTACCTGAGTGCCGGCGTGCTGCTGGTGTGCTACACCGCGACGGGACGCTACCCCGCCGCCCTCGGCGCTGCGCTGGTTTTGATCGCCCTGGTGACGGTGTGGATAGTGGTGGCACTGAACCCGGGAATCGCCGCGCCGGAAAGCTATTCACTGCCGGTGCGCCGGCTGCTGGGCTTCGTCGCGGCCGGGCTCGACGCTTCATTGATCCCGGTCATGGCGTATCTGGTCGGTCTTTTCGCCTGGGTGCTCAATCGATGATCCGGGCCGGATCAGCCTGCCTCACAGCCGCTCTGGTAGCTGTGGTGTGGACCTGTCCGCCGGCACTGGCTATCGATCAGCCCAAGGTCGATCCCGGTGTCCTGCCGCCCAGCGGCACCCCCGGGCCCGTGCAGCCGATGGAGCAGCGCGGGCCGTGTACCACGTCCGGAGTCATTCCCGGCAGTGATCCGGACGCCGTGGCGCCCAGCCAGGCGATGCTGAATTTGCCTGCGGCCTGGAAATTCTCGCGTGGCGACGGTCAGCTGGTCGGGGTGCTCGACACCGGAGTGCGGCCCAGTCCGCGGCTGTCCAACGTTGATCCGGGCGGCGACTTCGTCGAGACCACCGACGGACTGACCGACTGCGACGGACGCGGCACCCTGATTGCCGGGATCATCGCGGGCCAGCCCGGAGACGACGGTTTCGTCGGGGTGGCGCCCGCGGCGCGGGTGCTCTCGATCAGGACGACCTCCGCGCAATACTCACCGAAGACACCCGACGGTGATCCGCTGCTGGCGCGGGTATCCCTTGAGGTCGCGACGCTCGGCCGGGCGATCGTGCATGCGGCCGACCTCGGCGCCAAGGTGATCAACGTTTCGGCGATCAGCTGCCTGCCCGCCGACCGGCCCATCGACCAGGCCGCCCTGGGCGCGGCGATCCGCTACGCGGCGGTGGACAAGGACGCGGTGATCATCGCCGCCGCGGGCGACACCGGCGCCACCGGATCCCAAGGCGGCGGCTCGTGCGAGTCCAATCCGCTAACCGACCTGAGCCGCCCCGACGATCCGCGAAACTGGGGCGGCGTCGCGTCGGTCTCCATCCCGTCGGTATGGCAGCCCTACGTGCTGTCGGTGGCTTCGCTGACGCCGGAAGGGCAACCGTCCAAATTCACCATGGCCGGGCCGTGGGTGGGCATCGCGGCTCCGGGCGAACGCATCGTATCCGTCAGCAACGGCGACGGTGGCGGCCTGGCCAACGGCCTGCCCGGCGAACACCAACAACTACTCGCCCTGAGCGGCACCGGCTATGCCGCCGGCTACGTGTCGGGGGTCGCGGCGCTGGTGCGCAGCAAGTATCCCGACCTGACCGCCAAACAAGTAATTCGGCGGATCACCGCGACCGCGCTGGGTGGCGCGCGGGAGCCGTCCAATCTGGTCGGCGCCGGCAGCGTGGACCCGGTCGCGGCGTTGACCTGGCAACTGCCCGCCGGCAACCAGGCCGGCGGGACACCGGCGAAGCCGGTTGCCGTTCCGCCCGCACCGGCGCCCAAGGACACCACACCGCGGACCGTGGCGCTGATCGGCACCGCCGCGCTGGTGCTGCTTGTCGCGGCCGCGGGCGCGATCGCAGCGATCGCCGCACGACGAAAGGACCCGACCTCGTGAGTCTGCACCGCTGGATACCGATACCCGGGCGTGGCCGCATCACGCTGGCGCTGTTGGCCGTTGTGCCCGCGACGATGGCCTACCCCTGGCGATCGGCCTGGGACAAATGGCTGCTCGGCGGTGCCGTGGCCGTCGTGATCGTGCTGTTCGGGTGCTGGCGCGGCTTGTACCTCACCACCATTGCGCGCCGCCGACTGGCGATCATGGTCCGCCCCAACGTGTTTGACCCCGATCCCGTGCCTATGAAAACGACCGCGCTGGTGCGCGTCGGGGCGCCGGACGGCGACGCCGATGGGCTCCCGCTGCCACTGATCGCCCAGTACCTGGACCGCTACGGCATCCGCGCGGACAAAATCCGGATCACCAGCCGCGACAATGCTTCTGATGCATCCAGGCGAGAAACGTGGATTGGTCTCACCATCTCGGCCGTCGACAACCTGGCGGCGCTGCAGGCGCGCTCACCGCAAATCCCGTTGCACGAGACCGCCCAGGTGGCGGTGCGCCGGCTGGTCGATCACCTGCGGGAGATTGGTTGGGAGGCAACGACGGTCGCGCCCGACGACGTCCCGCGGTTGCTCACCTCCAACGCCCGTGAGAGATGGGCCGCGGTGCAATGCGGCGCCTCCGACTACGTTGCGGCATACCAGATTCGGGCGGACACCACGCTGCCGCAGACGCTGGATGCCATCCGCTCATATCCGGTGCGCGAGACCTGCACAGCGCTGGAGATCGCCGGCGACGGAACCCGCCCCACCGTGGCGGCCGCCTGCGCGTTTTTGACCGATACGCCGCCGGGACGGACACCACCGGTGGCCGGGCTGACCGCGGAGCGCGGGAACCACCTGCCGGCGCTGCACGCGTTGGACCTGCTGGCCACCCGACGGTTGGACGGGTACACGGATGCGCCCGCCGACTTGTTGGCACGGCTGTACTGGCCCACCCCTGCCGGAGGTGCTCACCGGGCACCGCTCGCCGGTACTGCTACCACGTAACGGCGCGCGAGAACGTCCCGCGGGACCACTCGGGCGACGCCCGGACGGCATACCGTAATACGGTTTGTCTACCAGCCGATGAGCGACGGCGCGTTGATCAGGAGGACCGACATGTGGGATGCCGACGTCTACCTGGCCTTTGCCGACCATCGCAGCCGCCCGTTCTACGATCTGCTGTCCCGGGTGGGCGCCAAGCGGGCGCGCCGGGTGGTCGACCTCGGTTGCGGCCCCGGTCACCTCACCAAGTACCTGTCCGGGCGCTGGCCCGACGCGGTGATCGAGGCGATCGACACCTCGCCGGAGATGGTCGCCGCCGCAAAGGAACGCGGAATCAACGCCGTCATCGGCGACGTGCGGGACTGGAAGCCCAAGCCCGATACCGACATCGTGGTCAGCAACGCTGCCTTGCACTGGGTGCCCGAGCACTCCGACCTGCTGGTCCGGTGGGCCGGCGAGTTGGCGCCCGGATCGTGGATCGGCGTGCAGATGCCGGGCAACTTCGAGACGCCGTCACACGCCACGGTGCGTACCCTGGCCCGACGTGAGCCCTACGCAAAGCCTATGCGGGACATACCATTTCGAGTCGGTGCGGTGGTTCAAGCGCCGATGCATTACGCCAACCTGCTGTTGGACGCCGGATGCAAGGTGGACGTCTGGGAGACCACATACTTACACCAGCTGACCGGCGAGCATCCGGTGCTGGACTGGATCACCGGCACGGCGCTGGTTCCGGTGCGCGAGCGGCTCAGCGATGAGGGCTGGGAGCAGTTCCGCTCCGAGCTCATCCCGCTGCTCGACGACGCCTATCCGCCCAGGGCCGACGGCATTACGATTTTCCCGTTCCGGCGGGTGTTCATCGTCGCCGAGGTCGGTGGCGCGCACCGCTCAGCCGGTTGGTCCGGCCCGTGACGCCTGCGGCTATTGTTCGGTGGACTTCGCTTTGTCCTCGATACCGCGGTCGGCGGCGATCGCCGACCGCGGCGTGGGTTTGGTCCGATGGATCTGCAAATACGTTTCGGTGTAACGCGCCGCGATGCGGGTACCGGCGAACTCCGAGGGCAGGACGTCGCCCGTCTGCTCACGCCAATCATGTAGGCGCACAGCCAGATCCGCTGCGATCTCGTCCGCGCCCGGGTTGTGATCCGAGAGCAAGTTGGTGGTCTCGGTGGGGTCGGCGTGCAGGTCGTACAGTTCACGCTGCGGCCGTGGTCCGGAGATGAACGGCGCAACCGCCAGCCCGGACGGGCTTCCTTTGATATCCAACGGCAGGTCGAGCAGTGGCCGCAGCGCGTAATTCTCGATGTAGCTGTATTCCTTGGTCCGAATCGCGCGGATGGGATCGAACGAGTCGTGATACGTCTTCGTCGTGTACACGCAGTCGCGCACCGGGCCGACGCGCTGGTCGGGGGCGAGCAAGGCGGGTGCATGCGACACGCCGTCGACGTCGGGTGGAACCTCCAGGCCGAGCAGGCCCAGCAGGGTCGGCACCAAGTCGACGCCGCTGAACAGTTCGTCGTAGACCTGGGGGGCCACGCCCCGGCCGGTGGGAGGACGGATGATCATGCCGATGCCGGTGCCGGCGTCGTACAGCGTGGATTTGGCCCGGGGAAACGCCGGACCGTGATCGGTGAAGAACACCACCCAGGTGCTGGTGTCACGCCCGGTTTCGACCAGCCTGCCCAACAGCTGGCCGACGGCGGCATCGGCCGTCGCGATCGCCCCGTAGAAGCTCGCGAGGTCGTCGCGCACCTCGTCGGTGTCGGGCAGGTAGTCAGGCGCTTCGACATCGGCGCTGTCCGCCGGCTGATAGCGGTCGCGCGGATATGGTCGGTGGGTCTCGAAGAATCCCGCGGTCAACAGAAACGGTTGGCTTCCGAGATCCTCAGTGCTATCCCGTAGCCACTGACCCACCTTGTCCACCACGTACTCGCAGTACGAGTTCGACACATCGAACTCTTCGAAGCCCAGCCGTTGCGGATAGGACGTCTCGTGTTGCATGCCGAATAGTGCTGTGTACCAACCAGCTTCGGTCAGTATCTGCGGGAGTGTCCGGATACCGCTGTAGTATTCCCAGCCGTGGTGCGCCAGACCGATCAAACCATTGGTTTGCGGGTAGCGACCGGTGAACAGGGAGCCGCGCGACGGTGAGCACAGCGGCGCGGTGGCATGAGCCCGGGTGAACAGGATGCCTTCGGCGGCAAGACGGTCCAACCGGGGGCTGGATACATCGGTGTGCCCGTAGGCACCGAGATAGCGCCCCAAGTCGTGCCAGTGCACGATCAGCACATTGTCGCGTCGGTCCGCTGTTGCGCCCGGAGCCATCCCATCACCTTCCCGCTTCGCCCGGCTGCGCCGCGCTCGCGATCGCCACATTGTCGATGGTGGCGACCCGCTTCGCCCGGCTGCGCCGCGCTCGCGATCGCCACATTGTCGATGGTGGCGACCCGCTTCGCCCGGCTGCGCCGCGCT